>DATLYA010000144.1:0-18246 GCA_035575235.1 Candidatus Methylomirabilota bacterium
TTTTGATTTCCATGAAGCGATGGTTCACCGTGCGTAATTCGACAGTGAGTCGTCCGCCTGGAAAGGTGGCGGAGCCGTTGCCGTACCCGGTCATACTTCTCATTGCAGCCTCTTTTTTGACAATATCGCTTCGAGTTCTTGAAGGTTGACCGTTGCCGTGCCGACCTTGCCAACAACCACCCCTGCGGCGTAGTTCGCGAGGATAGTCGCGTTCTCTAGGGTAGCGCCTGCTCCTAATGCAAGCGCGCAGATGGCTAACACCGTATCTCCTGCGCCAGTAACATCAAAAACCTCTCGAGCGGTTGCTGGAAAATGCTGAGGAGAGGCCCCGCTCTTGAATAAACTCATCCCTTCTTCTCCACGAGAGACTAACACCGCCTCGGCTTGCCATAGATCTAAAAGACGAGTCCCCGCAAGACTCAAGTCTTGGGCGCTCTTGATCTCCATTCCTGCGGCCAGAGCGGCTTCCGCAAGGTTTGGTTTCACGAGACTGGCTCTACGATAATACCGGAAATTTTTTCGCTTCGGATCAATCAAATACAAAAAGCGTCGTTGTCGTCGCAAATCCGCCAGCAGGGTGAGAAGTGTAGAATCGATCGCTCCTTTGCCATAATCTGAGACCACCACCACATCGAACTGATCTATGTGGCGAGCCACAAACGTATGGAGGCGCGCTCGGACACGACTGTCTAGGTCTTCTTGCTCCCGATCGAGCCGTACAACCTGTTGATTATGGGCGATGATCCGAGTCTTGGTCGTTGTCTGCGTCAGCCGACTCGTGATAACCCCGGCCGTGCTCGCGCCTATCGTCGATAGTTCGTGCACTAGCCTTGTTCCTTCGGAATCTTTGCCGACGACGCCGCAGGTTGTGACCTGTCCGCCAAGCGCTCGAATATTGGCGACCACGTTGGCTGCACCGCCGGCGTGGAGGCTTTCTCTTGTAATCTGGACGATAGGAATAGGAGCTTCTGGAGAAATACGCTGTACTCGACCCCAAATATACCGATCTAGCATGAGGTCGCCGATGACAAGCACGCGCGCACGTGTGAAACAACGCAGGACCTGCATCAGAGAACTATTTTGTCTCGCCACGTTTTGAAGAGAGCTCAATTCCTTTCTCTTTGATGCGCTTGGCCTATTCAGACTGCGACTTCAGTACCATAGCAATGGACCTTTGGCGAGGGCGCAATTGTCAAGGAATGCAAAGTGGAACAAGTGTAAGGGGAGCTGAAGAGCAGGCTAAAGAATGAACGGGATAGGATCAGCAAAGACCTGGGAGAAAAAAAGGAGAGAAAAATGGGAGGAGAGAATGGTGGGGGTGAGGCAACAACCGCGTTTGAGGCAATAGGCCAAGATGAACATGTGCTAGAGGGACGAGAACCCCACGAGCTGGGTGTCACTATAGAGAGGAGAAGGCCTCAACACTTATCTATAACGCGAGCTGCACGGTTTGCTGCGACTTGTCGGTGAATGCGAGCGACTAAGTCTCGGCCGCTTGCGGGTTTCACGATGAACTCGCTGATCCCTAATGCGACTCCGGCAAGCCGGGTAGAAACGTCATCACGTGCAGTGAGGAGAATAATGGGAATGGTGCGCGCAGTTTCCATTTGTTTGAGGGCTGCGCAGACTTGCAGCCCGTCCATCTCAGGCATCATGATGTCTAGCACAATAACGTCAATGCCTGGATAGTCTCGCACAATTTCCAGACATTGCGGTCCATTTGAGGCCACGAGAGTTTTCATGCCTTGCCTGGAGAGAAAACGGCTCAGCAAATCCGTGAGGTCTGGGTCGTCGTCAACAACAAGTACAGCAGGTGCTGTATCGTTAGTAGACGCCATCCTATGCATAGCAATTGCTCCTCTCTGGGGATGACTGGAAATGCTTCTAGGAAATCGTCGACTTGGGGTCAAAGATATGCGGATCGCGAAGAGCTCTTAAGGCCTTTCAGCTCTCAACGATCAGGGGTCTATGCGAGACAATCATCTGTGAAAATGAATTCACATATCAAGGGGTCGTGAACCCTCTCGGGATAATTTCGCGAGATTCGGTGTTCAGTTGCTTCAGGAGTAAGCAAACGGATCTGCGAGATATCGAACAGCTTCTTTTAGAAACCGAGACGGTGACGCGCTCCGACTAGCTGAGGGAAAATACCAAACGCTTTGAAGAAAAGCGAGCGTCCGGTTACAGCTCAGAATCGCTTTTCAAAGGAAATTTACTGCGCGATATCGTGAAAATATCTCCGCCTCCCGAGAGAGCATGGCAGTCGATAGACGTAGCTCCGCCCTGAGAGGCTTTTCGCCTCTCTCCGGAGAATAGAGAGGCCGGACTGTCGTCTTACCGATTAGCCAGGCGATATTCCGAACCTCTACCGACTAATATTGAATTGTTTTCCACAAACTGCAGGGGGACTGCCACCTTAACCGGACGACTGAGAAGTTGCATTAACACGCCGACTCGCCCCCGTGCATCTGGAGGATCTTGGATAATTCCAATCAGGCCGTCAAGAGGGCCTCCCTTAATCCGCACCTCTTGTCCAACAGTTAGGTTAGAACGACCTTGAATCACGCCCTGGGCATTCGCTTGCTCTTTGAGAAAGAGAACGATTGCTTCATCAATCGGAGAAGGAACGCCATTGAAACTCACAATGGTTTTGACGCCTGGCGACCAAATCGCGTAATTATATTCCTCAGGCAGTTGAAGACGGACAAAGAGATAATTAGGAAAGAGAGGAACAATATGGCCTTGTCTAGGGCGAGGATACGGCAGAGCGAGTTGCGGGAAAAAGACCTCGAGCCCTTTGCGGCGGAGGTGCGTCTGAGCAAATTCTTCTCTCCGCGGCTTTGAGTACACGACATACCACTGACGATCCGGAATATTGGCAAGCATGAGATGTTCTTTGGGCATTTGGTGAGTGTACTTCAGCAAACTAGATACCATCTTTCCCCCCTTGGAGAAAAATGCGTAAGGTTGGAAAAACAAAAGAAATTTTTCTTTTTAACCCGGGGAGATTAGTTGAGCTCGATTACAAATCGGGCGAAAATGTTATATATTTAATTTCCGCACCATGTTAATTGCTCTCTTTCTCAAGAATTTCGAAAAATTGTATATGGGCAATTTTACCCGATCGGGCGTTCTGTCCTAGTTCTGTTCGCCCTTTGATTTTTCTGCAGTGTGGAGTCTCATAGGTTCTTAAGACGTATCGGCGCGCACCTCTCTATATAAAGCCTCATTCGCCTTTGCCATCACAAGAGTATCAAACCGATGACGAACAAACTCTTGTCCTGTGTGAGCGAGTGTGGAAGCCAATTGAGGAGCGCTCACAAGACGAATGAGAGCAGTTGCTAACGCGATACTATCGCGAGGGGGAATAAGAAGCCCTGTTTTTCCATCTTCAATAAGCTCTGGAATGCCGCCAACACGGCTTGCAATAATCGGGAGACCGGCGGCAAGCGCTTCGATAACGGCGACTCCCAGCCCTTCATGGAGCGGTACATGAACGAACAAATCTGCTGCCGCCAAAAGTCCTGGAATATCGGAACAGAAACCAATAAATTGCACCTCAGGGGCAATTCCGAGCGTTTGCGCTTGAGCCTCCAACGTAGGACGCAACGGTCCCTCCCCGCTAATGCAATAGCGCATATCATAGCCTTGCTCTTTCAGAATATGCGCTGCGGCAAGCAGTAAGCTATGACCTTTGCGAGCCACCAGGGCCCCCACTGCAACAACGAGGGGAACATGTGCCGCAACGCCGCACTGAGCGCGAACACGCTCTCGCACGAGAGGATTGCGAGTAAAGCGGGCGGTAGGGACGCCGCTCGGGATCAAACGAATGCGCTCCGCTGGTATTCTTCCTGTGATTAACGCGGTTTGCACGCCCTGGGAGATCGCTACGATCTTATCAACACTGTGAAGATACAACAAGCGGGTGAGCAAGCCTGGACGTATAGGATAGTCCATCCGCCGTGTCACAAGTCGTGAGACGCCTAGTCCTTGTAACCAGGGACTAAGAGCATGGGCTCGAGCGGTGTGGAAATGAGCGATATCGAACTGTCCTGCCTGGACAAGTCGGCGTAGTCGCAATCCGGCGAGAAAATCGAAGTGATTCCGAATCCGGAGAGGAACTACCGGCAGCCCTGCCTGGACGAGCCGTGCAAACAGCGCGCCTTGCGGATCAGCAGCGACGATGGAGCAGTGCCCCGAGTTGTGCAGATATGTCGTCAATTCCGAGACTTGCGCCTCGCCGCCTCCCCACGCTTTCTCTGGATCGATGTGGAGAATCTTGAGACGATGAGGGGCGTCGCGCCGTCTGTTCCCAGAGCTTGGCGTATTTGAGGAAGACATAAAATGCCGAAGTGACTGCGACAAAAAAGCCGGGAACTCCATACATGACAGTGCCGCGTAACAAGTAAAAGCGCAAGAAGCGCCAGAAAGGACGGAGCAGCAGCTCTCGCGCTTTGGTGTGTTTCCCCCGAAGCGCGTGCTCACGCACTGCAACATCGGTTAAACCATTGACAGCCTGCAAATGATCCCTGATATTCTCATACGTGTAATGGTACAAATCTCCATGGAGCCGGTCGGCATGACCGCGCAGCAAGACTTTTTCATGTGGATCAACGCCTCCCCAGCGGACTTTTGCTTTGCGAAATAAGCGTAACCGATATCCGGGATACCAGCCGCGTCGCCACCAACGTCCAAGATAGTAGACCAGGCGAGGAATATAAAAGCCATCGACCGCAGGATCATTGCGCTGAAGGACGAACAGAATTTCCTGTCGTAGCCCTGGAGAAACTTCTTCATCCGCATCGACATTGAGCACCCATTCATGCGTGGTTTGGGCCAGTGCAAAACGTTTTTGCTCCACGTAGCCAGGCCAGGGACGTTGGATAATACGGCTCGTGTATTCTCGGCAGATTTCTACCGTGCGGTCCGTCGAGAATGAGTCGATCACTACAATCTCGTCACACCATTTCACGCTCTCCAGACAGCGGCGAATATTGGGTTCTTCATTAAAACAAATAATGCAACAGGAGATCGGCTCACGCGTTGTCGTTGCTGGAGGAGGGACGCGAGGCTCCACGCTCAAGGGAGTCGCAGACGCGTATAACGCTCTTGCCAGATGCCGGTGTTGTCTGCGTCGCCGCCGCGCATATTCCCGGTCCTTGCGATCACGTAAACGCACAAGTTGCCGGATGAATCTTCGCCTCTCGGCAAGGGGCGGCAACGGATCGCCAAGGTAACAGTAGAGAAAAAACAAGCGATCGCTGACATGCAAGCTGCGTCCAATTGTACGTTCGAGCTGAACGAGGTTCTTCAAGCGGCGTTGCCGACCAAGGTTGTCAGCATGAATGATGCGATCAAAATCTACTAGATAAAATTTCCACTGATCAGGTGGAGCTTCTTCAACTAATAAATTCGCGTCGCGCATATCTCCGGCATAGAGACCAGAGGCGTGGAAATCCCGTAAGAATTGGGCAAGCGCGCGCAGAAAGTTGCGCCGCTGCCGCACTGTCCAGTGTGAGTGTTGACGTCGCCAGTAGAGATCAAGCGGAAGTTGCGCCAACAAGCCTTCGCTGCAATACCAACTTTCGCTGAGGACGTTATTGATGCGCTTCTCGAACACACCAAGCGGGCGGGGAATAGGGAACCCCTGTGCTTGGAGAAGCTGGGCGCCCATCCAGGCGCGGCGCGCTGGAGAGCCGCGCAGCATGGCGTCCGCCCATCGACGCCAGGTTGTTAACCGGTGATGTTTTACCACGACTGCTCCGGCTGAGGCTTTGAGTAATGTGACAGTCGTACCCTTGTTCTGTTTGAGGAGATACGCCTGTGGCCACTGTTCCAGAGGAAGCGTCACAAGTTGCTCGAGTTCTGGGTGCTCGGGAGCACAGAACACCGTCGTCAGTTGGGAGGAGGCGGCGCTCATAGACACTCGTAAGGAACCGTAGCCTCTATTCCTGCCAGAAGCCGGTCGTTCTGCATAGAGTTAGCGTTTCTCTTTCACCAGCATGCCTCAGTGAGGATGTGGATCATACATGTTACATGTATCCCAGATCCGTGAGGCGCTTTTCAATAGCCGCTTTCTCTTCTGCGCTCATTACCACTCCAGGGTCGGTGGCGCGAGCGCTTCTTTGCAGCGTTTCGATCCGACTCCGCAGTAAAGCCGCAATGTCGGGCCGCCGCGTCGCCAGGTTTTTTCGCTCGCGTGGATCGCTGGGCAAATGGTAGAGTTCCTCCGGGAGTTGCGGGTTTTGCGGAGCGTAAATGTACTTCCACTCCTCAGTGCGCCAGCCAACACGCCGGTCGCGCGGATTTGATCGTATACGGAGAAAGGCTTCGAGATACGCTTCCAGGTGAAGCCGTGTTCCGTTGAAGAGCGCTGACTTAAGGCTGTGTCCATGGAGAGGCGGCGGCGGTGCACCCACGAGATCTAACAGGGTTGGAAAGACGTCAACTTGACGAACAAGTTGTGGGTCGCACACCCCGGGGCGAAGGGTAAGCTGTCCGCCGCCATTGAGCGAGCTAAAGACGAGCGGCACGCGGATGAGGTCTTCGTAGACATCCATCTCGTGCCCTTCTCTCTTTTGTGTTTTTCGGCCGAGAAGGTCGCGAACGAGCCGGTAGAGACGGTATTGTATATCTGTTTTGACCACTCGTTCTCCATGATCGCCATGCAGGACAACCAGCGTATTATGCGGAAGCGCCTCCACGAGGGTCGCCAGTTCTGCATCAAGCGAGGAGATCGCACGCTCATAGCGATTCCGTCCATACGTGCGACTACGGAACGCGGGAAGGATGTGTCGGGGATGATGTAGCTCCCATACGTGCAGAAAGAGCAGCCATGGCAGCTTAAAGGCGCCGCCACGAAGCCGTTGGCGCAAATCTATGCCCCACGAACTTGAAAGATAGGCTGCCGCTTCCCGGCAGTGATAGAAGTCAAAGCCACGATCCAATGACGTTTCAGGGAAGAGGGGGCCGCTCACTTCAGCATAAGTGTGATAACCGTACTCGCGAAAGGCTTCGATAAGGGAGCGAACTGCCGGATTCAGTTTGAGTCCGAAAATTGAACGAATACCATGCTCAAACGAATAGGTTCCGGTCAATAAGCTTGCAACGCAAGGAGTAGTAGACGACGCCGAAGAGATAGCTTGCGTAAACGCCATCCCTGAACGAACAAGCCGATCGAGTGTTGGCGTCCGCGCCCCCCGCTGTTCGCTGAAGATCGCGTCCGCCCGAAGGCAATCAATAAGAAGAAAAAGAATATTCGGACGAGTCATGGCAGTATTGCGTGTCGAGCGCAAAATGTTGAGCGACGAGCATGCTCACTAGTCACAAACCAGAGGCGAGTCGTGTTCATGCGAGAAGCGCACTGCCGACGGCGAATGGCCGACGAGTTTCTTCGCGCTGCAATATCATGCGAATAACCGTTAATACCTGTTCTGGGGTGATCTGTTGCATGCAACGTCGATCGATCGGACAACGCCGCACATAACATGGACTGCACGCCGCTGTTCCTTGTATCACAAACTCAGCAGAGCCCCAGGGGGCTGAACGGAGAGGACTAGTGGCGCCCCACAACGAAATGACGGGAATGCCGGTGGCGGCAGCGATATGCATGGGACCAGAATCCGGCCCCAGAGCAAAGCGTGCCTGCGCAAAGATTCCTACAAGGTCGCGCAGGCTTGTTTTGCCAGTCAGGTCGGTGACATCGGCTCCTACTGCGTCAGCTATTTCTTGAGCAAACGGCGCTTCGTCTTGCCCGCCGAGCAGAACAACTCCCATACCATAATGATGAATGAGGCTGCGCGCCACTGCCGCAGTCGCCTCAGGAAACCAAAAGCGGCTCGGCCAGCGCGACCCCAGAAAAAAAGCGGCAAAAGGCCGAGGAGTGTGCAGAAGCAACGTGTCGATTCTGAGGTCTTCGTCTCGGCGGAGCTGAAGATCAAAGCGGATTTCCTTCTCCGGCAACTGTAAGGCTTCGGCAAATTTGAGATATTGATCGAGCTTGAGTGAAAAGTCTGGCACTGGATCAATCGTGTGTGTGTTAAACAGCCAATTGCCTTCTTTGGTATTGGTGCGGTGAAAACCAAGACGAACTGGCGCACGAGACCACCAGCTAATCAAACCGCTCTTTGCATGCCGCTGCAGATCAAGCACAAGGTCAAATTTTTTCCGGCGTATAGTGTGCAAAAAAGGCAAAAAGGCAAAGATTCCTTGCGCCCTTCGATACACAATCACTTCATTGAGCGCTGGATGCGATTCTACAAGCGATGCGGCGGCTGGCTCAACCGCCCAGGCAATGTACGCCGCAGGGTAGGCGCTGCGCAGCCGGGTCAGCAAGGGCAATGCCCGCGTGACATCGCCAATGGCGCCGAGCAGGACAATGAGAATTCGCTGTGGCATGAGGGGATATGGCAAAGACAACACGATAAAGACAAACAAAAAACAGCATGATAAAGCGACGACTCTTTCTGCTTTCTCTATCGTAGAGGCTAATAAGTATTAAGATTTTAGTCGTTTTTCCTGCTCTTGCTTCTGCTGTCAAGGACGGGGGGCTAACACAGCATAGTGCGCGTTATATGTAGCGCAGAACGTTTCCAGATCATCCGGACCGTACCAGTGGCCGCGCGGGTCGAGCTTTTGCAACGAACGGCGCAAGCGGCGAAGGTTGCGTTGCCGTAGATGCTGAAGGAGAGGGCCTGGAAAGAGCCGTGCCCGATCAAAATCGATGATAAAGGCTTGGGGAGAGGGGCTTGGCCGCACTAGAATATTAGTCAGGTTCAGGTCGGCGTGGTAGACGCCCGCCGCGTGTAAAGAAGCAACAGTTCGAGCCGTTGCGTCGATGATTGCTCTTCGCTCCGACTGAGTATTTGTCCCCTGCAGCCATTCCCACATATTGACAGCGCCAGTGATTTCCCGAGAAATAAAGACGCCGCGATAGAGACCAAATGGTCGCCATTCAATTCCCGCGGCGAGAGTCTCGATGGCGGGAACTCCCCGTAGGCGGGCTGCTTCCGTACAGGTTAGTTCAGCTAGCGGACGGAAGGGGCGGTCCCAATACGTGTCGTGGACGAAATGACGCAGAAAACCGCCACGATGATAACGCCGAAGGATGGCGGACGCGCCGTGGCCGAGAGGGAGCCGCTGTACGTATCCACGGCCTCCAGTTGCGGGTCGTTTCAGGATTGATGACCGACTGCTAGCGAAAGCTCTCAGTGCACTTGGGACTAAATGTTCCCACCCTTCCTTCACCCACCAGACTTGGGCGTCCTGTCGTAACTCAACAAAACCTGAAGGGACGGTACGGGGCGTCATGACCGAGAGAGAGGAGGGGTTTTTGTCGTCACATGATGGAGTTCCCACAGTTTGGCGTAGCGGACAAAGACCTCATAGGAGGAGAACATTGCCTCCACGACGCCAGCCACGCCGTTCCGATACTTGCCGCGCCATATATACACATGCAGAAATGTCAGAAACGGAGTCGCCGCTAAATTCCAGATAGTTGCTCGCTTGCCTTGCGCGGCAAGAGCAGCCGCGTCTCTCGAAGAGGCGATATTCAGTTCTTCAAAATGATCTCGCAACGTGACCATACTATATATCTGACGCGCTAAGCCATAGGTCGGCAACGCGAGACCTCGGTCGTGCATGGCAGGGGCAGGCCCTTGTGCCTACCCGCCTCCTGGGCGACCACAGGGGGTCGTCCCTATGAAGCAATCTACACCTTGATATGTTTTCTCTATTGGCGCTGCTATTCAAGTCGGTACTCCACATGGTGCTCGTCGCGGCAGGTGAGGGTTCTGCGGCTTCGGACTGTTAGCCGCGTGCGTCAACATATGATCCACTCCAGCCAGCACCTCATCGACTGTGATCAGGCGCATACATGCTGCCGTGCCGCGTGGGCACGCAACCGTGCCATGCTTGCTGCACGGTCTGCAGGACAAGTCTTTCTTTTCGACGACAATTGCGCGTTCGCTGTATGGTCCATACCCAAGACCCGGCGTGGTAGCACAAAAAATCGCGACGACGGGAATACTGCGAGCTACGGCGATATGCATTGGCGCGCTATCATTGCTGATCACCACCCGAGCGCGATCAATGAGCGCTATGAAAGTTTGGAGGTCGGCTTGGCCGACGAGATTAACGCCCTTTCTTGCGGATTGCTCATGCACGGCCTGGGCTATAGCGGCGTCCTCCGGCCCGCCGCAAATCAAGACCTTGCCGTAGTCCTGAGCGAGGCGCGTCACAAGCGCCGCATACCCCGCAACCGTCCAGCGCTTTGTCGGCCAGACCGAACCTGGACAGACAATGAAGACCGGTTCATGTTCTTCGATGTGAGCCGAACGGAGCAGCTGGCGCGCGTGCTTACACGCGGTCTCTCCATAGGCTAGGAACGGACGGCGCTCACACTCTTCCGGTTCGGCGCCAAAGGCGCGCAGAAGGCACAGTATCCGCTCGACTTCATGGCGGTCGCGGTCCCGTGAGGCCGTGCGATGGTAGAGAAACCACCCTGGACTGTGACGAAAGCCAATGCGTTGAGGAATGCTCGCCAGCGCTAGCAATAATGCGGTGCGCAGTGACTTATGCGGCGCGACAGCGATGGTGAATTGCTCACGCCGCAATTGCCGCGCCGTCCTCAGTAAGCCAAGGACGCCTTTGCCGTCTGCCCGCTTCGCATCCACCAGCACCCGGTCCACCGCCGGGTGCGCTTCAAGGAGAGGGCGCGCTTGCGGAGTGGTGAGCACAGTCAGTGACGCAGGCGATAAACGGCGGCGTAGTTCGGCGATTAACGGCGTGGTCAGCACCACATCGCCAAGAAAGCCAGTCTGGGCAACCAGCAGCCGTGGGTGAGGGGCAAAAGATTGAGGATTGGAAAAGCAATGAGGCATCGCTACAGCGGCTTATAAGTAATTTTCACATGGAGGCTCAGAGCCGTATGTCCTCACCTTAGACTCTCTCCCAAAGAGAAAGGCAACCTTTGCTTACGCGTGGAAGAAAAACTTTTTCCCTTCTGTCAGCCAATCTTGGTTGCCTCTTCAATAAGCATGACTGGGATATCGTCTTTGATTGGATAGCACAGTTTGCACGCCTGGCAGATCAAGCCGTCTTGATTGGGAGTCAGCTCGAGGTCTCCTTTGCATTGCGGACAAACGAGAATATCAAGGAGTTCTTTACTCAGCGCCATACGCGGCACCCTCCTTCCTCATGTTGATACAGTTCTGACGGGCCTCTTGCTTCCGAAACCGTAACACCAGGTTGTCTTCCATGAGTGTCCGCGGGCTTAAGAGCCACGAACCCAGGCGGCGGTTTTCTTGTCTTTGCGCCGCCTCCTTTTCCCGTAATAATAATGTATACCATGTATAGGCCATGACCGGCAGCCCAAACACGGCAAACAGCAGACGGGAATAGGGCTTCACTTTACTCTTGCCGATCCGCTCAAGTTCCAGATGGTTCTGAAGGCACAGGTAATACAGGAGTGGCAGGTCAATAGGATAGTTATGAAACCGATGCGCCTGATCAAGCGGCGTATGAAAAGGGATGAAGCGCCGCTTCGTCTTATGATAGCCGCTCCAGAAAAAATGCAATCGGGAATTGAGACGCATAATATTCGGGGTCGTCAGAATCAGGACGCCGCCAGGTTTGAGAATCCGCGCTAACTCACTGACAGCTACGCGATGATTTTCTAGGTGTTCAATCACTTCGATCAGCAAGATAATATCAAAACTGGCGTCATCATAGGGCAACGGCTTAAGCAGATCGACGTCATAATCGATTGGAATTCCATCCACTCCAGGACCTGATGGTTCATAGTTCGTGCCTCGCAAGGAAAACCCACGTGATTGTAACGCCCGCAGCACGTCGCCTTCTTTGCAACTGACGTCCAGCAAGATTTTGCCCTCGGGGGGAATATCTGTAAGCAGGTCCTGTACTGCGCGAATCAAAAAGGGAGCGGCCATACGCGTATTATTCTGTGTTCGTAAGGCGGCGTTCAATCTCCGCGAGGAAGAGATCTTCGCGGTCAATACTCATGCGCACGCGGAGCGCCACAAGTTTTCCCGTCGCAAAGGGAAAGCGCTCTAGCTTTACGAGATCCTTCTCCGTCGTCACAATAAGATCTACCTTCTGACCAAGCGCGGAAATCGCTTGCCAGTCGGTCTGAGCGTACTGGTAATGGTCGGAAAATTCCATGACCTCTACAATCTTTGCCCCCCACTCTTGCAGAGTTTGGTAGAACGGCGCAGGGTCGGCAATGCCCGCCAGCGCGAGGATGCGTTTACCACTTAACGCCGTCAGCGGTAATTCCCGCCACTGTCGTTGTTCCGTGCTGACAAGCGCGACGGGCTCCAGTCGTCCAGAGTAGATGGATTGTTGGTAAGGAAAAACGCGCTGTAGCCATGTCGGAGTTTCTCCTTGCCGTACGACATCGCCTTTGGTGATGATGACCACATCGGCTCGTCGTGCTGCCGAGAGCGGCTCGCGAAATGGTCCGGCTGGCAACAGCCAGTGATTGGGCAATTCATTCTGACTATTAAACAGGAGAATATCAACATCACGCCCAAGGCGACGATGTTGGAACCCGTCATCGAGAATGACAATGTCTACGCCGAATTGCTCCTGGGCAAGCTGGATTCCGGCCATACGGTGACGGCAAGCGATGACCACTCCAGGAAATGAGCGCGCGAGCATAATCGGTTCGTCGCCTGCTTCCTCAGGAGTCGCTAAGAGCTGACCTCCTGCGCCAACAATAACCGGCGCCTGGGTATTGGCGCCTTTGTAGCCACGGCTGAGAATGCCTACATTATGACCGTGCGCTCTGAGCGCGTGCGCCAGCCAGAGCACGACAGGGGTTTTGCCTGTTCCGCCAACCGTTAGGTTGCCTACGCTGACAACCTTGAGTGTGGGATGGTGAACTGACAGCCAGCGCCGGCTGTACAGCTGATTACGTCCGCGTGCGATGAGGGAAAAGCCGCACGATAGAGGAGCGAGGACAAGCCACCCGAGCTTGCCTGTCCACCCTTTGCGCCCCCAAATCGTACGGATGCATCGCTGAAGAGAGGTCATGGGCAAAGGGCAGGCAAAAAAGAATAAAAAACAAAAGGCAAAAAAACAAAGGCAAGCGCTTGCCGCTGTTGCAGTGCGTCCATTATGACCGCCACGGTTCGTTTGACGGCTCCTTGCCCTTGTTTCATCACCTTGTACGCATAGCCTCCAGCTTCCTGGGCCTTTTGCGGATCAAGAAAGAAAGGGCGAAGTCGTGCGTAACACTCTTCTTCGGTCCTGACGACACAGCCGCCGCCAGTGTGAACAAGTTGTTCTACGATCGTAGCAAAATTCCAGGCATACGGACCACAACACACCGGCGTTCGCGCCAGCGCTGGTTCGATGACGCTATGGCCGCCGGGGCCTTTCACCAGGCTGCCCCCTACGAACGTTACCGTGGCGGCGCGATAGAAAGAGGCCAATTCTCCTAGAGTATCGAGAAGAAAGACTTCGGTCTGCTGCGAGGTCGTGACGCCGTCTTGACTGCGCTTCACGTATCGACAATGTTCGCGCGCCAACAACTGCTCCACTTCAGCAAATCGTTGCGGATGACGGGGAGCCAAGAGAAGCAGAAGCGGCGGAATTTCAGCACGGAGACGGCGGCACACGCGCAACAAAAATTCCTCCTCTCCTGGATGTGTACTGGCGCCGATCAGCAGAGGACGATCTGCGAGCCCAAGCTCGCGGAGCACGGTGAGTCCTTGTGTTCCTCCTTCGCTTGCACAGTCCATTTTGAAGTTGCCAGTGACGGCAACTTGCGCTTCAGGCGCGCCAGCCGCGATCAGTCTATCGGCATCTGCAGCAGTCTGCATACAGCAGCGAGTCAGGCTACGGAAGACGGTGCAGAACAGCGGGCTCAGGTGACGATAACGCGCCAAAGCGCGGGCGGAAAACCGGCCGCTCACCAGAAATGTGGGAATATGACGGTGCGCAAGCGCCAGTAAAAAATTCGGCCACATCTCGGTTTCCGTAAAGAAAAACACCCTGGGGGTAATGCGTCTTAAGACGTGGGCAATGAAAAGCGGGTGGTCAAGCGGAAAATACATGACGGCATCCGCCTCCGAGATCTTTTCGCGCGCCGCAGTGTACGCCGTCGGCGTCAACGCGGAAAGGAGAATTGGGGTATCAGGAAACACTTGTTTCAGTTCCTGCAAGAATGGTCTCGTTGCGAGAATTTCCCCTACTGACGGAGCGTGGACCCACACGGGATGTTGACCCTGGAGGCGTTGCCGCACCTCTGTTGGAGCAAAACCCAAACGCTGCGAAAGCCCAAGGCGGTAACGAGGACGCAGTACAAGCGCGGCGCCGGCAAAGGGCAGAGTAGGAACCGCAAGCGCAGTCAGCAAAACATTGTAGACAACTTGAGCAGCGATCACGATACAATAATGAGAGTTATGAGGACGTGTGAGAGGTGTGCTTGGAGACCAGGGCCTTCGCGGGCTTTGCTGCTTGTGGCGAAGCACACAATGCATCCGCCAGGGTAGTAATGGCGATCAAAGAGTTTTCCAGCTCTTGCCGTTTTGCTTCCAGGAGCTCGGGGGAAGCGTCAGCGGGGACAGTAATGGGCTGTCCGGCTACATAAGTGACACGGCTGAAGGGGAAGGGGATCAACAGACGATCCCAACTGCCGACTATCATTTTCCAGGCGGCGCCATAGGTCACGGGAAAAATCGGCGCGCCAGTAGCGCGGGCAAGTTGTAAAACGCCTGGCTTCGCTTTGCAACGCGGGCCGCGCGGTCCATCAGGCACCACAATGAGATCATACCCTTGCCGATACGCTTGAAGCATACCTTTCAAGCCGCCTATCCATCCTCGGGTCGAAGATCCACGTACGGCCTTGATGCCAAAGCGTTTGATGACGCGCGTGATGATCTCACCGTCGCGATGAATGCTGTTCATGATGCACGCTTTCGCGCCACGATACGGGAACGGCATGAGAAGAATCCGACTATGCCAAAACGCCAGGATAACTTGCTCGTTTCGTCGCCAGCGGGCGAACAATTCTTCTCCGTTCAAGAATTGCTTACGCACGGTCTTGCCTAAGAACCACAAGGCGCACAACGCCAACGCCGTCCAGCAGCGAATTTTGAACTCTTCAGCGAAGGAGAAGCGAATCGAATATCTATTGGAGCGGCGCGTCCTGAAATTGGAGATCATAGAGCTTACGATATTGGGTGTTGCGAGCCAGTAATTCGTCGTGGCGGCCTTCTTCTATAATTTTTCCGTCGCTCAATACAAGAATGCGATCGGCCCGCTGGATAGTGGAGAGCCGATGGGCGATGACTAACACCGTGCGGCCTGTCATCAGTTGTTCAATAGCGGCTTGCACCAGCCGCTCTGATTCCGTATCAAGCGAAGAAGTGGCTTCATCAAGAATGAGAATCGGCGCGTTCTTGAGCAGCGCGCGGGCAATGGCAAGTCGCTGTCGTTGCCCTCCCGACAGACGCACGCCGAGTTCGCCGATCACTGTATCATAGCCTTGCGGTAGCGCCATGATGAACTCGTGAGCGTTGGCTGCTTGCGCTGCGGCGATCACCTCGTCTCCTGGACGATTTGGCATTCCATAAGCAATGTTGTTACGCACGGTGTCGTTAAACAGAAACGTAAATTGCGTCACCACGGCGATCTGTGCGCGCAGAGACTGCACTGTGACCTCGCGAATATCAACGCCGTCGATAGTAATACGGCCTTTGCGAACATCGTAGAAGCGTGGGATCAAGTCAGCGAGCGTACTCTTGCCGCCGCCACTCGGACCAACCAGCGCCACCACTTCACCTGCGCGAATCTCCAGATTGATATGCTGAAGCACCCAATCATCTTGGTAACGGAACCATACATCCTCAAAGCGCAGTCCGTAGCGAAGGCCGGTCAAATGCTTTGCGTGCGGACGATCCACGACATCACTACGTTCATCGAGCACCTCAAAAAGGCGTTCCGCCGCGGCGAGTCCATTCTGGATCGCCGCATTGGTGCGCGTCAAATGTTTGAACGGTTCGTAGAGTAACATCATCGCCGTCAGAAACGCGACAAAAGCGCCCTGTGTGCGTTCGCCGCTAATGACGCTCGCACCACCGTACCATACGACAGCGGCAATGCCGCAGGCAGCGACGAGTTCCACCATCGGCGGCACGAAAGCGCGCATCCGCCCCGCCCTCATCGAATGACGAAACAGACGGCTATTTTCTGCAGCGAACCGTTCGCGCTCGTACTCTTCCATGCCAAAGGCTTTCACGACGCGGTTTCCTTGAATGGTTTCTTGTAACAACGCCGTCAGGTTACCAAGCGAACCTTGTCCTCTCCGGCTCGACGAGCGCACTTTTTTATACACGCCCATCAACGGCAAGATCGTAACAGGAAAGACAATGAAGGCGAGCAGGGCAAGGAACCAATCTTTCATGAACGCGACAACAACTAAGGCAAACAGCGTCGTTGCGTCCTTCATCATGGAAGCGGACGATTGGGTTAACGCTTCGCGCACCAGTGTGGTGTCATTGGTGACCCGAGAAAGAATCGTTCCGGTTGGCGTGCGATGGAAGAATGAGAGCGGCAGCGCTTGTAGATGGGAATTAAGAGCGTTGCGAAGATCGGCCACAATGCGTTGTCCCACATATTCAATGAGGTAGGCGCTGCCGAAATTCACCAGACCGCGAAAGACAAACGTCCCCACAATGACCCAGGGCAGCAACGCAAGCGCCCGCAGATTTTTTTGCGCGAAAATATCATCGAAAATATGTTCGACAAGAAACGGCAGCACCCCATTCGTGGCGCTGAACAACAGCATACAGATCAGCGCCGGGATGAACTGCCGCCCCAGATACGGACGAAGGAATGGGAACAGACGGCGATAGACGTTCATCTGACGAAGGCAAAATGTAAAAGGCAAAATGCAAAATAGGCGAACAGGATTTCTTTTTTAATCTGCATAGCTCTTCAGTGTTTCGCTAACATATCCAAAGCAAGACGCGCGGCGCGTGCGGCTGCGCCGCCTGCCCCGAGCCGTTGACGCACTTCGCGAAGACCTTCTTGGGTGAGCCTATAGGCTTGTGGGTCATCGAGCAACTGCCGGGTTTCGCGGGCAATACGCTCAGGCGTGACATCATATTGCACCAACTCAGGAACCACGCGTCGCTCGGCGATAAGATTCGGCATGCCGATGAACGGCACCCGGACAATGAGGCGCGCTAACGCATAGGTGACGGGCGCCATACGGTACACGATCACCATGGGACGTTCGAGCAGCGCCGTTTCTAAAGTGGCTGTCCCCGAGGCGACGATCGCTATATCTGCTGCATGCACGAGGTTGTAAGTGTCTCCTTGAATTATGTAGATAGGATATTGACCGACTTGGCCTTTGACGTGTTCCAGATCCAGGGTTGAGGCGACTGCGAGGACGCATTGATACGCGTCGCCAAGCTGTCGCGCCGCTTCCAGCATGGAGGGAAGGAGATATCGCACTTCCTGTGCGCGACTGCCAGGCAGCAGCGCGATAAGTTGCCGTTGCAGATCGAGTCCATAGTGTTGCCGTGTCTCTTCCCGCGACCGGCTTGGGCGTACTCGGTCAACCAGCGGATGGCCGACAAAATCCACGCGACAACCATGCTTAGCGTAAAAATCAGACTCAAACGGAAAAATCGCGGCCAGACGGTCCACTCGTTGCGCAATAGTATAGACCCGGCGCTTCCGCCATGCCCAGACTTGTGGGCTGATATAATAGAACACTTTCACGCCGACCTGCTTCGCGATCTTTGCCAGGCGGAGGTTGAATTCGGGAAAGTCGATCAAAATAAGCAGATCAGGCGGGTTAGTGCGGAGAATCGTGGTCAGTCGCCGATACGCGCTGATTAACGCGCGCAGTTTGTCGCGCGCTTCAAATAACCCCATGCCGGCAATGGTTGCGGTATCAACCAGCGTGTGCATCCCAGCTTCACGGAGATATTGGCCGCCGACGCCAAAGACGTTGATGTCCGGCTGCTGTTGTCTCATGGCGGTGACCAGATCGGCGCCATGCGCGTCGCCGGAGGCTTCACCAGCAACAAGCAGGATGCGAGGGTTAGGGGTTAGGGAGTGGGGATTAGGAATCGGTACGCTCACATTCATGTTGGATTAAGGCGTTGGCCATTGAGGCATTGCTCCATCTTCAGCCAGTTTGCTGAGAGATTGTTCTCACTTGCCTATTGTCGACTGTGTGGTAAAGGATCTCTTCGGTTGTCACTC
>DATLYA010000145.1:0-3329 GCA_035575235.1 Candidatus Methylomirabilota bacterium
AGTGGACCCCACAAGGTCAATAAACTCGACGGTCAACTGACGGCGCTCCGCATCCGCAGGCCGTGGCTCTATCGACGGAGGAGGTTGTGAAGAGGGCGCGTTGGAAGAGACAGGAGTCGGTTCCGCGTCTCCCGTCCAGACTAGAAAGCGGCCGTCTTCATCGACCGCCAGCCGTTTGGCGCCGATGAGCTCTTCCTTGAGGTCTTCCAGATACTCGTCGTCTAAGTCAAACCTTCGCTTTAGGCCGCGATAGGAGACTCGCTTCTCCCGCCGCAGCAGGTCCTGGACCTGCGCGAGCACTTCATCGAACGTCATGTTCCTTCCTCGTGTCCAGGCTCTGCCTGGGCGCGGGTCGCGAGAGAATGTTGAACAATCCCTACCGTCCCAGGCAGAGCCTGGAACGGAGTAAGATTTTTTCAGTAGCTATTATTCCGCTTACGCCGCCTTCTGCACGCGCGCTTTGCTGGGGGACAACTGACAGGTCACGAACTGCCCGCCTTTCATCACTACGTCGAGGTTGTTGCGATCTTCGAGCACGGTAATATTCTTGGCGGGATTGCCGTCCACGACGAGCAGATCGGCCAGTTTTCCTGGCTCGATCGTGCCAAGCTCATCGCCCATTCCTAATAGCTCCGCTCCATTCTTGGTCGCCCAAGTGATGACTTCCAGTGCAGAAATGCCGGCGCCCTTCACATACGCTTGCAGTTCTTTTGTATAGTCGCCGTGCGGCATCGCACCGACGCCAAAGTCATCCCCAATGACAAACTTGACGCCGGCCTTCTGGGCTTGCGGCAGTATTTTGTATGAGTGCTCCAGGCCGCGCTCCATCTCGTCCGCACCGCCCCAATTACTCTTCCCCGTCCGGCGTTTTTCTTCCACCACCATCCAAGGGAAATACAGACTTGGCGTCACGAACGTGCCTTGTTTCACCATGAGCTCGACGCACTCTTCATCCATCATGTCGCCATGATCGATGACGTCCAGACCGGCTTTCAAACCGGCGAGAATGCCTTTCTTCGAGATAATATGGCCGCGAATCTTTTTACCGCGCTCGTGCGCCGCTTGCGCCGCGGCGTCAAGTTCTTCTTGACTCATCGTCATGACCTCGGCAGGCCAGAACAAACCATGACCGCCAGTGGGGTAGAGCTTAATGATATCGACGCCGTTTTTGATCTCTTCGCGCACAGCCTTACGGAACTCATCCGGCCCGTCACAAATACGAGCCAGGCCGGGCATCTGTAGATTCCAGAACGAAGGATGGCAATCAACCGAATCACCGGTAGTGACTAAATCACGCCCGCACGCCAGGAAACGCGGACCGGGGATCATGCCGGCGTTAATGGCCCGCTTCAGGGTGACGTCAATGTTATGCATGGTGCCCGCGCCAACCGCTCCGGTATATCCCGAACGCAGCAACAGCTCGGCGTTCTTCGCCGCGATCAACGTCAGGAATGTCGGCGGGTGCTTCATGTCGATGTCTTCCATCCGCGCGACGTTATCGTAGGCGACATGGTAATGACACATCACCATCCCCGGCATCAGCGATTTGCCGCCGAGATCATACACAGTGTCGTGCGCCGTGGGCTTTGGCGCATTGCCATTTGTTCCTACTGCGGTGATCCGCTCGCCCTCAACAACGACCGTAGCGTTAGCTTTTGGCGCATGCACCCCATCAATCAGGTTCGCGCCGCGAAAGAAAATGCGTCCCATGGAAAGGCCCTCCTTCTGTGTTCGGAGTCAACGATGCGCAATTGCGCCGCCGCTCAGCCTGTTATCAGCTACAAGTCTTTGGTTGTCAAGGGAAAGGCTATGGCATGGCGCGAGAGGAGGGAGCAAGAAGGGGGATTGGCGGAAAAGCAGAAAACGCGGAGGCGCTTAGGATTACGGAACAAAACTCTTTGGTATCGTATGGGCATGTTGTCATTGCGAGCGCAGCGAAGCAATCTTTGTCTCAATACAGAGATTGCTTCGTCGTCGGAGCCTGTCCTGAGCCTAGTCGAAGGAACTCCTCGCAATGACGGGCGTCTTACCTGCCGCCCAAGGGTTTTGCCTCAAAGTCCTCAACTCTGTACGTCAAGACTGCCGCCAGTAGAAGCGTATGAATACTTTTGCAGGACTTCAGTATTGAGCGTCACGCCAAGCCCTGGGCCTTCAGGAACTGCGATAGTTCCTTCCCGCGCTTCAAGCGGCTCTTGCAGCAAGGGAGCTTCGAGCGAGCCGCCGGGAAGTTCAACATACGTACAACCTGGCAGCGCCGCGACAAGATGCAGAGTCGCGGCCAAGCCAGGACCGAAATAGAACGAATGCGCGGCTACTTGCTTGTTGTGCTGCGCGGCAAGGGCGGCGACGCGCTTCCATTCACTGACGCCGCCGACCTTCGTCACGCTGGGCTGCAAAATATCAGCGGCGTCCTGCGCCAGCAGCGCCGCAAAGCCGTATACTGTCCCCTCATTCTCACCGCTGGCGATAGGAACGCCGGCCTCTTTGCGTACGCGCGCCAATCCCGCGTAGTCATCCGGAGGCCACACAGGTTCTTCCAGCCAGGCAAGACGGTACGGGGCGAGCGCCTGCGCTATCGCCACCGCTTCTTCGACCGTCCACGGGCAATTCACGTCCAGCATCAACTCGACATGATCGCCCGCCACCTCGCGCGCCAGGCTAACGGACTTCACATCAACCTGATGCAATTTGACCGCCTGAAAACCCGCTTCCAGATACCGCACCACCACACGTGCGATTTCCGGCGGCGTCTGGTAGCGCAGCAGGCTTACATAGGTAGGAAGGCGTTTCGCTTCCATGCCGCCCAGCACTCTGTACAGCGGCAGATTGCGCGCCTTCCCCACGATATCCCACAAAGCGATGTCGATGCCGCTCAACGCAAACAGCCCTACGCCACGCCGCCCGTACAAGAGCGACGCTCTACTCAGACGCTCAAACAGTAACTCAGGTTGAGCCGGGTCGGCGCCCAGCAACACAGGCTTTAACTCCTCAACCACCGCACAGACCGCCAGCGGAGCGCCGTACGCAAACGCTTCCCCTACACCGAGGATACCCTCATCGGTGCATACTTGAATGATAATTTGTTTGCCGAGTCCGGCCATCCAGGGTGACTCGGGCAAATCCTGACGCAAGGGAATGGAGAGAGGAATCGCTTGGACGTCGACGATTTTCATATGGAGCCATCAGTTATATAGGGATCCTTTTTGATGTGTGGAGGCGCTCTCGCAAAATCCCCTCGCGCTGCGCGCGGCCCCCTTTACGAAAGGGGGCATTGGGTCCCCTCCTTTAACAAAGGAGGGCCAGGGAGGATTTTCTGCTCCACAAATCAT
>DATLYA010000146.1:0-4820 GCA_035575235.1 Candidatus Methylomirabilota bacterium
CGTTCGCGCTGCGCTGCGATAGCGCTCAATGTCGTACGATGTTAACATGACGACGCGCGGCGCGTTCGGCTGCGATTTGATCCGCCGTGTGGCGTCCATGCCATTCATGCCGGGCATGGCGATATCCATCAGCACCAGATCAGGTTGTTTCTCATTGACCAGCGCCACTCCTTCCTGACCGGACAGCGCACTTCCGACAACCTCAATGCGCGGATCTACTGTCAGGGCGTGAATGGCCGCGTCGAGAAACGTCTGGCTATCATCAACCAGCAAGATGCGAAGGGGTGAAACATGTGTCTGCATACAGCCATACTTGTACGCGGAAGGCGGGCTCGGCGCTAGTCGGAAAGGCCCGCAAAATGCGCAGGGGAAAACCCCGCAGGCGCATAGAGGGAAAACCCTTAAGGGGGAGAGGTGGAAGGCTGTAAGCTGTCAACATCTATTGTTTTCGCGCTATGGTTCTTGCTTTTTTCCGCCGCCTGCCTTGGACTATTCCTCTGGCGAGACCAGACCGATACGAATCGCGTAGCGCACGAGTCCTGCGAGATCATGAATGTCGAGCTGATTCATTAAGCGTGAGCGATGCGCCTCAATCGTCTTTTCGCTGCGATGCAACAACGACGCAATCTCTTTCGTCGTGCGTCCTTCGGCGATGAGTTGAAGAATTTCGCGTTGTCGCGGCGTCAGGGAATCGCTGAAGGGCTCCTCAGCGCGTTCGCCGGCTTTCCCGGGAGTGAGGCGGCGGCGATAATCGGCGATGACTTGTTGAGAGACTGCTTGGGTGAGATACACGGCGCCGCCGGCGACGGTTTTGACCGCCTGCTCTAACTCGGCGGCGGCGGCGTCTTTGAGCAAGTAGCCCGCAGCGCCGGCGCGCAACGCCTGTGTCACATATTGTGCGTTTGTATGCATGGACAATACGATCACTCGCGACTCGGGGCATTCCTGCGATAACTGCGCCGTGGCCTCCAGGCCATTGAGGCCAGGCATGGCAATATCCATCAGGATGACATGCGGGCGCGTCTTTTTCGCTACGCGTACCGCCTCCCGTCCGTCCGCCGCTTCGCCGACGACTTCCATGCCGCTCGTGTGCGCGAGCAGCAGGCGTAGTCCGGCGCGGAACAGCGCATGGTCATCCACGAGGAGGACGCGGATCAATGAGTCTTTCATACCGTCCTGTCGTAGCGCAGCATTGGCCAAGTGAATCTACACAACTCGGACAGCGTCATCGCCAATGCCTCGCTACTGCTCCCTCGCACTGGTTTTGAGGGGCTGTCATCCTGAGGCTCCTTCGACTCCGCTCAGGACAGGCTCCGGCCGAAGCAGCTCGGTTCAGCCGCCGATTCCCTGAGATGCTTCGCCTCCGCTGCGCGGCGGCTCAGAATGACCCCCTTCCTCTTCCCTGCGGGAAAGTACTACTCCTTATACACGAAAACTGCGCGTTTTTCTCGGTGACTGTCAAAAGACGCGCCAGACCGGCGCGTCCTTCTGTTCCCGGCGCTCAGGACACGCGCCCTGACGGCGCAACATTCGTCAGCGATCAGTTTTCAGTGCGCAGCTGCTGGTCTCCAGTAGGGCAAGGCAAAGCTGTATTTTTATGCTAGACCCTAGAGGCAAAGCTGACGGGCGCTGAGAAGAGTGACCGCTCATGGTCCCTGTACGCGGCGTTTTTTCTCTGCAATACACTGTCTGCGGTAAGGTTGCTAGAAGTAAAGCGCCATGTATAGTCGAGCAGATCCCTTGTCTTGTGAGAGGCAAGGAGAAAAAATCGGAAAGACAGGAGGCGAGCGATGGATACAGAAGAAAAAATAGATAGCTCCTCGGCGACACCCGAGGCGCCTCCGCTGACAGACATTTTGCAGACGCACGCGAAGATCGAGACGCAGGTGGGAGAAATTTACGTGAACTTCGCCGTGGCCTTTGGCCAGAACCCAGAACTTCGCGGGCTGTGGAGCGCCATGGCGTTAGAGGAAGGAGGACACGCCGCGCTGATACGAGCGGTCAACAAAGGGCTGCTTGCCGGCGTGTTTCAGACGAAGTCCTTCCTCTTACCGCTTGATCTCATTAATGACCTCGTCAATCGTGTTGAAGAGTATCATCGACAAGCGCAAGCGGGCGTGTCGTTGGATCAGGCGCTGCGCATTACCTGGGAGTTAGAGTGTTCGGAGCTGGATTTCATGCGGGAGTTGTTAGTCGCTTCAAGCAATATTGCCGAATTGGGGTTTCCTACGAACCTCGAGAGTAAGGATCAGCATGTGAGCCGTCTCCGGGAATTAATTCAGCGCTACTCCAGCGACGAGGGTTTGCGGCGGGAAGTGAAATTTCTCTCGGCGGAGCGGTTGCCGCGGTAAGTCGCCGCTGTTGCCTCCGTGGAAAGGATGGCACTATGGAAACCAGACGTGAAGAGGCGGCTCCGACCTTTCCCACCTGGCGGCGGCGCTTAGAGGAAGCGTCGCCGGAGGCGTTGCCGCACGAAGTCGAGCGTTTTCTCCAGGTGCTGCGCGCCGTCGGGACGCCCATGGTCGACGGCGCCGATGTGCACTTCATCTACTATGGTCCGGAAGCGCATCAGGTGCAGCTGGTCGGCGAGTTCAATCAGTGGAATCGCCAGGGGATTCCGATGTCTCCCTTAGATGATACGGGGTTCTTTTACCACACGATGCAGGTGCGCGGACCGGCGCGCGTTGAATATAAATTCATCGTCGATGGCGAGTGGACGACCGATCCCTTTTGCCCAAACACGGTCGACAACGGCATCGGCGAGCAGAACTCCAGCTTTGTCGTCGGTGATTTCAAAGAGCCGCCAGAGCTGGAGTGGAATCCGGCCATTCCTCACGGGCGCGTGGAAGAATTTGATTTTGACAGCAAGATTCTCAACAACCAACGACGCGTCTACGTCTACCTGCCGCCGAATTACGATACCGACTCCTCGCGGCGCTTCCCCACCCTGTATGTCCACGATGGCGGCGAATATCTCGCGCGCGCACGGTTGGCGACCGTGCTTGATAACTTGATTCATGCGCAGGAGGTTCCGCCGCAGATCGCAGTCATGGTGGACCCGGTGGATCGCATGCGTGAATACTGGGCGAGTGAAGACTATAGCCGGTTCACCGAGAACGAACTGCTGCCTTTTGTTGATAAAAAATATCGCACGATTGCGCGGCGCGAGGCCCGCGGCGTCATGGGCGCGTCGCTTGGCGGCCTGATTTCGACCTATCTGGCGCTCTCGCGCCCCCACTTGTTTTCAAAAGTCGGGGGGCAATCTAGCGCCTTGTTCCTGCTGGAAGGAGATCGCCTTTCCGGGCTGGCAGCAGAGATCCAGCGGCGCTTCGCGGTGCTGCCGCGCCGCTGGGTCGCGCCAAAGTCGCTCTCGGCCCTGGTGGAACAGTTGCGTCTGCCTATCGCCTTTTACTTTGATGTGGGCAAATACGAACCGCAGTTCATTCCAGCGCATCATCGGCTGGTGCCGCTTCTTGAAGCAAAAGGATGCCCGTGTCTGTTCCAGGAGTTGACCGGTGGGCATAATTGGACGAGCTGGCGTGCGCACTTAAAGGATCTGCTGACCTTTCTGTGGAACACTCCCCTGCCGCAGACGCGGGAAGAAGAGGTGCGTGGTGCGCCGGCTCAGCAAGGCGAGGCGCTCTCGCCTGCGCCTGCGACGACATGGGATTTCGATACAGTGTTCAATCGTTTCATCACTCAGTGGGAGCGCTTCTTCCCCGGTTGGTTGCGTCCCAGCGGCTGGGATTCGACGACGGAGATTGTTGCTGAAGGAGATACGTTAAGCTTCAAAATCGCGCTGCCAGGTTTCTCCCCGCAGGATATTGAGATCCTGGTGGTCGGCAACCAAATCGTGATCAAAGGTGAACAGACTGCTCCGACGCAGTACGGCTTCAGGCCGTTCTTCTCTCTCCCGTCTCGGCGTTTTGAGCGCATCTTTCCCTTGCCTGAAGGAGTGGCGGCCGATCAAATTACTGCCTGCACTCATGATGGCGTGTTGGAAATTCGCATGCCTATGCCGAAAGGGATGGCGCCAAGGCGAGTGCCGATTGAAGTGAGGGAAGAGCGTAAGGCGTGAAGCGTCAGGCGTGAGGTATAATGACAGATTCGTCCATCGGCTCCTTTTTTCGCGAGGATGACTAGTCCTATGTCTTGTAAGTTCATGAGCGGTAATAGTGGGAGAAGGAATCATCACAGCAATCGCGGTAAGGTGCGACCATGAGCACGACAACCCAGTGGTCTCCTGGTCCACGCATCTACAATCTGTTTCCGTTGGTGGCTGGGCCATTGCCGCAGTGGACCCCGCACCTGGAGCGCGCGCAGCGCCTTGGGTTCAACTGGGTCTTCATTAACGCCTTCCATTACGCGGGCTACTCTGGCAGTCTCTACGCCATTAAGGATTACTACGCTATCGACCCCCGTCTGGTGGATCCCTCCGCCGGCCCGCCACTGGAGCAACTCTCCCAGATGCTCCAGACCGCCACGCGTCTTGGCCTCAAGGTGATGATGGATCTTGTTATCAACCATACCGCCTTTGACTCGCCCCTGGTGACGGAACATCCCAACTGGTACAAACGTGGAGCGGATGGCAAGCCTGTGCGCCCCAGCGCCAAAGAGGGCGAACAGCAGGTGGTGTGGGGTGATCTGGTGGAAATTGATAACGCTGGCAGTCCTGATCGCGACAATTTGTGGCGCTATTGGCTGCGGCTGGCCGAACACTACGCCTCGCTAGGGTTTAGCGGCTTTCGCTGCGACGCGGCGTACAAAGTGCCGCCGGCGCTCTGGCAGTTCCTTTTTCAACATCTGAAACAGTCGCATCC
>DATLYA010000147.1:0-29985 GCA_035575235.1 Candidatus Methylomirabilota bacterium
GTCCGCAATGCCGCTCGCGCGTCCTTTCGTGAAGGCGCGGCCAATATCTTACAACTGGTTGATGCCGAACGCGTCTACACTGAGACGCGCCGTGATGCGCTGGCGCTCAAGCTCGAAGCCTATGAGAAAGCCTTTGAAGCGCAGGCATTATTGACGGAGGGCAAATAGCCTTGACCTCGACTCGTGAGAACGTTCACCTGACGTCGGCGTTGGCGGATCGCCAGCGTGTTCCGCTCAGACTCATCATCCTGTTCCTGTTAGGAGCAGGATTGTTGGTGTTCCTGACCTATCTCGGTTTCCAGCGTTCGGCACAAGAAGCGAAAACATCCCCCCCTGCCGCCTCGACTGAAGAGCGCGTGATCGTGCTGTCAAAAGCGGCGCAGCGTAATGCTGGAGTCGCCTTCGAGACCGTGCAAACGCGCACGCGCGCGATGAGCTTTGAAGCCCCTGGCGTGCTCTCGCTTGATGAAACTCGCACAGCCCGTATCGGCTCCATGGTCGAAGGCAAAATTGTTTCCGCCGTCGCGCAAGTCGGAGACCGAGTCGTCCCAGGAACCGTGCTTGCGGAAATTCACAGCCATGTGCTGCATGATGCGTGGGCTGATTATCGGAAAGCGAAAGCCGAGCGCACTCGGCGCAGCACAGAACTGCGCTACGCCGTCCAAGCCGAACAACGCGCGCAACGGCTGTATGCGGACAAAGCGATTTCGCTCCAAGAGGTGCAACGCGCCCAGGTGGACCGCGTCGCCGCCCAACAGGCGTTAGCCACCGCGAACACCGAGCTACGCCGCTCAGAAGAAGCCCTTGAACATCTTGGCATTACTGCACTCGGGCAAGATCCACGTGGAGAAGCCGGAGAGCAGATCCCAGTGAAAAGTCCTCTTGCCGGCGCCGTGTTGGAAAAGAATGTCACAAACGGTACGGCCGTCACGCCAGGCGCGCAGCTTTTTGTCGTGAGCGATCTCTCCACCTTATGGGCGCTTGCAGAGGTTGACGAGACCAGATTGCCGTACATCAAAGTTGGACTTCCGGTCGCCATCCGGGTTGCTGCATACCCAGGAGAAACCTTCCCAGGCACGGTCATTTTTATCGGGGACACGCTTGATCCCAAAACGCGGCGCGTCACCGTTCGCTGCCGCGTGCCGAATCAATATGGACGCTTGAAGCCGCAGATGTACGCTACGTTAGCGTTTGGCGAAGCGGAAGCTCGCTCGGTGCCGGTCGTTCCGTCTCAGGCTGTGCAAGAGTTAGACGGCAAAAGTGTGGTCTTCACTGTAGACGGTGCAGGAAAATTTTCCGCACGGGAAGTCGCCACTGGTCCGGAATCGGAGGGGTGGACGGAAATCCGGTCTGGCGTGCAGCCTGGGGAAAAAATTGTCACCACGGGGAGTTTCTTGTTGAAGTCTGAGTTGTCGAAAGCATCCATGCAAGAAGAAGAGTGAAGAAGAGATGAGCCTCGTCACAATAGGGGCGTGGGCGCCTCAAGGGCATGAGCATCCGATATTATGACCCTGCTCGACCGTTTCGTGGCTGGCGCCCTGCGTCAGCGGTTCTTCGTGCTGCTGTGTTTGGCGGGTTTGCTGCTCGCCGGCTATTACGCCTATCAAAGCGTGCCGGTGGAAGCGTTTCCTGATTTGACCAACAATCAAGTCGTCGTCGTCGCAGAAGCGCCGGGGCTGGCCGCGGTCGAGGTCGAACAACGTGTGACATACCCTATCGAAACCGCCGTCATGGGCGTTCCCGGCGCAGAACAGGTGCGTTCGCTCTCGAAATCTGGCCTCGCGCTTATCACCATTGTCTTCGATGATAACGTGCCTATCTATTTTGCCCGGCAACTGGTGAACGAGCGGTTGAGCGCCGCGCGCGAACGACTGCCTGCCGGCATCGCCCCGACCCTCGGTCCCGTTGCGACGGCCTTCGGAGAGATTTACCAGTACCTGGTCGAAGGAGAAGGCGTCGACGCCATGACGAAAAAAACCGTCCATGATTGGGAAGTGCGCAGTCGCTTGCGCTCGGTCAAGGGCGTCAGTGAAGTCAATTCGTGGGGCGGGCTGACGAGACAATTCCATATCATCGTGGATCCGCGCAAGCTGGAAAAATACGGGCTGTCGCTCCATCAAATCTTTCAGGCGGTCGCCAACAACAATGCCTCGTTTGGCGGCGGCTTCATCGAACATCACGCGGAACGCTACACCGTCCGCGGGCTGGGACTCGCCGCCGGAGAGGAGGATCTGCGACGCATCGTGGTGGCCTCAGACAACGGCGTGCCGATTTTTGTCAGCGATGTCGCCGAAGTCACGATTGCCCCGATGCCGCGTCAGGGCGCCGTCACGCGGGATGGCGAAGGAGAAACCGTCGCCGGCATGGTCATTATCCTCAAAGGGGAGAACGCCAAAGTCGTTTCGCGGCGGGTAAAAGAGCGGATCGCAGAGATCGTGAAAACCTTGCCGCATAAGCTCTCATTGCAGCCCTTTTACGATCAAACCGAAGTGATCGACCGCACGACGCATACGCTGCGGACCAATCTGCTCGAAGGCTCGCTGCTGGTGATTCTCGTGTTGTTCTTTTTTCTGCGCGATGTGCGGGCGGCGTTGCTTGTCGCCCTGGTTATTCCCCTTGCGATGCTGACCGGGTTCATGGGCATGTGGCTGTTCGGCGTGTCGGCAAATTTAATGTCGCTCGGCGCGATTGACTTCGGTCTGATTGTCGACGGCTCCGTGGTCATGATGGAAAATTTCATCCGCCGTCGTCATGAGCGTCCACTGTCGCTCAAGACAAGCGCCGCTACGAATCCCTCCCACACGCGCCTGGAGTTTTTCATCGCCGCCGCCACGGAAGTCGCCCGCCCCATCTTATTTGGCGTCCTTATTATCGTCGCGGTGTATCTGCCCATTTTCACCCTACAGGGTCTCGAAGGCAAGATGTTCCACCCCATGGCGATCACCGTATGTGCGGCCATTCTGGGCTCGCTCGCGCTGTCATTAACTATGATCCCTGTGTTGTCCTCGTTTTTGCTCCGGCTCGATAAGAGCGAAGAGGAAGAAGAGTGGTTTCAGCGTCTGCGCCGCCAGTATTTTACTGCGCTCACCAACGCCATGGATCATCGCCTGCGCACCGTGAGCGTGGCGCTCGTCCTCGTTGCTCTTGCCATTGGCTCTATTCCTTTCCTGGGCACTGAATTCATGCCCAAGCTTGATGAAGGCTCCATTTTAATCGAAACACGGAAGCTGCCGTCCATCTCGCTGGCGGAATCCGTAGAAATTTCCACGCGCATTGAGCGCTTGCTGCTCCAGTTTCCCGAGGTCAAACAAATTGTTACGAAGATTGGGCGGCCGGATTTAGCCACGGAAGCCATGGGCATTTATCAAGGCGATGTGTATGTCATCCTCCATCCCATAGAGGAATGGACCACGGGGAGAGATAAAGATGCGCTGATTCAGGCTATGGCGGACAAGCTAGCGGACATGCCGGGAGTCTCATTTAATTTTACGCAACCAATGGCGATGCGGCTTGACGAAGTCGTGTCTGGCGTGAAAGCAGACGTCGCCGTCAAGATTTTTGGTCCAGACTTCGCCACCCTGGAGCGGCTGGGGCAGCAAGTACAAGAAGTGATCTCTTCGGTGCGCGGGGTTGCCGATTTGCAAGTTGAGGTGTTGTCAGGCGCGGCGCAGCTACAAATTATCATTGATCGTGAAGCGATCGCCCGCTATGGGCTCAATGTCGCCGATGTGCGCGAAGTGGTGGAGACCGCCATTGGCGGCGCAGTCGCAACCGAAGTGCTTGATGGCGTGCGCCGTTTCAGCGTGGTCGTACGCTTCCCCGATCAACTGCGGGCGAATCCCGCCGCCATTCGTGCGATTTTGCTGACCGCTCCTGGCGGCGAGCGCGTGCCGCTGGAGCGCATTGCCGCCGTCACTACCGAACGCGGTCCAGAAGTCATTAATCGGGAAGAAGGCCAGCGCCGCCTCGTCGTGCAAATGAACGTGCGTGGCCGGGACATTGGCAGCTTTGTCGCGGAAGCGGAAAAACGCCTCACCGCGTCTGTGCGCCTGCCTGCGGGCTACTATCTGCGCTGGGGAGGACAATTTGAGAATCAGCAACGCGCCATGCGCAGGCTGACGGTGGTGGTCCCCCTTTCCCTCACCATTATCTTCCTGTTGTTGTTTGTCACCTTTGGTCGAGTACGACAGGCGCTGCTAGTGATCTTGAACGTGCCGTTTGCGCTGGTTGGCGGCGTGGCGGCGCTGTGGTTACGCGGGATTAACTTAAATCTCTCCGCCTCAATTGGCTTTATTGCCCTGTTTGGCGTGGCGGTGCTCAATGGCGTGGTGTTAATTGCCGCCATCAATCACTTGCGAGAAGAGCAGCGTACGCTTCGGGATGCCATCCTGACTGGCGCGGGACGGCGGTTGAAACCGGTATTGATGACTGCGCTAGTTGCGGCGCTTGGGTTCGTGCCCATGGCGCTCTCTCATGGCGCGGGCGCTGAAGTACAGCGGCCGTTGGCTACCGTAGTCATTGGCGGCATTCTAACGTCTACCCTGCTTACCCTTATTGTGCTGCCGTGTCTCTACGAGTGGATTGAGGAGCGCCTGCTGCGCCGGGCGGCGCCCTCATGTTGAGGGATAACGGTAGGAAGGTTGTATGGCGGTTTGGGTTCTTATCCGTGAGAAACCGCTCTGAGCTTTTTCCCGAAAACGGGAAGGCGTCCCATGTCAACGCCACACGCATAAGCGCGCATTTTAAGAAACATGCTGTGGAAACTACACAGCAAGGTGGTCCGGTTGCGCTGAGCAGTTGGCGGCATCCGTTGTGCTACAGGAAATCGGTAGAAAGAGGAGGTTTCCATGTTAGTGCGGCATCGGATGACAGCCAATCCAGTGACGATTGCCCCGCAAGATACTTTAGCTGCCGCTAGAGAAAAAATGACTGCCGGCAGGTTCCACCGCCTGCCCGTTGTACAGGGTGACACTCTGGTCGGCATTCTTACGGATAGAGATATTCTTCGCTTTGTAGGTTCCGAGGAGCGTACGCGCGTTGATGGCGCCATGACGGAAACTCCGTTAACCGTTTCTCCTACCACCCCGGTGGAAGAAGCCGTACGTTTGATGCGGAAGCACCAGATCAGCGGCCTGCCAGTCGTCGAGGCGGGGAAAGTGGTCGGCATCATCACCACCAGCGATATCATGCAGGCGTTTTTGGAAGTGTCCGGCGTTTCAGCGCAGGGCAGCCTGCGTCTTGATCTGCTGCGCACGGGCAGAGAAGGCGACCTGAGCGATGCGTCAGCAGTGATCAGCCAGATTGGTGGAGAAGTCCTTGGCGTTGGTACGTACCGTGACCCGTGGAGTGAGCAACCAATCTTCTATCTGCGGGTGCGCGGCGTAGAACCAGGGGCGGCGTCAAAAGCGTTAGAACAAAAGGGCTACACTGTTCTCAGCGTTCATTAAACAAAGAAAACAAAGATAGAACTGGAGGCTGGCGTTTGCGAGAAGGGAGCCCCATATGGAACGTGCGATACGTGTCGAAGCAATTACACCAGTGTTGCAGACTCGGCTCCTGGGGAAGAGTCTGCATTATTGGGAGGAAGTCGACTCCACCAACGCCGCACTCGCCCGGCTTATGAAAGAAGGTTGCGAAGAGGGCGCGGTTGTCATCGCGGATGCGCAAAGCGCAGGCCGTGGCCGCAGCGGCAAACCCTGGTTCTCTCCTCCAGGCGTCAATGTCCATGTGTCTGTCTTGCTCAAGCCGCCGATCAAACTCCAAGAGGCGCGGTTTTTGACATTGATCGGCTCCCTCGCAATTGCCGACACCGTGGAATTGTACGGAGTGAAGGCCCAGGTGAAGTGGCCGAACGATGTCCTGGTCGCGGACAAGAAGATTGCCGGCGTGTTAGCGGAGATCCAGTTGCGGAACGGAGCCATTGACAACCTGATTCTGGGCATGGGCGTCAATCTGAATATCGACCGACCCACTATGAATCGTTACTTTGGCGACGCCGCAGCGGGCGCGACATCGTTGCACGAAGTGCTGGGCCGGCAGGTCGACCGCGCCGCCTTTACTGCACAGCTTTTGGAACGGTTGGAGCAGCATTACTTTGCTTTTTTGGAAAAAGGCAAGGAGCCGGTGTTGACGCAGTGGCGTTCTCGCTCATTTCTGGGCCGCCGCGTCAGCGTGCGCGAAGAAGATATCCATGTGGATGGCGTTGCGCTTGATCTTGATGAGGAAGGTTGCCTCATCGTGGCGTTGGATGATGGTTCATCGGTGCGAGTGAGGGAAGGAGAAGTCACCCCTTTGTCATAGGAGCGGGACGCAAACTCGTCCGTACCCTACCACTCAGCACTCGATGCTCGGGACTCGGCACTAATTATGCGCTTTGGTATTCCCACAGAAACTGGTCTGAGCAAAAGTCTTGTTGAGCGGCGCGTCGCACTCTCACCTGCAGGCGTGCGTGAGCTGTGCCTGGCGGGTGCAGAAGTATGTGTCCAGCAAGGAGCCGGGAACGGCGCGGGCTTCCATGATGAAGCCTATCGCGCCGCCGGCGCGCACATTGTGTATACCGCTGCTGAAGCGTATGGGCGCGCGGACGTGGTCCTCCGGGTCGAACGGCCGCAAGAGCACGAATGGGCATTGCTTCCAGAGGGCGCTGCTCTTATTGCGTTTCTCCATCTGCACATCGCGCCGGCGGCTGTGAAACAGGCGCTCATGACCCGCCGCATCACCGCTGTAGGACTGGAAGCTATCCAGGAAAATAACGGTTCATTCCCCTTGCAAAAAGTTTCCAGCCAGATTACCGGCCGCATAGCCCCGCAGATTGCTGGCCGACTCCTCGAAGCGTCACAAGGCGGCATGGGCGTGTTATTGTCTGGACTTCCAGGCATTCCTCCAGCCGACGTCGTTATTCTTGGCGCCGGCGTCCTGGGTGCGGAGGCGGCGCGCGCATTTCTTGGCGCTGGCGCCAGTGTTTATGTCTTAGACACTGATTTGCAAAAATTAGAAATTCTGGATCAGGGGCATGCGGGCAAAATCGTCACCGCGCTTGCGACCCATCACAACATTGAAAAATTTTCCTCCTTCGCGGAAGTCCTGGTCGGCGCCGTACGACAACCGACTGGCGGCGCGCCACAGTTACTGACGCGCGACATGGTGCGAAAAATGAAACGCGGTGCGGTGATTCTGGATTTTGCCATTAATGAGGGAGGCTGTGTGGAGACCTCGCGCCTGACGCCCACGGAAAACGGCGTCTTCGTTTACGAGGGCGTTGTGCATTATGCCCTGCCAAACGTGCCGTCTCTCGTGCCGCGCACCGCCACCTACGCGCTCACGCAAGCATTGTTGCCGTATCTGCGTCGCCTGCAGCACGAAGGCGTCACCCAAGCATTACAACATTGCAAAGCACTCCAGCGAGGCGTGTACGCACTGGCTGGACGAGTGCTACAGCCGCCGGCTGTATGAGCGAACAGTGACACATAAAGCGCACCATATACAAAGTCTTGCTCGGTACTCGGCGCTCGGAACGATGATCCACTCGGAACTGTGAGCCATGCCCTGGATTGATGACTACCGCCATAAACTCCGCACCGCCGCTGAAGCTGTCCGGCTCATCAAGAGCGGCGATCGCGTCTTCACGAGCGGCAATGCGGCAACGCCCCGGATGCTGCTGCGTGCGCTTATCGACCGTAAAGATGAGTTGACCGGCGTTGAACTTATCCACCTGTTGCTCTTAGGCGATGAGTTTTCTGCCCCAGGATTAGAAGGGCATTTTCGTCATAACGCTTTGTTCGTCGGGCCAGGCGATCGTCACGCTGTTAATACTGGCGCAGCGGATTACACTCCTATTTTTCTCTCGGAGATTCCCACGCTCTTTTCGTCCGGCCTGCTGCCGCTCGATGTCGCCATCCTGCATGTCTCTCTGCCGGATGAGCATGGCTTCATGAGTCTTGGCGTCGAAGTGTTGGCCTCCAAGGCGGCGGCGGAAGCCGCGCGCACGGTAATCGTGCAAGTCAACGAGCAGATGCCGCGTGTGCTCGGCGATTCGTTTCTGCACGTCTCTCGCGTACATGCGATTGTGGAAACGGACGAGCCGTTGCCGGAGCTGGAAAAGAGCGGCTTTGGCGACGTTGAACAGCGAATTGGCCGCCATATCGCCGCCATGATTCCTGACGGCGCGACGTTGCAGATAGGTATCGGCACGATTCCTGATGCGGTCTTAGCCACTCTGTCAGGCAAGCGTGACCTCGGCATTCATACCGAGATGATCTCTGACGGCGTGATGCAGGCGATGGAAGCCGGGATCTTCACCGGCGCTAAGAAAACCTTGCACCCCGCCAAAGCCGTTGCGACTCTCATCCTGGGGTCGCACGAGTTATACCGCTTTGTCAATAACAATCCGGCGTTTGAACTGCATCCGTCCGCGTACACGAACGATCCATTCATCATTGCCCAGAATGAGAACCTGATCGCCATCAATTCGGCGCTTGAAGTAGACCTGACGGGCCAGGTGTGTGCTGAGTCGATCGGCGCGACAATCTACTCGGGATTCGGCGGCCAGTTAGATTTTATCCGCGGCGCAGCGCGGTCACGGGGAGGAAAACCGATCATCGCGTTGCCGTCCACGGCGCGGAACGATGAGTTCTCCCGCCTCGTGCCCCAATTGAAGCCCGGCGCCGGCGTGGTGACTACACGCGGCGACGTGCACGATGTTGTCACCGAATTTGGCGTGGCGCACTTATACGGCAAAACGCTGCGGCAGCGCGCGCGGGCGCTTATTGATATCGCTCATCCACGTTTCCGTGAAGCTTTGGAGCGAGCGGCGCACGAGCGTAAACTATTATGATTGGGTAAATGGAGGAATACATATGTTCATGATCGAAGTGCTTCGACGCTGCAGTGAGCTCGAACAACGGGTGGCTGACATCTACAGCCAGTTCGCCGGCAGTCTTAATGACGACAAAGAGCTGGCAAGTTTTTGGCTGGGCATGGCGGAAGAAGAGAAACGTCACAGTAAGATCCTTGCCGCCGAGAAGGCCGCTTTGGAAGTCGATTCCGATATCGGCTATTTCATGCCCGAGTTTCCCGCCAAACTGGCGGCAATGGAGGCGTTGTTGAAACGCATCGAAGAGCAAGCGCGAGTCGGCGTCACCAAAGACGAAGCGTTTACGTTGGCGATGGAACTGGAGCGGTCCGAGCTGAACACCATCTATCGCGACCTCGTGCTCATGGGTCGGGCGGCGGTGAAGTTGATGGCGCGGCATATGGACCAGTCGCTCTCCCTGCCTAAGCATCAGCAGGATTTGCTGACCGGCATTCAGCGCTTCGCTCCTACTGAACAGCTACGACAACAAGCAGAAACCTGGGCCAAAGAGAACCGGGTCGCGTAAAAGCGAGGGAAAAAACGGCGGAGACAAACGCGCGCTCTCCGCCCATTCTTCACCGGTCGGTCTACTGCGCTGGAGCGCTCAGGTCGTTCTCTCTGCCTTTAGTCCAGCGTAATGAACAGTGATTTGCGCGGTTTCCCGCCGACAGCGCGGCTGATGTGCCCCTGGCCTGTCGTGTCCTCGGCTAGCAAGATGTCTCCGCTGCGAAGAATCCGCTTCGTGCCGTCGCCCACTTCAATTTCCACTTCACCTTCGAGATTGACCACATACTGCCGTCGCGGCGCATTGTGGAAGTCATAGTTGTAGGACCCGTCAGTTTCCCGGAACACCACGCCGGTTGCTTTTATCAACTCTGACATGAATCCCGCCTTTCCGCCGTCCTTGAGCGGGACTTCAATGTCTTCAAAATGAGATTTTCCGTCGGCTCCAGTGTACACCCGTGTGATCTTCATCCGATGACTCCTTTCCTCCGTTTTTTCGTCAGCCGCGGCCATGAGCATTCCACCCAACCCCATGACGACGCTGCCAATAGCAATCAGACCCTTCGTCCTCCAGTTCCGGCGAACCATATCTCCTCCCTTTTTCTTCGCAGCCCTACTTCTGGGGTTCCCATAAAGGACAATGCCGCTGTTTGTCAAGAAAATTGCATGCGATGGCGCAAATGACAAAGATTGACAGCCCGGCGACTGGGTATACCATAACACACATCATCGGCGGTCTCCTGGCGAGACGATAAAGGAGGATGCGCTATGAAAGGCTCACCCGAAATCATCAAGCAGCTCAACGACACGCTCAAAGGAGAACTTGTTGCTATTAGCCAATACTTCCTCCATGCTTCGCTGTGTAAGAAATGGGGGTATCTGCGCCTCTATAAAAAGATTTATGATGAGTCGCTTGAAGAAATGAAACACGCAGAGCAATTGATCGACCGCATCCTTTTCCTGGAAGGGACGCCAATCATGAACGATTCGTTCAAAATCTCGATTGGGAAGGATATCAAGGAGATTCTGCGGAACGATCTCTCCCTTGAGAAGGAAGGCTTGCCCGAACTTAAACAGGGCATCGCGCTCAGTATGGAGCAGGCGGATACCGGCACGCGGGAGTTATTAGAACATATGCTCGTGAGCGCCGAGGAGCATATTCAGTGGCTGGAAGCGCAGACCTTTCTGCTGGAGCAGGTCGGCTACGAAAATTACTGCGCGCAGCAGATTTTGCCTGCGTGAGACGCAATTTGTCTCAACACTCCTTACTCATTACTGGATTGGCCTTCGGAGATGCCAATCGGTCGCCTGTTGATACGCCCACGCGGCGCGCAGAACCAGTGTCTCTTGCCACTGCCGCGCGGCAATTTGCAGGCTGATCGGCAGCCCTTCCGCCGTAAAGCCGCACGGAATGCTGAGGACGGGAAGAGCCGCTAGATTGAGCGAATAAGTGAAGCGAGTCAACAAGCGGGTTGTTTCCACGCCATCACTCTCTTCGATCAACGGCGCTCCCATGCCGCAAGTGGGCGCGAGCAGCGCATCATAGCGGTCGAATACTTGCTCCATGTAGCGTCGCCAGCGACGTTGTCCTTGGCGCGCCAGCGCATACTGCACGCCCGACGTCACAACAGGTTCAGGTTCTGTTTGGAAGTGACCGCCAACCAGTCCAAGCCGCAACCCTCTCGACCGGCGAAAGCTCATGCGCGCGCATCCTCGCCAGCGCTTCAGAAATCCCCAACTGGAGGAGTTCATCATCCGCCATACCCAGCTCCTTTGTCTGCTGAGAAAAACGCTACCGCTTCTTTTTGCTGGGAGCAAGAGAAACCCCTAGAAACTCATGTGTCCACAGGCCAATATCACTCAATCCGGATGAGGTGTCATTGTGAGCCCTTTGACGGGGCGCCGGGTACACTCCGCGAAACAATCTTTGTCTGAAATCGAGATTGCTTCGTCGCTGACATTCCTCGCAATGACATTCCTCTTCGTCACTTCATGCCATTGCTCTGCGGTTTGGAAAGAAGCTCTGCTAGGGTAGGTTTTATGTCGCCGCGCTTCATTGATCGATTCGACGTCATCCTCCTCGACATGGCGCGCACATTTATGTTCAATGTTGACCGGTTTTCTGAGGAGGAAGATTTTGCAGGCGGATCTGATAGTACATGATCTACAAGACTTACTGAAAGCCATTTCATGAGGGGAACAACATGAGCGACGCATCAACTCCGTCCGTACAAACCTTTGCCATCGGCAACATCCATGTCGCGAAAGTGCTGGACACCCTGGAGCCGACGAGTCCACGGGTCCTCTATGTTGATAAACGTAAGGAGGACTTCAACCCGTATCTGGAATGGCTGCAGCCGCATTTTCTCGACGCCGAAAAACGCATGCTGCTGAGCATTCACACATTTCTGATTCGGACGAAACATCATACGATCCTGATCGACACCTGCGTCGGTGCGAACAAGCAGGGCCTGGCGTTCCCACAGTGGAATGATCGGCAACATTCAACGTATCTGCGCGACCTTGCTGCCGTTGGCTGTCCGCCAGAGGTCGTGGATTACGTATTTTGTACGCATATGCATCTTGATCATACCGGCTGGAATACGCAGCTCCGGAATGGACGCTGGGTTCCAACGTTTCCCAACGCCACATATCTATTCAACAAACGCGAATGGGAACATTGGAAAGACGAGCCTACGCCGACCGACCAGGCCGTCGTGCAGCAGAATATCCTGCCGATTATCGAAGCAGGCAAAGTGGAATGGATAGAGAACGCCTGGGGCGTCGATGATGAAGTCACGCTTATGCCAACACCGGGTCATACGCCCGGGCATTGCAGCGTGCGCCTGCGCTCGAACGGTCGGGAAGCGATTATTACTGGCGACATGATGGTGCATCCGGTGCAAATTGCCGAACCGCAGTGGAGTCAACAGGCTGACACTGATAAGGCCCTGGCGATTCAGACGCGTACGCAGTTCGTCGATCAGCACTGCGACACGGATACGCTGATTCTGGGCACTCACTTCAACACGCCAACCGGCGTCTACATTGTCAGTCAGGGAGAAAAGAAGCGGATCCGGTAGGAAGAGAAGCGCTGGACTTCTGATTGAAAAGCAGTTGAGGCGTGTGATGATCCGGCCACGCTCAGCGGAGAGTCAGTGCTCCCCGGGTTTGTCCTGCGCGTGCGAGAGTTGTGGTAGACGCGGCGTGCACTCTACGCGCGACCCTCTTATCTCTTTGGCGCCAGATCCCGCATCGCTTTGAGAATCGCTTCTCGTTTCTGCGCCGGATCAGTCAAAAACGATTGAAACTGCAGAAACGCGGTGTCTACTCCAGCATCGAGATAGCGCTGCACGTGCGCACGCATCTCTTCTGGAGTTCCCCCTACAATCAGATCGTTCATCGCCTGTGGCGGCACGGCGGTCACCGCGCCTTTGCGATCGCCGGAATCCCAGGCATTCCACATCGGGGTAAGCATTGCCTCTCGCCCTAACCACTTCTGAAACGCGCGGTACACCGGCACGTTGAGATAAAAATTGATATGCCGTCGTATTCCGAGCTCTGCTTCCGGCGACGGTGGATCAACACAGACAAAGAGGCGCGCAGAAATTTCAATGGCGTCAGGATCACGTCCGGCCTGCGCAGCTGCGTCACGCACGACGGCCGCCGATTTTCGCACATCGTCAGCTGAGAGCCAGTTAATAATACACCCATCGGCCAGTGAGCCAGCGAGGCGCAACATCGGCGGGCGTAGCGCCGCCACATGAATAGGGATCGGATGGGTCGGCGTACGGCTCAGGCGGAAGCCTTCAACATTGATCGTCTGTCCGTGAAAGACGACGCGATCCCCAGCCAACGCGGGACGCAGGAATTGCACCATCTCGCGCACCCGCGTCGTGGCGTGCTCGAACTTGCCGCCGTTCCATACTTCGACGATGGCCTGCGATCCAGCACCAATGCCGAGACAAAACCGCCCTGGCGCAATCTCGGCAATCCCAGCGGCGGTCATCGCCAACGTTGCCGGGCCGCGCGTGTAAACATTAGCGATAGCAATGCCCACGCGCATCTGGGTTGCTCCTCCCACGACCGCGAGGGGAGAGAATCCGTCTACGCCATCAACTTCGGAAGACCACGCGTCCACGTAGCCTAGTTGCTCCGCTTCTTGCGCCAGATCGGCATGTTCCGCCAACGTGAAGCCATCAAATGGCAAAGAAATCGCCCAGCGTTTCTGACTCATGTGTTCCTCCAGGTTATCGTCCGCGGAAGACAGGTTTACGTTTTTCCAGGAAAGCGGCAACCCCCTCGCGAAAATCTTCGCTGAGGTACGCTTGCACGGTGAGATCGTCCGTATCCACCGCCCGGCGCGGCGCCTGCAAGCGGCGAATCGCCTCCTTGGTCACGCGCAGCGTGATCGGCGCGTGTGCGGCGATTTCGCGTGCTACCGTTCTTACGTAGGCATGAAGCTGGTCGGCTGGAACGATATCGTTGATGAGTCCGAGTTGCCGAGCGCTTTCTGCCGACGCCAGCCGCGCGCGGAAAATCAACTCCTTCGTCCGGGCTGGACCGATCAGATCAATCAGCCGCGCGTAATTCGCCGCCGACAGACAATTGCCCAGCGTGCGTGCGATCGGCACGCCGATTTGACTCTCCGGCGTGCAATAGCGCAAATCACACGCCAGCGCGATCACCGCGCCAGCGCCGGCAGCCACGCCCTCAATCGCGGCGATGACCGGCTTGGACACCGCTTCAAGTCGGCCAATGACCTCATCGAGCCGCCGCTCATAGTGCAAGGCGTCTTCCTCGGTGTGAAAATTTTGAAACTGACTGATGTCCGTCCCGGCAGCGAAGGCTTTGCCGCCCGCACCTTGGATGATCATTACGCGGATTTCATCAGATGCATCCACCTGTTCGCACGCATCTACGAGACCGTCATACATGGCCCACGTCAGCGCATTGTGCGCCTGCGGGCGGTTTAGCGTCACCACGGCAAGCGATCCGTCCTGCTCGCATAACAACTCAGGGTCTTTCACGGTAATTTTCTCCTCATCGGTCAGGTAAACCGGCGTCCTCTGCAAGCCTTTACATGACCGGGTCATTTGTCTTACTGTGCGAAGGAAAGGAGGGTATCGCAATGGCAGGACAAATTGCACAGGGTCTCTTAGCTGTGTGGACGGACATCGCGCCCGAGGCCGAGCGCGAGTTCAACGAGTGGTACAACACCGAACACATTCCACAGCTCTTGGGCGTGCCAGGCTTTCTCAGCGGCCGCCGGTACCAGGCAGTAGAAGGTGAGCCAAAATATCTGGCGCTGTATGAACTGACCGGACCGGAAGTGCTCAAGAGCGACGCCTTCCGTCAAGTGCGCGAATCGCCAACGGAGTGGTCGAAGAAAATGATTCCGCTCTTTCGCAACACCGCAATTGGCGAATATCGGACGATCTTCTCCTGCACGAACTACCCTGTACCGGAGAACGCCGAATTCGTGCTAACCGTCCGGTTAAACATCCCTCCCGAGCTGGAAAGCGAGTTTAACCAATGGTACAACATCGATCACCTTCCCGCTTTGGTCTCTGTGCCTGGGGTGTACGGCGCGCGACGCTATCAAGCCGTGCAGGGCGAGCCTAAATATCTCGCGGTCTACGAGATGAACAATGCAGGCGTCCCGAAAAGCGCGGCGTGGGACAAAGCTCGTAATACGGAGTGGACGCTCAAGATGAGACCCAACTTGAAAGATCCACGGGTGATTGTGAGCCGGCGCATCTATCCGTGATTTGAGTCAAGAGAGCGAGAGACGGCGAATCAAGAAATCAAAGAAAGAACGTTACCGATTTCAATGTAAGGAGGACTCCTATGGCGAACGCAGACTTTGAAGTGCAACAGTTACTCAAGGCGTACCGTAAAGGGCTGATCTCGGACGAGCTGTTCGAACAGCAGATGAAAGAGATTGGCGCGACCAATGGCGCCGCCGGGAAGGGGCTCGATGTGGTCAATGTCCTGCAGTACAAGGGCAAGATGTTCGAGAAGCTGCAACAGACGCCGCAAAGCCAGGCGCTCGTGTTTACGCTCCCGCCGCAGTATACCGGCGACAGGGAGAACACCCACAAGGGAGATCAACTGATCTACGTCATTGAAGGCAAAGCCACGGCTCGGGTCTCCGGCAAAGAGCAAGAGCTGCAGGCCGGCGACTTGTTGATGATTCCCGCCGGCTCGCCGCATTCGCTTCGCACTGGTAGTGAATCGTTCTTCGGCGTCACTATTCTCGCGCCGCCGGAACTGTGAAAACAAAGTAGCCAGTAGTCAGTCGCCAACAAGAAAGAGGCGGAGAACCGGAGACGGGGAGAATCGGAGACCAGACCCTTTTCCTCACCGTTTCTCCGATTCCTCCTCAAACTACTGAAAACTAGTGACTCCTACTGAATGCTGACTCCTGTTTTAAAGGAGGGTTGCTATGCGCTATGATCTGTTGGTCAAAAACGGCCGCATCGTTGACGGCTCCGGCGCGGACAGCTACGCGGGAAACGTCGCCGTAAAAGATGGACGCATCGTCGCGGTCGGGGAGGTCGCTGGCGATGCCCGCGAGGTGATCGACGCCAATGGCCTCGCCGTTGCGCCGGGATTTGTTGATGTCCACACGCACTATGACGCGCAGGTGTTCTGGGATCCCCTGCTCACTTCATCATGTTGGCACGGCGTCACTACGCTGGTGATGGGCAACTGCGGACTCGCATTTGCGCCGTGTAAACCGGAGCATCGTGAGCCGCTCATGCATATCTTCTCACGGGTGGAAGGGCTGGAGATGGACACGCTGCAAAAAGGAGTGCCGTGGACGTGGACCACATTCCCCGAGTACCTTGACGCAGTAGAGAGAATGCACCCCGCCTTGAACCTGGTCGCGTTGATGGGGCATTCGCCGATTCGTTTGTACGTCATGGGGAAAGACGCCATTGAACGCCCAGCCACACGAGCCGAGGTGGAGCAGATGAAAGAGCTGGTCCGCCAGGGCATGCGCGCCGGCGCGGCAGGTCTGTCGGTGTCACGGTCTCCCGTCCAGGTTGGCGACCACGGCGAACCAATGCCGGGGAAAGTCGCGGAGGATGAAGAGCTGTTTGAGGTCTGTAAAGCCGTAGGTGAATTTGGCCGGGGGTTCTTCGAGTTCAATCCGCGCGTGTTGATTTATGAAAAGGACAAGTCTGAGCGTGAGCGCGATTTTGAGCTGCTTAAAGCGATCGCCAAAGAGACCAAGTTGCCAACGACCTGGATCGGCCTGCTGCACCAGTGGGATCAACCTACCCTGTGGTCGGAACTGATGGAGAAGCTCGACGGCGCATTGCGTGAGGGGTTGCCGATCTACCCGCAAGCGAGCTGCCGACCGATTATGTTCCGCTTCTCGCTGAAAAATATCGCCACCATCTTTGATGACATGCCGAACTGGAAGAAGGTGCACTTCCTCACTGTCGAAGAGCGGAAGCAGAAGTTTCGCGATCCGCAGGTGCGCCAAGGGCTCCGCTATGATTTAGTTGACGATCCCATCCCGCGCGCTTTTTCCAAACGTTGGGATCTCATGTATGTCAACGAGGTGAAGCTGGAGAAGAATAAACCGCTCGCCGGCAAAAGCATCGCCGAAATCGCGCAGGCGCAGGGCAAGGATGTGTTTGATGCGTTCATGGATCTGTCCATGGAAGAGGATCTCGACACACAATTTCTCACACCGCTAGCGAATGCTGATGAGCCGGCGGTCAGCAAAATTATCAATTATCCTTACTCGCTCGTCTCTCTGTCTGATGGCGGCGCACATGTTCAGTATATCTGTGACACAGGCTACCCTTCGTATCTCCTCGGACACTGGGTGCGTGAGAACAAAGCGATGAGTTTGGAGAAGGCGATCAAAGTGCTGGCGGCCTATCCGGCGGCGACGTTGGGATTGCGGGATCGCGGCATGATTCGTCCAGGCATGGCGGCGGATTTAGCGATTTTTGATCCAGACACCATCAAGTCGCTTCCCGCCTACACCGTCAATGACTTGCCCGGCAATGGTCCGCGTCTCTTCCAGAAATGTGAGGGAATGCACTACACCGTCATCAACGGGCAGGTGCTGACCAAGAATGGCGAGCACACTGGCGCATATCCTGGACAGTTGCTACGCAGCGCTGGCGCGCAGTAACGCCGAGTTCGTACGGTGCGCTCTACGCACCCAGCCCTCTCTCCCGCAGATGGGCAATGGCATTAAGTGAGCGAACACCTTGTCATTGCGAGGAGCGTGAGCGACGAAGCAATCTCATAGAAGACAAAGATTGCTTCGCTGCGCGCGCAATGACACACCTGCTTAACTGAATGCCATTGCCTCGATAGGGGAGAGGAGATCGATCTGTACCGGGCAGAAAACTAATCCGCGCTCCGCACTTCCCAAGTCGTCATTGATCTACCGCCCCATCTTTAACCGATCCTCCTGCGCCCAACCCTCGCGCAACGGCACGGTGAAGTACGGCGTGAGTTTCATGCTCTTAAACTTCCACTGTCCGTTCTGCTTGACATACTCATCATCGTACCGGGCGGCGACCAGATAGCTTTCTCCTTTCGAGACCGATTTAGCCTCCAGATAACTCAGTCCAGTTCCAGTGTCGCCTTGCACCTGCACCATGTGATTGTGAATGAATTGCTTCACGAATGAAAGCAGATTCGAGACGCCCGCGAAGAATTTCGTCAACTCGGCGCGTCCATTAGCTTTTCCGAGATAGCCAAAATCCAGCGTCCCATTCTCGACAAACAGATCAGGGATCTCCGTATATTTCCCCTCGTTAATGCACTCATGATAGCGATGCCGCAGCACGCGCACCGCCTCCTGGTCCGTGAGATTCTGCACAGCGTGCTCTAATGCCTGCACTCGCGATTCGAGATCTTGCGCCATGGTTGTCCTCCTTTACCGGCGTTGCCAGTTCACTCTTGATCAATGAACTGCAGTCTCTTGTATAAAGGGCGTTGGCGTCGGAAGAAACGCCCTCCGTGCGTGTGAGACATATGAGAGCGGCACCGTCCTTGACGCAAATCCCCCGGCGCTGCGCGGTCCCATTCGTTCGACTCAGACCGGTGCCGCGACGTGGTTCAGTCCCTCCTCCCTCCTTAGAGCGGCGTTACTAAAAGCGACTGGATTCGGCTCGTATCCACGATCACCGTCTTTTCTTTGAACTTGGCGACGCCATCAACAACCACGACTTTGTCTCGGTACTCGCCGACGCTGTAGACCTCGGTCGCACCGTAATGCACGGGATCAAGTGAAGTGCGAAAAACGGCGTAATTAGATTGCATAGTCGCTACGCCGTTGTTCTGGTCGGTGATCCGTAGTGCGCTTACCAGGTGTCTATAGATATGAGGGGCAAAGAGGTTTGCTTTCCGGTGCGCCACGACCCGGTCTTGTAACATTCCCCGACTGTCGCAATACATAATGGCGATCGGCAGCCCCTGACTGGCGTTCTCCCGCGGCACAATTTGGTATACGCAGTCTTCGGTAAAAAACCCCGGCCATTCTTCTAACCGATCGTCATCAATACATTGCACATAGGCGTGGAGCAGTTCTTCGACTGTATCGCGTAACTCGCGGTTTTGCATGACTCCGTCCTCCATGCTGAGATCAGTTAAAGCCCATAAGCCGACGATAATACTGCCAGAACCCCCGGATTGCGGTTTCTGTCACCAAATTATCTTGACTGGCCACGTCCCTTCCGCCGAACTCGATAAACGAGCAGGCCTCTTTGTCACGAACAATAGCTTGTTGCACGAGCTCAATGGCGTGACCGTCTTCTAAGGAAATAAATCCAGCAGGGCCGACCAAATTGGCCTGCTTGAGGCGAATGTTCCGCATCTCCTCATCGTCATCCTCATACCCGAACAGGGTGAAGATTAACTCAAACCTGTCAGGCCCTTTAGGCAAGAACTGACGGGCGGCAAGAGTATTCGAGATACGCTGAACCACCAAGCAGGGAAAGATCGTGTGAATGGAAGTCGTGATATCATCCTGAAATTCTGGCCTCGCTTTCAAGAGGGAGGGATCGGTGAGGGAGTACTTTGCCTGATAACTCCGCAGGTTTTCATTCGTGTACGCCGCCGTCTCCTGCGCTTCGGTACGCCGGTGAGCATGAAGGATGTCGTGCCGACCAATTTCATCCATCAGCGTGCCGCCGCTCTGTGACGAACGGGCTAAGCCAAAGGTGGCGGAAAACAAATGCAAGAGGCTCCCGTGGTACGGGTCGCGGACGTTCTCAGCGTAGAGTTTCCAGTTCCCATTGATCAATTGGCGCGCGTACCCCAACACGCGGACAGGACGGTGAAAGACCTTGTCTAACCAGGGCCGCATCGTTGGTCCGATATACTCATCCAACGATTCAACATTTTCGACAAATGAGACAAAGAGCAGCCCCCTATAGGCAGCCACTTTGAGCTTATGCAGAGAGTGCTGAACAGGGGAGAAATCGGCGGCGTATCCGCCTTTGCCGTCGATCCCTTTACGAAAGGGGACGCCGATTAAATTCCCTTTTAAATCGTAGCTCCATTGGTGGTAAACACACACGTGGGTGGCGCGGTTCCCGCGTAACTCGCGACAGACGAGCGCTCCGCGGTGGGCGCAGCGGTTGACAAAGGCGTGGAGCGAGCCCTCTTGATCACGAGACACCACAACTGGCGTGTCGCCAACAAAAGTGGCTTTGAAATCTCCTGGATGAGGCAGTTCCGCCTCCAGGCCGACATAGTTCCATACCGGCCCGCGAAAGACCCGCTCTTGTTCCAGCTTATAGATCGCAGGATCAAAAAACACTTGATAAGGCACACGGGTCACGCCTTCTCCGGGCCACGAAAGATTCACCCTATGTTCCTGCTGTGATAGGTGCATAACGTTCCCTCCTTTTTTCTCACCATCCGCTGAAAGTTCAGCTTCAGGCGCGCTGCCGAGCAGTCTCAGGCTCGGCGTGATAACCAAGCTCCACGGATAACTCGTTCGCCTCGTTCATAACTGAGCTCGCCAAGAGGGGGATTTTCTTATCAGGAAGACGAAAAGCCGGACTGAGAATGCCCAGCGAGGCGACAACTTTGCCAGAATGCTCTCGGACCGGCGCGGCAATGCATTTCAACCCTTCCTCCATTTCCTCATGATCGACCGCATAGCCGCGCTCACACACCAGTTGCAATTCACTCCGCAAGCGGGGCAGCGAAGTAATCGTGTTGGGAGTATAGGCATGAAGTTTACGCTTCTTGACCAGCGCCTTGAGGTCGGGCTCTGGCAAAAACGCCAGCAGGGCTTTTCCTACGGCGGTGCAGTGGACTGGAGCGCGCCAGCCGACAGTCGAAGGAATCCGCACAGTACGGGGAGACTCCACCCGCGCCAATGAGAGGACCTCGCCGTCGTCCAATACGCAGACAAAAGCCGTCTCCCCAGTGGTAAACACCAACCGCTCCAGATAAGGTTTGGCGCGGTCACTGAGGCTGAATTGAGCGAGTGCTTTGCTTCCCAGCTCAAACAGTCTCAATCCAAGCCGGTAGACGCCGTTCTGCGCATCTTTTTCCACAAATCGGTGACCCTCTAAAACCATCAGAAGACGCAACACGGTGCTCTTCGGCAAGCCAAGTTGCTTGGAAAGTTCGACGAGCGTCAATGCCGACTCAACGTTCGCAAGAATTTCCAGAACGTGCAAAACGCGATCGATCACTTGCACACGATATGGAGAATCTTTGGCCTTTTGCGTTATCATCTGACCATAGCCTGTGTTCCATAATGTGGAACTTTATGCCGTATAGCGCAATGTCGGGTTCACTGCAAGGTCAATGAGTTCTCGCCGGAGTGACGGAGAAGGCTTCTGGCCGCCACGTCCAGGACCGTCGCAAGCGGCGTTGACGGCGGACGTCATGCCGCCGTGGGAAGTGCGAGCGCCGCTCCCTCTCTGTCGGCCTCTCTCGGGGCGGCAGCGGGATCGCAGGAGTCGGGAACAAAACTCCCTTCCTTCATCTCCAGCGTTTTTCCTGTGGCGGGCGATCCCCAGGATCGCCTCTCTTCAGTGCGCTAATCTTCTATGGCCCGATTTAGCCCCACACCTCATAGGCGGTCTGGACGATGAGCTCAAGCTTGGCCCGCTGCTCATCGTACGACAGCTTGTTGCCCGCAGCGCCGCTCGCGAATCCACATTGTGGCGATAAGGCCAGCTGCTCCAACGGCGCGTACTTGGCGGCTTCATCGATACGCCGCTTCAGCTCGTCCTTCTGTTCGAGGCGACCGTGCTTGGTGGTGACGAGGCCTAACACGACTATCTTGCCTTTGGGCGCGAAGCGCAGCGGCGTGAAGCCGCCGGCGCGCGGCGTATCGTATTCGAGGAAGAAACCGTCAACCCTGATTTCGTTAAAAATTACCTCGGCGACAGGATCGTACCCGCCTTCCGCCAGCCACGTCGAAAAGGCGTTGCCGCGGCACATATGCACGCACACTACCATGTCCTGGGGACGGCTCGCGATCGATTCGTTGATTAATCTGGCGTAAGTATGCACGAGCTGCTCCGGCTCCTCATTGATATTCGTACGGACGTCCGCCCTGAGCTTTGGATCGCACATATATGCGAAATTGACATCGTCAATCTGCAGATACGTGCATCCCGCCCGGACAAAACCGTCGATTTCCTCGCGGTAGAGGCGCGCGAGGTCAGCATAAAATTCGTCGAGATCCGGATAAGCCGTCGCGTCAATCGCCTTGCGTCCGCCGCGAAAATGCATGTTAGTTGGGGATGGAATAGTCTGCTTGGGCGTGACTTTTGTCACGGATTTCAAGTACGCGAAATCCGTGACGAAGATGCCGCCCTCGGGACGCGACAGCTTGCCGACCACACGGATGCCGGGAGGCGTGAAGTCGATGTCGCCCTGTTCGGAATGGAATTTGATCTTGATCCCTGCTTCGTACACCTCGGCGTTCACAAACTTGGAGAGGAAATCCATATGCCACAGCTCGCGGCGGAACTCGCCGTCGGTCGCGACCTGCAGGCCCACGTCCTCCTGCAACTTGACGGCGTCGCGGATGGCGTCGTCCTCGAGCTTGCGTAAAGCTGCTGCGGTGATTTCGCCCTTTTTGTATTGCTCCCGCGCCGCCAGCAGCGCAGGCGGGCGCAACAGACTGCCGACAACATCGGCGCGGAATGGCGGAGTGGTGCGCTGCGACATACTGTCCTCCCTGTTTTTCGTTCGCCTGACGGTATATGGGCGACCGCGCACCGTCAATGAAACCGGCGCACGCGAGGAGAACAATGATGAGAGCGCGAGCCCCATCGCTGGTAGCCTTGCGATTGCAGGCGTCCATTCGCGCATTCGTCAGAAAGAAGGTAAAGGCCAGGCCAGCTTCAAAGTCGATCGTATTCAGTGCGCAACTGGCGCCCTGGACGGAGTTGAGGCTGATGATTCTCCCTTTCTGGCCTGAGCTGCTTCAAATAATGTTGCACTGTTCCACTCAGAGGTTGTCCACCGTCGCCCATCGGCTTCACTCAGGAACCCCTCGACGCCTGGGAGTTGCTCCAGCAGCGCGATGCCCTCTCGCTCTCCCAGGATTAACAACGCTTTACTGAGCGCTTCCGCAAGTGTTGCCTCTGGAGCAATCACGCACGCCAGGAGATTGCGAGTGAGTGGTGCGCCGCTGCGGGGATCAATAATATGGCCATATGCTTGCCCTTGGATGAGGAAACGTTGCGCAAAACTGGCGGAAATTGAAAGCGCCTGATCCCGCAGAGAAAGAATCCCCACATTTTGTCCATCAGGCCATTGTACTAGCAGCCGCCATCGTGGCGCATCAGGCGGCGCGCCGAGCGCCCACATGCTGCTCTGGCCGAAATCCAACAAGGCGCTTTTAATCCCTTGTGCTTTGAGCATGCCGACCAGGCGATCGAGCGCATACCCTTTGCCGATCCCGCCAAGATCCACGGCCATACCGGCGCGCGGCAACGCCACGCGATTTCCGGGAAAAAACTGTATCGCGCCGCCCCCAACGCTATTGCGCACGTGGCGCAGTGCGGCGTCTGCAGGAAGCGTATTTGTTCTCCCTGCTTGGGCCCAAAGTTTCATCAATGGACCAACAGTGATGTCAAACGTTTCGTGGGTCAGCCGCCAATAGCGTTGCGATATCTGCAGCAGGTCAATGAGCTCCGGCGGCGCCAAGACTGTGTCGTGACCCGCCTTAGCGTTCAAACGGCTGACCGCACTCTCCGGCAAAAAAGTGGAAAGCTGCGTGTCTAACCTCACCGCAGAAGCAAGCGCTGCGTTGATCAGCGGCTGCGACAGCGCGGGCAAGCGATCACAAATAGTGATCTCCAACACTGTACCCATGACATAGCGGCCATCGCTCGTGCAGCTGATCGCCTGGTTTGGGGGCAAAACGTATAAAAGACCGACGAGAAGGGCGTGGGACAGCCGCACGCTGTACCGGGAGCGTGCGCTCACGGTTATTTTTGCGGCTGCTGTGCTTTCGCGCATGAGGAAGGAGTGGCGCCGTTGCGGTACGTGTCTTGTGAGCCGGTGAAGAGCGCCCAGAGACTGATGAGAATTAAAAGCGCCAGACTCGTTTCCAGCGTGAAGAATCCCGCGATTTTCACATAGGCGAACAGGGGGTGGACGAAGCGCACCAGCCACCCGCCGCCCTCGTCACACAACGCCGCGGTGAATGGAATCACGACGAACCACGGTTTTATCTCGGGTCGTAGCGGCACAAACAACATCAAATGCGTGAGCGTTAACAGTAAGATGCCCATCGCAAAGAGATGGAAATGGGTGATTTCCAGCATGCCTTGATAGCTGCGCGGCGGGAGGAATTTTTCTTCAGAGCCAAGATAGTATTCGGTTACTGACGTGTACGTGAGGCCCATCTTGTGAAAATACAAGAGTGCATTGGTCAGCCAGAGCACGGCCACGTAGACGAGAAAGCAGAGAATAATGAGTTGCAGGAGCCGATTTTTCGACCATTCCCCGGTGATGACAAAGCGCATGTCGATTAGCGTCTTTCCTGGATCAAGATATGGAACAGGGCGAGCGAGTAGCGCACGGCGTTTGTCACAGCTTGAGAAGACAATGTCGCACCGGCAATGCCGTGGATGCTGCGATGGAGTTGCAGCTCTGGACCAAGCGGCTGTTGCTCAAATTGTCGCAGCCACCGCTCCGGCGGGAGATACTCTTCTGGCTCATGAAACGCCAGCACCATAACCTTTTGCACGGCGCCTGCTGGAGAAATGACCACGAGAAACGCGCCTGGCAGAGTCCGCACGTTGCGTGTATCAAGGAAAGCGTACCCGAGGGGCTCGCCACCCTGGTAACCAACGTACAGCGTCACTTGCTGCGACGCTGTTTGGGTTGATGAAAGCGTTGCCGCTTGCTTCGCTTCTTCATCCGTAAGGGTAAACAAGCGATTCTCCACCCGCTCAGCGCCAGGGAATGCGAGCGCCAGCGCTTCCTCGCGTGAGCGCAAGACTTTGCTCCACGCAGGAGTCATTATCGTAAAGAACGCCGCGACTAGCAAAGCGACAGCGCCGAAGAAGTGCGAAGGTATTCTGAATATCATAGTACAAAAGCTGCGGCCTCCTCCTCATAACTGGAGAAAGAGGCAGCGTCAGCGGGGGTCAAAAGCCAGAGGAGCCCTTCTAGCTCGGCATCCAGACCAACGCCATTGACAACAGAGAACTGATAATCGAGCGCGCCCTCTTGTCCCCCTGGCGCTTTACCGACGAAACCAAAACCGAGCTCATCCCAGGCGGCCTGGGAAGGAAGAACTGAAACCCCACGGTCTACGAGAGAACGACGCGGGAGGTTCCACAGATTATTATTGTGACGAGGATGAAAGCGGCCAAGCGGCGCCAGCACGGCTCCTGCGCGGATATTAAACCAATCCGTCAAATCACCTCTTCGCCCATCTCATACTCGAGTCCTCCTTCCTGGCTTTAGAGTGAAATTGAAAATCATTTTCAATTTCATTTGTCAATGGGCAACGGTAGACTCGAGGGAAAAGAGGGACCGAAACGCGGGTAGCTGTCGGAGAGGAAGTTTCTAGAAGGTTAGCGAAGAGAAGAGCAGTGGCGGATATAGACCAAGGTGCTGGTTAGTGTCCATCGGCTGTCGGGGCGGTTCATGAAGCCATTCCGTATTTACGGTGTTCTACGCAGCGGCCGAGATTTCGTCATGCACCCGCGACTGCGTTATCGTTGCGCGGGGGAAGAAGAAACGATAATATCAAAACCCCATGTCGACCTGTTGCGGAGAGGTGGCCGAGTGGTCGAAGGCGCTCGCCTGCTAAGCGAGTGTACGGCTAATAACCGTACCGCGGGTTCAAATCCCGCCCTCTCCGTATGCTATTGTCGATCGATAATCACGAAATTCTGCAGGCTTTCTTTCCATTCAATGACCAGATTCTGGCCGTTAAAGTTAGGAAGGAGGTAGCGGCCTCTTGCCCCTCGCAGAAAGTCTGTGCCGAGCGTGGTGACAATAAAGGTCCGTCGAGCAAATTCGATCCCATCTTTGCGCGCTATGATGAGGTGCACGCCATCCCCCAAATTCGCCCAGTTGATGAGGAAACCAAAGCCATTATTGGCATCGCCACATACGGGCAGGGTGTCGGCGCGCGGCGTGCCATAGGCCGCTAGTTGCGGGGGGAAGTTATCGATCTGGATCTCGATTTGTTGAGCAGCGCAGGCCCAGCCTGAGATAAGGTTAACCCCGCTGACAAAGTCTCCAGGCTGGGGATTTTCCAAAGAGGCGTCACTGGGAGGTTCTTGCGCCGGATAGATGGCGTTGACGCCGGCAATATCGTCTGTTTGGAGGCTATCAAGGTCGCTGATCCGACTGTTCATCAGGGCGAAGACCGTCTGACCAGCGGTGTCTGGATGGCCGAGCCCTAAGGTATGGCCAAACTCATGCATGACCACGCGATGAAAATCATAAACGCTTACTGCTCCGGTGGAAGGATCTCTTTGGAGGGCTCCCTCATAGGTTGACCAGCGGCGGGATGAATCAACAAGGGTGTCGGCGTCTATTAATTCGCCGGTCGTGCTATTGCTCACTACGAAAGTCACCGCTAGAGCCGAACCGAAGCCCATTCCGCAGATGCTCGACGCGAACGTCGCGGTATTGACGCGGTCAGTATGGGCACAGGGATCTGTAGGTGGTGCGGGAACTGAATAGGCAAAGCGAAATTTGACCGCGGCGACATTCCATTGATGAAGAGCGTCTGCCGCTGCGTCATCCCAACAGGGGCCCCACGTCGATAGCGGAAGATCCGGACAACCAAAACGAAGATTTAGCCCGACTTGTCCCTCTCCCCAATAAACCACTGCTCCGCTAGAAAGCATCGTTCGCGCAAAGGCGTGGACAGACGAGGCGACACCAAGCGTCTCTAAGAGGAGGAAAGGAAGAACCGCCAGTAAGCCGCCGCGAGAGGCGAGTCGTTTCTCAGCGTGAAGGAAAGTGGTCATAAGGCGCCTGCAACTCTTGGGCGATGAGCTCACGCAGCGCCGATAAAGAAAGCGCTGGCTGCTGGGGAGTTCCCGGAGTCAGTTTCTGCAAAATCCCATTCTGGACGCCAGTAATAGGCGTGTGAAAGTTGTCGCTAATTGTTTCTTCTCTACGCTGTAGATCAAAACGGACGCGCAGTCGCCCCTGCCAGACGCCAACAAGCGGACAGAAGTCTTTGTGGTTGCCCGCACAGAAAATAACGTTCTTCTCGCCTACGGTGAATTGCGGAACGCCTGACACCGATATGAGCGTTCCCTCGGGAGTATGTCCTCCCAAGAATTCAAGCGTCATGGTTGCATCATTGACGTCGCCTTTCAGCATCGTGAGATTGGCGAATGTGACATCCGTAAAGGGCGCGCCGCGTTGAGCGTCCCACCGCTCGGTGACGCTCGTGACCGTGCCAATGGCGATGACTTCGGCGCGATGCACTAAATCGGGAAAAGTTTGTTCGAGCGCCGTCGTGGCGAACGCTGACCAGACGCCGCCGAGCAGCGCGGCAACCGTGAACTGCAGCAGGCAAGGAAGAAAAAAACACTTCGGCCTGAGATTACGTGCAGGGAAACGAGCGTTCATTGCCATAGCTACATCCGATTATGAGATGAGAACTGACGCAAAGTCAAACGTCTTTAGGCAACCGCCGTCCGACGGGGGGAGCGCGACCGCACCCTTGCGCCCGTGGTCTCTGAACTGGCGGCCTGCGTCCAAGGCGTGGAGACTGCCAGCTCCGTGCGAAGCGCCGACGGGGGCGCATATCCAGATCACGACGCTCAATCAGACCACACGAGATTGGCGCACGCACGTGTCACCCTGAGCACAGCGCAGGGGCTCAACGGTCAGAGGCTGCGCGGCGTTGATCCTGAGCGCAGCCGAAGAGCTCAGCAGGACCCTCCTCAAGGGGTACAGCGGACCGTGTACGCATGTGCTGTGATTTGATTTAGCAAAATGAGCGTCAATGAAGAGCGTTAATCCACAGGCGAGATTAGAGCGCGCCTCTTCTTCCCTGGCGTCTGCGGCAGAGCCGCAGACGCCGGCGCGGCGGGCGTCGTATTTCCTCTCCCGCCTTCGATCGAGCGCAACGCGTCCATGTTCGCGTCGGCAAAAATTCACTTTTTGTTATTTTCCGTCTATGCGCGCTCCGTATGTATTCTGTCAAACAAGAACGCTTCGGTTGACGACCGGGGTTGACTATGGCAAAAACTCCTTCTACTGTACACTCGCAAGCTGAAAGGAGGTGTGGTGAGAAAATAAAATTTTACGAAAACGCCTATCGTTTCTCAATGATGGTTACGAAAGTCGTCTAGAAAAAGTCCTCGTGAGGAAACCTGAGAGAAAGGATAAACGAGTATGGCGGTGGTAAGCGCAAAGAAAAAAACTGGAGCGACAACGGCGAAGAAGAAAGCCGGCGGCGGCAAGGTGTCGCTTCCTGATGTGATGACAATGGGACAAGCCGCAGCGGCTCTTGGCGTGAGCCGTCAAGCGATCTGGCATGCAGTCAATCGCGGCCGCTTGCGCGCTCTTCGCTTTCAGCATGTCGTCTTGATCCCGAAAGGGGCGTTGGACGAATATCAACGGACGAAGAGCAAAGGCGGGCGGCCCAAGAAAAAGCCGGAAGGGCGCGGCCGCTAAGCTGCGCGGCGGTGGTTCGCTCGCCACACCGGGTGAGGTCAAGAGTTCGCCAAAACAATGCTCTCCTGTCCGACCATGAAGCGGAGCGCGCCTGCTTCTAAACCAGAATGCGAAACATTTGTAGCGGCGACCAAGAAAATAGAGCGGGGGACGTCTGCCTATCAGATAGCTCCCATTCCAAGATCAGGCTGTTGCTGTTGCGCGGTCGGAGCCGGGAGGAAAACGGTGAAACAACTGCCCTGGCCAAGCATGCTGGCGACCTCGACTCTACCGCCATGCGCTTCAACAAGCGCCTTGACAATGAACAACCCGAGCCCGGTGCCCTCCTGGTGGCGATTGGCGACTGTCCGACGATACCGCTGAAAGATCTGTGGGAGTTCTTCCAGAGCGATGCCGCAGCCGGTGTCAGTCACTGACACAGCGACCTCGGAGTTGCTGCGCTCAGCGCTCAATGTGACGCAGCCGGATTGCGGCGTGAACTTCAGGGCGTTGTGCAGCAGGTTTGTAAAGACGCGCTCTAAAGCGAGCGGGTCGCCCTCGAATGGCGACAGCTCCTGCGTGAGGTTAAAATTGAGAGTGATCTCGCGGCGGTGCGCTTCTGCTTCATACCGTTGGACAACGCGCAGCAAGAGCGCGCCAAGATCAAGCGGCTGTTTGTTGAGCGTCAAATTGCCTGATTCAGAGCGGGCATAGTCCAGATAATTGGAGACCAGCGAGTGCACCAGCAGGGCGTTGCTCTGCAAGCGTTGCAGAAAGTGCAGCTCTTCTGTAGAAGCGCGGTCTTTCGCTTCCTCCATAAGAATCTCCGTGCAGCCGAGAATGACGCCGAGAGGGTTTTTGATGTCATGAGTGAGCATGGCGAGAAAGTCCGCTCGCTCCCGCTCGAGCTCTTTTGTCCGCGCTTCTAGCAATTCTTTGATACGGAGCAACGCATGCTGCCGTCGCGCTTTCTCGCAAAGATCGATGAGATAGACCGGATCGAATGGTTTGCGAACGTAGCTGTCGGCGCCGTGCAGAATGCAATGGGTGGCGTTCTCGGGGCTGGTGTCGCTGGTGATGATCACCGCAATGGCCTGCGAGCCTGGATGTTTCACGTCGGGCAACAGTTGGTCGCCGGTCATATCCGGCAGATAGTAGTCAAGAATAACGATCTCTGGAGCGTGTTGCCGGAATAATTCCAGCGCCATTGCGCCGGTCGACACACAGTGAACTATGTATCCACGGCGCTCGAACGCACAACAGAGTTGGGTTGCCTGGGTCAGGCTATCCTCAACGATCAAAACCTGTAGAGTGACTGGCGGTTTGTCGCCCTGCAATAACTTGCGGACTGTGGTCTGCAGGACTGACGCCTTGTACGGCGCCGCCAAAAAGGCGTTGGCGCCAAGATCCGCCGTCATTTGTGCCGCATCAACCCCGGAGAAAGTGGCCGAAATGACCAGGATTGGGACCTGATTCAGGGCTGGATACTCTGGCGAACGCACCAATTGGCAAAATTGCCA
>DATLYA010000148.1:0-4660 GCA_035575235.1 Candidatus Methylomirabilota bacterium
CGCGCCCGCAAGACCGGCTTCAGTGCGCAAAGCCGCCTGGAGGATATGGATGAGCAAGGGGTAGACGTGCAGGTTCTCTATCCCACCTTCGCCGGGCAAATGCTGGGGCGAGAGTTCCGCGACACGAAACTCCTGGCAGCCTGCTGTCGCGCCTACAACAACTGGGCGGCGGAATATACCTCAGCGGCTCCGGAGCGGCTGCGCTGGGCAGCGGCATTGCCCATGCAGGACGTAGAGGAAGCGATCAAGGAAGCGCAACGCGCGGCGCAGAATGGCTGCGTCAGTTACTATATGCGGCCCAACCCGGTACGGGGGCGTACGCTGTGGCATGAGGACTATTGGCCGCTGTGGGCGGAAATCGAAAAGCTCGGAAAGCCCATCTCGACCCACGACTCGGCGTCCGCGTCTGTTCCCTCGTTTGGCGATCGCATGGAGACCCACACCAGCGGGCATATCCTGTCGCATCCATTTGAGGCGATGGCGGCGATGGCGGGGCTGATTTGGTTTGGAATTTTTGAGAAGTTCCCCAAACTGAAAGTTATCCATGTGGAGGCGGACGGCGGGTGGACCCCTTATTGGCTGCAACGGATGGAGCAGCATTGGAACTTCAGCGGCAATGCCGAGCATGAGTACCTCACGCGCCGTCCCACCGAATACTTCCGGAGTAATATCTGCGTTGCCTTTCGCGGCGATGAGCCGACGATGAAGGCGGCGGTGGAATTAGTCGGTGACGAGAACTTCACCTGGGATAGTGATTATCCGCATCCTGACGGCACCTACCCGTGGGGCGTCGAAGCCATGCTCAAGCAACCGATCTCCCAGGAGTCCAAACGGAAACTATTGTGGGATAACGCGGCCCGCGTCTTTAATCTTCACTAAAGGACCTGGTGGTCGGATTCTGTCATGGCGAGGGGCCGCAGGTGACGAAGCAATCTCTGTCTGCGGGCAAAGATTGCTTCGCAGAGTTTCTCTTGAGCCCTTCGGCTTCGCTGCGCTACGCTCAGGACAGGCTTGGCGAAGGGCTCGCAATGACAAGACGGTGATTGGCATGGTCAAGGAAGGTTTTCGGGTAGTTTCTACGATGTCGCCTCGGCAAGCCGGAGGCTCAGCACGTCGCGACGCGCGTCTACATGATTGAGCACGACCTGAACTGCCGCGCCAAGGGGAAGCGGCGGCGAGGTCGTAATCGGGGCTACCAGTAGAGTGTCATCCAGCTCGATAAATGAGCGGCCATTATGTTCACGGATGACATGGCCGCTAACCGTTTGCCCTTTGCGGGTTTCCAGAAAACGAAGCAACCAATAGCGAGTGCTTTCTCGCTCGCAGCGCTTTGCGGCGGAGGACGATTCTTGCGCGCTAGCGGCGATCACCTGGAGTCGTTCACTATCGAACAACGGTGCGCCATGCTCAAGGTGATGCTTGATTTGACGATGCATCTGGAGGTCGTGATAGCGCCGGAGCGGCGAGGTGACTTGGGTGTAGACCTCGAGTCCGAGGGCGGCGTGCGGAGCCGGCGTCGTGCCCAGCTGCGATGGCTTCATAAGGCGTCGGGCCGCGTGGGTGTATACTCGCGGCGAGGGGAATGAGGAAGCTGGAGGCACTGGTTCGTCTGGCGGCGGCTGGGCGATGTACAGCGCGGGAAGATTGTGGTCGCGGCAATAGCGCGCCGCCATTTCGTTGGCGAGAATCATACATTCGCCGACCAGGGTGCGTGAGGGAGAATCGTTGGGAAGCAGCGTGGCGGTGATTACCCCATCAGTCACTTTCACTTTAACCTCATCCCCTTCAATAACAATGGCGCCGTGGGAAATCCGCAACGCCTTGCGGGCCTGCGCGACCTGATTCAGACGCCGCAGCATGGCGGCCAAAGAGTCTGTCCCTTCACCGCGGAGGAGGGTGTCTGCCTCTGGATAGGACAACCGCCGCCCCACCTTGATGAACCCTCGTTGAATGTCCTCGGCGATCACGTTGCCCAGCTCATCAACCGTGACGAAAAAACTCAGCGTCGGGCGCAGTTGTCCAGCGATGAGACTGGCTTTTTCTTCGCTGAGAGTTGGCGGCAGCATAGATAATTTCCCCCGCGGCAGATAGACCGTAGTGCCGCGGGTCAACGCGACTTTATCAAGGATACTATCCGGAGGAACGAAAAATCCTACGTCGGTGATATGAATGCCAATACGCGCGCCGCCGTTGTATTCATCGACGCTCAATGCATCATCAATCTCGGTCGTGTCCGCGTCGTCGATGGTAACCGTGGCAAGCGAGGTCAGATCCTGATAATCGCTAAGTCCTGGCGTAAACTCTGGAATGGCGGCTGCCGCTGTAACGGCTTCCTCAGGAAAGCGTGTTGGAATCTGATAACGGAGAACGCTTAACTCTTCATCCGCCTCCCAGACGCCGAGGGCGACCAAGAGTTGAAAAGCGACTTCCCACGGATGCCCCTTGCCGCGAAAGCCAAGCTCTTCGATCAGTTTTTGCGCAGACGCCTTTTTTTCGTACAGATCACCGTTAAGAGCGAATCCTTTGAGCGGGTCCAGGTAACGTTCCGCCCCTGGCGGCATGGGCGTCTGTGCATCCGGATTGGCAAGCCGTTCTTTTGCCCAGGTCAAAAACGCCTGTTGTTCACGCAAGCGCTCTTGTTCGACGTGTTGCTGGCGTAGAATGTCCGCAATGCTCGCTTCATCGCGCGGTGTGAAGATCCCCGCTTTCTTCTCCTTAAAATAGAGGTTTTGGCTGAGCAGGGCGTCGAGCACGCCAAGGCGCGCAAACATATGCACGCTGGAGGAGAGCGCATAGCCGGCCAACTCTTCCCACGAAAACTCCGCGTCTGTTTCCTCACGCACCAGCTCCCACAACTCTTTGAGATCAACTGTCTGCGCCGTGGCGCTGACTTGAGTGCGGGTTTCCTGCAGGCGTTTCTTCAGCTCAGGGAGCGGCAAGGTAAGAGAGAGGGTAGCGCCGCTGGTAAAGAGGACGCGGTCGAGGGCGAGGACGGATTTCTTGCCGTCTTCTCCAATCAGCTCAACATAGGCTTTCGCTGGAGGGACAGTAACTTTCTCGATAATGCCGAGCGCCAGATGGCCGCGCTCGCGATACGCGACGATGGTTCCAGGCTGCATACGATAATTTCTTTAAGTCTCCTGCACAGGTGGCGCACAAGCAACGGGGCAGCGCACTCGCCGCCCCGCCTGCTCTTGCATCTCTTGTAATGCCTGCCAATAATGCCCGCTACCATGCTGCAAGTCAAAGTACTCCGTGGGATGCACGAGGTTGCGCGCGAGCAGTGGGATGCGTTGGTGGGGGACGGCTCGCCGTTTTTAGAATGGGGATGGCTTGCCAGTATGGAAGAAGCGCGGTGCACAACCGCGCGAACCGGGTGGCAGCCTCAGCATTTAACAGTGTGGGATAAGAGCAAGCTCATCGCTGCCTGCCCCTTGTATCTCAAGGGGCATAGCATGGGGGAATTCGTTTTTGATTACTCGTGGGCTGATGCAGCGGAACGGGCGGGGATTTCCTATTACCCCAAAATGCTCGTGGCTGCGCCTTTCACTCCGGCTACAGGCGTGCGCTTGCTGACTGCTCCGGATGCCGATCGTCCTACGCTCGTGCGTGTACTGGGACAGACGTTGCAGGAGGTCTGCCGGGAGAATGAGTTTTCGTCCGTGCACGTCAATTTTTGTCTGGAAGACGAGGCGGCGATCCTCGAAGACCTCGGGTATCTCAAACGCGTCGGGTTACAATATCAATGGCTCAATCACGGGTATCGCGTCTTTGAGGACTATCTTGCTCACTTCCGCGCCAAGCGCCGCAACCAGATCAAACGAGAGATGCGCGAGATGAAGGAGCAGGGCGTGGAAATTGACTGCCTCAGTGGCGAGGCCATTTCCGACGAGCTGTTTCCCCGCATGTTTTCCCTGTACAAAACGCACATTGATAAGCTCTACTGGGGACGGCAGTATCTGCAACCGCGTTTTTTTGATTTACTGGCGCAGCGTTTTAAGCCGAATCTCTGTTTTGTCGTTGCCCGCTACCGCGGCAACATCATCGCCGGCACCTTCAATGTGCAAAAGAGCGGGGTATTCTATGGCAGGTATTGGGGAGCATTTCGGGAAATGCGGCATCTCCATTTTAACGTGTGCTACTATGCCGCTATTGATCACTGCATTAAGAACAACTTCATTCGTTTCGAACCCGGCGCCGGGGGAGATTTTAAACGGCTGCGCGGGTTTGATCCCCAGCCGACTGTAAGCATGCATTATTTTGTGGATCGACGATTGGCTGCGGCGGTCGCGCGCTTCCTTGACCGTGAGCGGCAGCAGATTCACCGCACGATTGATTACCTGCAGGAAGAGAGCGAGCTGAAACACGAGAGATCCGTTCCAGTCGAACAAGGCGAGGAGAAAGAAGACAAGTAATGAAACAATGAGTAGGAGAGACTCACAGTCATGACCTTTCGCTGTTTTCCTGAGACTGACATGTTGTACGTTGAGCTTATCAATGGAGTCAGCATGGAATCTGAAGAAGTTGCTCCCGGCATTGTTCTTGATTGTGCTGAGAACAAGCGTGTCGTAGGAATTGAAATTGAAGACGCCAGTCAATCCATTGATTTGTCAAAATTAGCAGTATCGGCGCTTCCTCTTGCTAACCTGGTTTTTAATAA
>DATLYA010000149.1:0-25254 GCA_035575235.1 Candidatus Methylomirabilota bacterium
CGCGACAGCGAGGGTATCGTTCTCCCGCCACAGGTGTCAATGAAGCACTCGTAGCGAGAGAGGAAGCCTCGCTCCTACAGTTTTTGCCCTACAACTGATAATGAACCTGTATGACCGCTCCTCTCGCAGGTTTCCGTATTCTTGATCTGTCCCGCGTCTTAGCGGGGCCATACTGTACAATGCTGCTTGGCGACCTTGGCGCTGAGGTCATCAAAGTTGAACGCCCAGGCGTAGGCGATGATACCCGGACGTGGGGACCGCCGTTTGTCGGCGGAGAAAGCGCGTATTATCTCTGTGCGAATCGCAACAAGAAAAGCCTCACTGTGAACCTGAAAACGCCCGCCGGACAAGACATCATTCGTCAACTGGCGCGCATGAGCGATGTGCTCGTCGAGAATTTTAAAGTGGGCGAACTGGCGGCGCTGGGATTAGGCTATGACGATCTCAAACCGCTGCATCCTGGATTGGTCTACTGTTCGATCACTGGCTATGGCCAGACTGGACCAGACAAAGACCTGCCTGGATACGACTTTATCATCCAGGGGCGCGGTGGGGTGATGAGCATTACCGGGGAGCCCGAGGGCGAGCCCATGAAAGTAGGCGTTGCTGTCGTGGATATTACAGCGGGCCTCTTTGCCGCCAATGCTATCCAGGCCGCGCTGCTAGCGCGCTCACGCACCGGTCGTGGACAGGCCGTCGATATTGCGCTTCTGGATGCGCAGGTTGCCTGGTTGGCCAATGTGGCGAGCAGCTATCTCATGTCCGGCCAGCGGCCGCAACGCTTTGGCAATGCGCATCCCACCATCGTGCCCTATCAGACGTTTCGCGCACGAGACGGTTATTTTTGTCTGGCAGTAGGCAATGATGGGCAGTGGCGCAATCTGTGCGAAGTGCTGCAGCATCCAGAGCTAGCCAGAGATGGACGATTCGCCACAAACCCACAACGCGTGCAGCATCGAGAGGAGTTGATTGCCCGATTGCAAGACATCTTTGCGACGGACTCGATTGCGGTATGGCTCCGGAAGATCGCCGCCGCCGGTGTTCCCTGTGGTCCCGTACAGACGTTAGATCAGGTCTTTACCGATCCCCAAGTCCTTGCACGAAGTATGGTCTGGACCGTACCTCATCCTACCGCTGGCGAAGTACGCTTTGTGGGGTCACCACTCAAGCTCTCAGAAGCGCCAGTTTCATCCAGTGCGCCTCCCCCGCTGTTAGGGGAACATACCTACGAGGTGCTCACGGGGCTCCTTGGCTATACGCCTGAATACGTGGACCGGCTTCGTGCAGAGGGCGTCGTGTGAATATTGAAAGGGAGCTCTTATGGGCGCGATGAAGATTGTTGACGGCCCCCGGTATAAAAAGACTGGTTCGCCTTCGCAAAAACAACAACGGCGTATTCAAGGGATTACCTCTGTCATCTTTGCTGAACTGCTGCCGCACACGACCAAGAGAATCAAACGGCTCAATGCCAAAACATTAGCGGGAGACGGAAAGAAGCTCGTCTCGCTCCGGCACGTCGAGGGCGATGTGATGCGGCATGGTTAAGTCGGTGCAGCGTTCAGACCTCAAGAGCGCGCTCGTCTCAGTATGGGGGGCGGCTGGGTTGGAAGAGGCGTAGTGTACTCAACGCAAATACCCCGCCGCCAATAAGCGCAACGCTAGCTGCGCAGGTATACATGACGGTGAAGTTCGTATATTCAAGCACCTGACCGAGCACGATGGCGCTGAGTCCAACGCCGACGTCGAACGCGCCCATGAGCGTCGCTAGCGCCGGACCGCGATCACGCAGCGTTGAGCGGTCAACGACTAACGCCATGAGCGCAGGTTGTACGCCGCCGAACCCAAGGCCCTGGAGAATGGCGGAACAGGTGAAACCAAATAAAGACGTTGCATGCGCCAACGTCAGCATAGAGGCAGTGATCAAACCCATGCCAGGGATGATGATCGCCACACGGCCGAGCCGGTCCGATAATTTTCCTGAGATTGGACGTGAGAAAAGCACGACGATGGAATAGATGGTGAAGTACATCCCTGGATTCCCGAGATGCAACTCCTGCACGAGGAGCGGTAAAAACGATACAATAGAACCGAATGTTATTGTCATGCACATCGCCACGAATCCCGGAAATAGCGCCGCGCGGCTAAACAGCGGTGGATGCTCGCCGGTAGTCAAGGCGTGTGTCTGTTCGCGCGCCGGTTCGTGGAGCAGTCTGGCGAGGATGAGGCTTACACCCGCCAAGAGCGATGAGAGCCAGAACAAACCGTGAAATCCCATATGGGGAACCATGGCGGCGCCAAACGCAGGGCTAATAGTCATGGCGAGCATCATGGCCATGCCATAATACCCCATGCCTTCACCACGCCGGGCCGGTGGACAAAAATCCGCAGCCAGTACGGCGCCCGCAGTCGTGTAAATGGCGATGCCGATGCCGTGAAAAAAGCGCAAGCCAAGCATGGCGGAGACGGAAGTGACCTGGGTGTAGAGCGCTGGGGCGATGAAGTAGATGAGCGCGCCAAGACTCAACCCCGCTTTGCGATTCCACACCTCGACGATGCGACCGGACGCAGGGCGAGAGAGCACAGCGGACACTGCGAAAATCCCCATGACTAAACCGACCTGTGACTGTGCGCCATGCAGCTCTTGTACGACAAAGAGCGGGAGAACGGCGAACAGTTGAAACATGCTTGCTGAGAACAGAAAGTTACTCACGCAGAGCAATAAAAAGTCACGGGTAAACAGTTTCTCGGGAACCGTGTTCACCGAGGGCGAGACGAAGGATGACGCTAATGATGGAGCGGATTGTGACATTGCGCGTGAACCTATCCGGATTGGCGCCGTGAAACAAGAGAGTTGTTGCTTTGGTCATGGTCCAAAGTGAGAGTCGCGATGTCGTAATGGCCCGACGCATTAGTTGTGAGGGACACGGAGGGCTTCGTCGCGGAGTTTATCCTGCGCGTAACCGAAGGGCTCCTTGCACTGACAGTCCACGCTGTCAGTGCAAGCGCGGCGAAGCAATCTCCTCTGAGAATCAGCCGTCGTACTCATCAGAATCAATGGGTGAACTACCAATGTGTACAGATGAAGTGGACATCTTTTTCTGCCCGGCCAGACTCACTTGCATAGACCTCTAATTGGTAGAAAGATAAAAAAGGCAAACCGTAGGGGCATGGAATGACCGGAAATTTGAAAAGTAGTTTTTTCCTACTCTTGCCAAGCAGAGAGTATGGCGTTTGATGAGGAAGAATCTCATGTCTGAGATTGTTACAGGAGCTGTGGGGGCGGCCGGGACGTCCCTTGAGCAGTATCGTCACGTCTGTATTTTCTACAATAGTAAGGATGAAGAATATAAACTTCTGCGCTCTTTCATCAGCGCAGGTTTTTCCAAAGGCGATAAGGCTTTCCATATCATTGACGAGCGCGACCGGCGTGATCACTTCCGACGCCTGGAAGAATTCGGCATTGATGTCGCCACCGCCCAAGCCGCTGGCCAACTCGAGGTCCGCAGCTGGGAGGTTGCCCATTTGCGTCCCGGCTATTTCGACCAGTACGCTATGCTTGCCCTGGTGGAAGAGGCGCTGACAGGGAGTCAACAACAAGAATTCTCCTTCACTCGTTGGGTCGCTAATATGGGATGGGCCTTGCTCGACGTGCCCGGTGTGTCTGATTTAGCGGAGTATTGCGCTCGCCTGAATGCGCTGACGCCGAAGTACGCCGCCACGATCCTGTGAACGTACGACTACGCCAAGTTTGGCTTTAGTTCCATGATCAACGTGCTGCGCACCCATCCGGCGGCCATTATCGGCGGCATCCTCCAGGAGAACCCGTTCTCCGTCTCAACCGAGGAGTTGCCGCGCGAACTGCGCAGGCGCACGTGAGGAATCCTGCCTCTATTGTAAGGAAGTGCCAGTGCCTGAAAGCGCCTTACCTGAAGAACGGGAGACACTTGCTGACGAAAGCCCGTATCGCCGCACGCGGCCTTGGTGCTGCCGATCACCCTGCCAGGTCAGACGCTGCCCGCTGCGTTGCTGGTGGCGGCGATCAGCCCGCGCAAAGTTCTCGATGCTGACTACCGCACCTTCTACGACTTAGTGGCGCAGCAGGTCGCCGCTAGCCTGGCCGGGGCGCGCGTCTATCCGCTTGAGAATGGCGGCCTCTCTGGCGCCGAGGAAGAGAAAGGGTCGATGAGAGGAGCGCCATGAGGGGAGGTAAGGACACGCTCGCCTGAGAACTGCCGTGGTCTCTCGCCTCAGAGCATGACATCGCCGCCATTGGGGCTGAGGCACTGGCCGACAAAGTGCCGCGCCTCGTCCGAAGCCAGGAACACATAGGTAGGAGCGATATCATCGACCGTGGCGAACCGCCCTTTGGGAATGCTCGCACGGATCGCCTCAAGCGCCTCTTTGCTCATACCGCTGAGAATCGGCGTTTCCGTGGCGCCCGGAGCAACACAGTTTGCGTTGATGTTGCGCGCGCCGATTTCTAACGAGAGTGACCGAGTGAAGGCAATAATCGCTGCTTTGGCCGCGCAGTAGTGGCTTAAGCCCGGCGCGCCTTTGTACGCCAGCTGTGAGGCGGTGTTGATGATCTTGCCGGCGTTTTGCTGGTACATAATGGGCAAGACGAAGTGCGTGCACAGAAAGACGCTGCGCAAATTCGTGGCGATCATCTCATCCCACATGGTCACCGGCATAGTGCCCACCGTCGAAACCGTAGCGATCCCGGCGTTGTTCACCAGAATGTCGATGCGGCCGTAGATGCGCATAGTTTCAGCGACGAGCGCACGCACCTGCTCTTCTTGTGACACATCTGCCTGTACGGCGATCACACGGCGGCCAAGCGCCGCGATAGCGTTTTTCACCTCCATGGCGTTCTGTTCTTGGGAGGGGTTTGGATAGTTGATGACCAGATGCGCCCCTTCGCGGGCGAAAGCGAGGGCGACTGCCTTACCGATGCCGCTGCTGGAGCCAGTAATCAATGCGATTTTGTCATCAAGTTTTCCCATGGCCGTCTCCTGCCGATGATGAATTTAGGCTGCTTCTTTCTTCACCCCACTGGTCGCCCAGTGCGGCGGCAATTTCGGCGGCGTGGGCGGCTCCAGGCCGGTTTCTTCTTTACAGTGAGCAAGTAATTCCGGCAGCGGGGGTCCAAAGTCAAAGGTGTTTTGCGGTCCTCGCTCCCTGGCTATTTTTTCCCGCAACGCGGCGGTTGCGGCCTCATCCACCTGTAAGGTGTGCGGATCGATCACCACGCCATAATCCTTCCGCGCCTTCTCAAGAGAAACGAGCTCACGCAGGACATCCGTCCGCACCTTCTCTACCGGGCGCTGTAACGGATCGCCCCAACCGCCGCCGCCTGCGGTCTGGAAAATTAACTGATCGCCAGGTTCGACTTTGATCTGGTCGCACTTTGACGGCAGGATGACCCGGCTGCCGTCTTTGCGAAGCAGAATCTTTTTCGAGCGCATGCCCGGCTTGCCGCCGAGAATGCCCCATGGCGGTGTGAGCCAGCGGTCGTCGTGAATAGCGATCTCTCCCGGCTCCAGAAACGTATACCACTTGTCAATGCCGTTGCCGCCGCGATGGAGCCCAGCACCGCCGGAATCCATGACTGAAGCATAGCGATCGACGCGTATCGGACAGTAGCTTTCCAGATACTCGGTAGGGATGTTAGTAAACAATGGCCACCACGAATGCCCGTCCATGCCGTCGCCGATCGGGCGTCCCGGGATGCCGCCGTAGCTAATCTCCATGATAAAGAAGAACTGGCCGTTCTTGTCGGTCCCACTGTACAGCAAATGCGGGCTGGTGCCGTAGCCGGCCGCCGTCGTCAGCTCGGGGCTCTTCTGCCCCAGACACCCGCTCATGACATCGAAGAGGCGCGCGAGCGCGTGCGTGCGGCAGCCAAGCGCGGCAGGGAATTGCGGATGGAGAAGCGAACCGTCAGGAATGCGCGCTTCGATTAAATCATAAAACCCATCATTAAAGAGAATTTGCGGATCGTAGACCATGATGAGGTACACGCCAATAAACATTTTGAACATGCCCTCATTCAGATAGAAATTAATGGGTCCCAGTGCTTGCGGATCGGTGCCGGTCCAGTCGAAGATCGCTTTTTCCCCTTCGCGCCAGATGGTGAGCTTCATCTTAAACGGACCGTTGCCCAAGCCGTCGTCGTCCACATAGTCCTCAAACGATTGCGGCTCGGTTGAGATATTGCGTTGAATCAACGTCTTCATAGCGCGATAGGTGCGTTCCAGCAGCGCCTGCGTCGCAGCGAGATAGGTGTCGCGTCCAAACCGCTGACACAGTTCCAGCACGCGCTGCTCGGCGGTTTTGCAGCCGGCGACAATGCCCATGAGGTCGGAGCGGTTCATGACGGGAATGCGGACATTGTTCAAAATAAGATTCAGCACGTCCTCATTGAGTTGGCCTTTTTTAAACAGCTTGACCGGAGGGATGCGCAGACCTTCGCCAAAGATCGAGGTGGCGTTGGTGGGGAACGAGCCGGGGAGGGGACCGCCCACGTCCATTTGATGACCAAACATCGAGCACCAGCCGATCAACTCATCGCTCTCGAAGACCGGCACGAGCAGCAGGAAGTCATTAATGTGAGAGATGGCGCCGCCGCAGAGGTAAGGATCATTGAGCAGGATGACGTCGCCAGGATAAATCGGACGGTCGAATTTCTCCATCATCTCGCGGATGTACGATCCGAACTGACCGACAATCATGCGGCCGTTGGGGTCGCAGATCATAGGAAACTCGTCATGTTGCTCACGGATCACCGGCGACATGGCGGTGCGGTAGAGCACCGCGTCCATTTCATAGCGGTAGTTCTTGAGCGCGCTCTCGATAATATCGAGGGTCACGGGATCTACGTCGATCTGCGGGATCTTAGCGATTTTCACGTCGCGCATGATGGTCTCCTTAGCGATCAGTAAGCAGACACGATACAAACGGTGCGCAAGCGCACCCTACCTCTGAGGACGATTCACCCGGATAAGATGGCCAGATAGATCTCCCTGCGACTCAATTGCTGCATGGATGCGGCCTGCTACGCTCTCAAAGTCCAGGTCAATTGTACACACAATAATACCCGCATGGTGAGGGTGTGAATTGTGGAGATGGATAAAGTGTTTGCGGTTGTGCGTCAACACGGTTCGGCTGTTTTCGGTTGCTTCCGTGAGTACAACCTCGTCTGCTGCTGCCTGACCGGCTTCTTGCATGGTCAGCACATCATGTCCTAAACGACGGAGTTCTAAGACAACGGGATACGGGAAGTTCTCATCCGCATACAACCGCGCCATATGCTAGGCTGCCTCATTTTCCTGTATTTGCTGTTCAATCTCACTCCGATGCGCGCGAACATAGGCCCAAGCGTTCGCTAAATCTTCTGCACGAAGAGTGGGATAGGCGCGGAGTAAATCGGCGTCGCTTGCTCCCTGCCGGCGATACTGTTCCAGCACCCAAACCGGAATCCGGGTACGGACGATACAAGCAGCCCCACCGCACACGTCAGGAACACTTTCAATCCCTGGAAAAGCGTCGCCTAAGTCGCGCACCACTAATTGGAGTAGTTGCGCCTTTTCAGCTCGTGTCATAGCGGAAAGAAGTTTTTCGGCTTCTTGTAAGATACTCATTGTTATCTCCCTGGCCGAATCAAAATGTTAAAGTATCGATCTACTTCCCCAGTAAATCCTGGCAGCACCACGGTTGTCGAGTCCATTTCTGTGATGATCGCCGGTCCGCTCATACGGTTGCCGGGACGCAGCCTGGCGCGGTCGTAGATCAGCGTTGAGAGAAACTTCCCGTCAAAATAAATCTGATGTTCGTCACTTACCGCATGTTTTGGCGATGCATCATCAAGTATTCCTTCAGGAAGGTTAAGCGAAACACCTTTGCCTAACGCCACCGCGCGCAAATTGACAATCTCACAGACTGCCTCTAAACGAAAATGATAAAGTTGCTCATGTAAGGCGTGAAATTTATTGGCAAGCGCATCGGCCCCTTGTTCCTGAAGTTCTTGAAGGGTAACGGCGATCGGAAGCTCGTAGCCTTGCCGAAAGTAGCGCATGTCGGCGTTGTAGAAGATCTGCTGCTGACTGCGGGGAATGCCTTCTCGTTCAAGCCACCCTGCTGCTTCTTCACCGAGTTCTTGAAAAATTTTTGTGACTTCCTGTGGGGAAATGTGGTCCAGCGTCCGCAACACGGTGCGGGTGAATTCTTCGCGGAAATCGCAACACACATCGCCAGTCGCGCACAGAATGCCAGGCGCTGGCGGAACAATGACTGGAAACGAACCGATGAGCTTCGCCACAGCGTTCGCGTGTAATGGTCCCGCCCCGCCAAACGCCACCAGGGCAAAGTTGCGCGGATCATAGCCGCGTTGCACAGACACCAGACGCAGCGCGCCGTGCATGTTTTCATTGACAATATCGAGAATGCCTTGCGCCGCGCGATACACGTCAAGACCAAGTTTACGGCCGATGCGCTCGACGGCGACTTTCGCCGCTTCTGCGTCTAATTGCATCTCACCCCCCAGCAGGCGCGGGGGAAGATGGCCAAGCACGACATTCGCGTCAGTCACGGTGGCTTCGGTTCCGCCTTGGCCGTAACAAGCAGGGCCGGGCTCAGCGCCCGCGCTCTGCGGTCCAACGCGTAAAGCGTTGGTGATCTCCGGCACATGCGCAATCGACCCGCCGCCGGCGCCAATGCTGCGGACGTCTACCGACGGCACTTTAATAGGAAAATACCCGAGCATAGTTTCCCGCGCGATGGTTTGCATGCCGTCCTGACAGAGCGCTACATCTGTGGAGGTGCCGCCCATGTCTAAGGTTAAAATGTTTGGGAACCCGGCCTTGACGGCGATCACTAACGCACCGGCCACGCCGCCCGCTGGACCGGACATCACGGCGTACACTGGCCGTTCCTGCGCCATGCGTAGCGTCATGAGCCCGGCGTCTGAGCGGAGAATGTTGACTTCGGCCTGAAGGCCATGTGACGCAAGCTGCTCCGCAAAACTCTTCATATACAGCGCAACCTTTGGTCGGACGTAGGAATTCATGACCGCGGTCAAGGCGCGCTCGTATTCGCGAAATTCCGGCAGCACTTCCGCTGAAGCGGTGACAGGAAGCGCCGGAAACATCTCTTGCGCGATCGCCTTCACACGCTTTTCATGCACCGGATTCGCGTAGGAATTAATCAACGACACCGTGACAGCTTCAACGCCGTGAGAGACAAGCTCCTGCAGGTCTTTCCGCAAGTGCTCTTCATCAAGTGGTTTGACAATATCACCATTGGTGGCAATGCGTTCCCTTGCCTCCCGCGTATGTTCAAGGGCAGCTGGCGGATCGGGTTTGACCATGATGATCCACCCAGCCAGAGGACCTGGCGTCCAGGAGCGTGCGAGATGAAGGAGCTGCTTGAATCCTTCTGTGGTAATCAAGCCAACGGTTGCGCCTTTCCCTTCCAGCACGGCGTTGGTGGCCACAGTGGTGCCGTGCATGATGTGAGAAATCTCCGCAGGAGAAATCCCTGCCAGGCGGCAAACTTTATCAATGCCCGTTAAGACGCCGATGGAAGGATCGGCGGGCGTTGAAGGAGTTTTGGCTCGCACTTGACGGCCAGAGGTTTCATCAAAGAGGAGAAGATCAGTAAATGTCCCGCCAACGTCAACGCCAAGTTTGAAGGGCATGGTGAAATCCTGATTCTCTAAAGTTCATGATGAGGGTGCTCATTGAGGAGCGGCTTTATATTCTGGATTGTCTCGACTACAGCCTAACACCCTGTACTCTCCTGTGCCTTCGCATATCCAGCGGCCTACCTTTTGTTCAGGTTGAACACTTCGCTCTAAGCCGCAATCCCAGGACTGGTCAACTCTCTGTACACAGGTGCTGATTTGGATAGCGTGGCCGCAAATGTTTTGCACGATGACGAGGAAGGACTGATCGCCACAGGCGATCTTGCGCTCCACGTTAATGACTCGAGCACACTGCTTATCGAACTCCTCATCGCCAAAAACTGTCAGTGCAGAGAAGGCGATTCCTCCGATAATAATCCCGACACTGAACCACCGTAGCATTTCCCGTGGGCGTATTGTCCTTCCTCTCTTCCGAATTTTTGTTGCGCGGCAAAGTATACTGGGTTCATGCAAATCCAACAACGCTGTCTTTTCATAATGGTCGCGAAGAATGAGTAAAGCGCATGCTTGTCTCCTTACGGTTATGCAGGTTGACGCTGACGGAGATATTCGATCACGCCAGGAAGAATGGAAATGAAAACAATCGCCAAAATAACCAATGTGAAGTTTTGCTTCACTACAGGGATGTTGCCAAACAGGTATCCGGCTGTCGTGCAGACGGTAATCCACAGGATACCGCCGATGACGTTATAACTGGCGAACCGCCCGTATGTCATACGTCCGACGCCGGCGACAAACGGAGCAAAGGTGCGGACGATCGGCACAAACCGCGCCAGAATAATCGTTTTGCCGCCGTATTGCTCGTAGAACTGATGCGTGCGATCGAGGTACTCTTTCTTCAAGAATCGACCGTGCTCTTGCGTGAAGACTTTGGGGCCCATGAAGTGTCCGATCGTATAATTGACGGCGTCGCCTAACACCGCAGCAATGCTCAGGAGACCTAACAGCCTGGTAAGATCAAGCGCGCCGCTAGCCGCGAAGGTCCCTGCTGCGAACAGCAAAGAATCTCCGGGGAGGATGGGAGTCACCACTAAACCGGTTTCACAAAAGATGATGAGAAACAGCAAGAGGTAAGTCCACACGCCGTAGGTTTGGATAACGGCATGCAGATGGGTGTCGAGATGGAGAAAGAGTTCAATAAAATCCTTAATCAGCTCCACGGCAGCTCCATGAAGGCTCTGGGCTTTGACGCCGGACAGATTGTCGTTAAGAGCGCTCAGGCTAAAGGACGCAGGAGAGAAGTCAAGATCCAAAGGCAGCAAGATCGTAGGAGTCCCGCGTCCGTGCCGTAGAGAACCTGACCGGCATATGATAAGCGGAGCGTGTCTCTAGCAATGCAATTGCGCCGCGCAAAGGGGGGATGCTTTCATGGCTATCGGAACTGCCGTCTACATCGCCATCGATCGCAGCAAAACTCTTAGTGAAGAGCCGAACAAAGGTCACAATCGCTGGCATCCGGACATTCCGCCCATCGTTCGGGTCGATCCCGGTCAGGTAGTCGGTCTGGAAACGCGCGACGCCCTTGATGCTCAGGTGCACCCGAACTCGACCGCCGCCGACCTCCTCAAGGCCAGTCTTGGCGTTGTGCATCCGCTCACCGGTCCTGTGTATGTGAACGGCGCAGAGCCCGGCGACCTCCTTGCAGTCAAGATTGAGGAGATCGACCCCCAGCCTTTTGGGTTCACCGTGCAGGCGCCGGGTTTTGGGTTTTTGCGGGACCTCTTCACCGAGCCGTATCTCGTGCGTTGGACTATCGCCAATGGCTTTGCCACGTCGCCAGACCTGCCCGGCGTGCGGATTCCTGGCGCGCCGTTTATGGGCGTGATGGGCCTGGCGCCGTCCCACGAATTGCTAGAGCGGATCAACCGGCGCGAGGCCGACCTGGCAAAGCGCGGCGGTGCGGTGTTCTTGCCGGACGCCGCCGGCGCTACGCCGGCAGATCCACGCATTGCACAAACTGCCCTACGCACGATCGCCCCGCATGAGACGGGTGGCAACCTGGACGTGAAGCAATTGACGAAAGGGACGACGCTGCGTATGCCTGTCTATGTTCCTGGCGCGCTCTTCTCTGTGGGCGACGCCCACTTTGCCCAAGGAGATGGAGAAAGCTGCGGCACAGCGGTAGAGATGGGCGCTACCTGTTACTGCTCATTCAACATTCTCAAAGGCGCGGCACAGAAGTATGGCGTCAGCGACGTGCAATTTTACCGCAGTGAGTATTTCACCTCGCCGGAAATGGCGGCTCCGCGCCGCTTTTTTGCGACGACCGGGCAGTCGTACACGCGTGAAGGCGTGGCGCACGCCGAAGACGCCACCCTGGCGGCGCGCAATGCGCTGCTCAACATGATTGACTATCTGGTGCACGAGCGCGGTTTCACGCGCCAGCAAGCCTACGCCATTTGTAGCGTCGCCGTCGATTTAAAGATCAGCGAGGTGGTGGATGTGCCCAACTTCGTTGTGTCGGCGTTTTTGCCGCTCGATATTTTTGTATGAGCGACGCGGAGAAGACAAGGCGATAAAGCGTGAAAAGGATTCGGAGTGCAGTTCCACGCGCCACGTATCACATAACCCGTGTTGGGTAGAACGTAGTGCATGACGTCGGAACTGCTGCTGAAGGAGAAAGAAGGATGTCGGCGCAAAGCAATTTAAAACTCTGGAACGATCACCTTGCCGGCGAGTTTGGCGTAAAGGATGTCGAGCTGGCGTTGTCGACAATGATCGAAGACGCATCGGTGATGCACATGCCGACGCGATCAGGCGGGAAGGGGAAGGCGGAATTGCGGCCTTATTACCGGGATATGTTCATTCCCTCGATTCCTGACCAGTGGGAGCATACGGTCACTAACCGGGTGATGACGGAGGATACGATTGTTGAGGAGGCGAGAGTGAAACTTGTCCACTCGAAACAGATGGACTGGTTTCTGCCCGGCGTTCCGCCGACGAACAAAACGATTGAGATGGAACTGGTCATTATCATCGAGTTCCGCGACGGCAAAATGGCGGCGGAGCGCATCTACTGGGATCAGGCCGCCGTGCTGCAGCAGATCGGGAAGCTGTAGGATAGCGACAGAGAGACGACGTTGATCTACCGTGTGGGGAGCGTAGCTCAGGTTCGCCGCCTTAACCTCATAGCTTCCGACTCAATCGTTCCAGATTGCAGAGGCTGAACGAAGAAACGACCGTCCGCTATGGACAGAATTTGCTGCCCGGAGGCGATCGCCGTCCGGCTGGCGTTGTCTATCCTGCTTCCACCGCGGAGGTGCAAGCCAGCGTTCGCCTGGCTAATGAGCACCGCTTTCCACGGTACAGCATAAGTACAGGGGAGAATAGGGGCCTGGGACTGAAGAGCCCAATACAACCCGGGTGTCTTATGGTCGAGGTTGGGAAGCGCATGAACCGCATCCTCGAAATCGACGAGACGCTCTGTTTCATCGATTTCGAACCCGGAGTGACGTATCGGCAGATGTACGACGAGCTGGGGCGGCGCGGTCATACATTGATGATGGACACGACCTCTGGGCCGCCCAATGGCGGGATTGTCGGCAACACGCTTGATAAAGGCGCAGGCTATACCGTAGACAGCAGAGGCAAAGGGCTCAGGGCGATTCTGGCAAGGAGAGGCAAGGGGGCGAGAACAGGAAAGGAGAAGGGCGATTTTACTCTAGGGAAAAAAGCCAGCTCTAAAGACAGGCTCTGAAGCTGGCTACGAGGAAAGAGAGAAATAGGCTTAGATTGCCTCTTCTTTTTTACGGCCGAGCGCTTCGTCGACCATGTGCTCAGGCACCCGGGCGTAATGATCAAACTCCATGGTGTACGTTGCACGTCCTTGCGTCAGCGAACGTACTGCGGTCGCGTAGCCGAACATCGTCGCAAGCGGAACATGCGCGGTCACGGTACGCAGCCCTGTTCCACGTTCTCCAAGCTCCGTGACTCTGCCGCGTCGCGATTGAAGGTCGCCCATCACCGCTCCCATATACTCCTCAGGCATGACCACTTCGACTTTCATAATGGGTTCCAAGAGCACGGGCTTGGCTTTGCGCACGGCCTCTTTGAACCCCAACGCCCCTGCCAGTTGGAAGGCCATTTCTGACGAATCGACTTCGTGGTACGTGCCATCATAGAGGGTAACGGTCGTGTTCAGGAGTTGATAACCATAGGCCACGCCGGTGAGGGCTGCATCGCGAACGCCTTTCTCAACGGCGGGGATATATTCTTTTGGAATCGCCCCACCTTTAATCTCATTGACGAATACAAGCCCTTTGTTTTCGTTCGGCTCAATCTTCAGGTAGACATGGCCATACTGGCCACGGCCGCCAGACTGACGGATGTACTTCCCTTCGGCTTCAGCCGGTCTGGTGATGGTCTCCCGGTACGCCACCTGCGGCGCTCCGGTGTTGACGGATACTTTGAATTCCCGCACAAGCCGATCGATGATGATTTCCAGGTGCAACTCGCCCATGCCAGAAATCAGCGTCTGGCCGGTCTCTTGATTCGTGTTGACCACCAGAGTTGGATCTTCTGACGAAAGACGTTGCAGCGCCAGACCAAGTTTCTCGGAGTCTGTCTTCGTCTTTGGTTCAATCGCTAAGGAAATCACCGGTTCCTTAAAGGTGATCGATTCGAGGATGACGGGACGGTCGCGATCGGTGATCGTGTCTCCGGTGGTGAAGTTCCTCAACCCCACTGCGGCAATAATGTCCCCTGCGGCGGCGGAGTCAATGTCCTCTTTCTTATTCGCATGCATACGGCAGAGCCGGCCGACTCGTTCCGTTTGTCGCGTGCGGGGATTGAACACCATGTCGCCAGTTTTCAAGTCGCCGCTGTAGATGCGCAAAAACGTCAATTGACCAGAGTAGGGGTCATGCATGGTTTTGAACGCGAGCGCCGCACGAACAGGATCAGTGACGCGCCACGTACGTTCTTCACCGTCTGGAATCATGCCGTGAATTGGTTTGACTGGCGGAGGGAGATACGCCACAACTGCGTCAAGCAACGGTTGGATCCCTTTGTTCCGCAACGCCGAGCCGCACACTACAGGAAACAGCGCCATTTCTTGAGTTTTCTTGCGGATTGCGCCAGCGATTTCTTCCTGACTCAGGGCTTCTCCCGATAAATACTTCTCGAGCAACGCATCATCGGCGTCCGCCACCGTTTCGATCAACTGTTCCCGATAGCGAGCGACGTCCTCCCGCATGTCAGCCGGAACTTCTTCCCGGTGAAACTTCGCTCCTAACGTGTCCTCTTCCCAGATGATGGCCTCTTGCGTTAAGAGGTCCACTACGCCGCGGAAGTTCTCTTCCCGGCCAATGGGAAGCTGCAAGAGCAAGGGTTTGGCTCCCAAACGAGTGGTGATTTGTTGAACGACGCCATGGAAATCGGCGCCAACACGGTCAAGCTTGTTAATGAAGACCAGACGCGGTACGCGATACTTATCGGCCTGACGCCACACGGTCTCTGATTGAGGCTCCACACCCCCGACGCCGCAGAACACGACGATGGCTCCATCAAGCACCCGCAAGCTGCGTTCGACTTCGGTCGTGAAATCGACGTGGCCGGGGGTGTCGATGATGTTGATTTGATGCCCGAGCCATTCACACGTGATGGCGGCGGCGGTAATGGTAATGCCGCGTTCGCGTTCTTGCGGCATCCAGTCCGTGACCGTGGTGCCTTCGTGCACCTCGCCAATCTTGTGGGAGACGCCCGTATAATAGAGCACGCGCTCACTGACAGTGGTCTTGCCACTATCGACATGGGCGACAATGCCAATGTTACGAATCTTCTCTAACGGAATAGACATGCTCCTCTCCGTCAATGGGGCCTGTAACGACAATAAGCCTGTTATTGGGAATGCGAAATGTTCGGTTTCTGAGGAGGGATGAGCCTTTAGTCCGGCGTCGTCCTACTCGTAAGATAAAATGATACTGTGGAGTAGAATACACGAAAAATTCTGTCAATCCAATAGGCAAGCGCGAAAAATACCAGGGAGAGACCAGGAAGAGGAGCCGGGGAGACCACAACTCCTTGCCTGAGGGAGTGTTTTTCTTTATACACAGGAGGTCATTTATTTCTATGCGTATGAATCTTGACGAACCTCCCCCAGGTTCTTTCGCGCGAGCGTCTTCGCTCGCGAATCACCATTTTCCTCCTATGACAGACATTATACCTATTCCTGAGGCGGAGACAGTACGGTTTCCGCAGGTTATGGTGACGAGTCCTTTGGCTCCGGTCACAGCCAAAGGCAAATTCTTCTTCGTTGACGGTGAGAAGTTTTTTATTAAAGGCGTCACCTATGGCACTTTCGCTCCGGCCTCCCATGGCGCGCAATTTCCTGAACGAACTGTAGTCGAGCGTGATTTTGCGTTGATGCGCGAGTTGGGGGCGAATACGCTCCGCACCTTTACCCCGCCGCCTGGTTGGCTCTTAGACCTGGCCGGAGCGTATGGACTACGCGTGCTCGTTGGCATTCCGTGGGCTGAACATGTCGCGTTTCTTGATTCTCCTCAGTTGATGAGAGAGATTCATCGCTCTATTGCTGAGAGCGTTAAAGCGTGTCGCGGACACGCTGCGGTCCTGGCTTGTTTCGTCGGCAACGAGATTCCTCCTGATATTGCTCGCTGGCATGGGCCAGAACGCGTGCGAAGGTTTTTGCGCGAATTGGTGGAAACTGCAAAATCGGCTGACCCTGATCGGTTGGTGAGCTACGCCAATTTTCCCTCCACCGAGTATCTTGACGTGGATTTCGCCGATTTTGTGTCGTTTAACGTGTACCTCCATCGGGAACCCGCATTACGCAGTTATCTCTCTCACTTGCACAATCTGGCTGAAGATAAGCCGCTTGTGTTGACAGAATTCGGGATTGACTCCATTCGCGAGGGCCTGGATTTCCAGGCGCAAACCTTATCCTGGCAAATCGACGTTGGCTTTGAGATGGGGCTCGCGGGCGCAGTCGTTTTTGCGTGGACCGATGAATGGTTTACCGGCGGCTATGACATGCGGGAGTGGGCCTTTGGGTTAGTCGATCGCGACCGCAATAAGAAGCCCGCTTTCTATACTGTCCAGCAACGCTTTACAGCGGCATTGCCCCCGCCGCTGCCTGAGTATCCAAAGGTGTCTGTGGTGGTTTGCGCTTATAATGCTGAGCGGACGATGGCGGCTTGTCTCGCTTCACTCGAGAAACTCAATTATCCCAACTACGAAGTGATCGTCGTGAACGATGGATCGAGCGACCGTACGCGCGAGATCTCTGAGCAGTTCGACTGCGTCCGTTTGATCAACCAAGAAAATAGAGGTCTCAGCGCGGCGCGGAATGTGGGGATTGAAGCCTCTACTGGCGAGATCGTGGCGTTTACCGATTCTGACTGTGTCGCTGATCCTGATTGGTTGACCTATCTTGTGGGGACATTTCTGCGTACTGGGCGGTCCGCAGTTGGGGGACCGAATTTCCCACCCCCGGAGGATAACCTCGTCCCGTCCGCCGTAGCCGTCTCGCCGGGCGGACCAACGCATGTGTTGCTGAGTGACGAAATAGCGGAACATATCCCCGGCTGTAACATGGCCTTTAAAAAGAAGGTGTTGCAAGAAATTAACGGGTTTGATCCGGTCTTTCGCGCTGCTGGTGATGATGTCGATCTCTGCTGGCGGTTGCAGAATGCTGGGTATCAGATTGGGTTCAGTCCGGCGGCGGTCGTATGGCATTTCCGCCGCAATACGGTCAGCGCCTATCTCAACCAACAGCGTGGTTACGGCAAAGCTGAGGCGCAGCTCTATTTTAAACATCCCTATCGTTTCAATTTACTGGGGCAGTCTCGGTGGCTTGGCCGCATTTATGGCGACCTGTCTTCCTTTTTCTTGTCAAGCCGGCCGGTGATTTATTCAGGGGCTTTTGGCCGGGGGTTGTTTCAGACCGTGTATGAACCGCCCTCGTCTTTAATGGCGTTTTTGCCGCTGACCCTGGAGTGGAATATTGTTGCCTTGGCCCTGGTGGTTGCTGCGATGGTCGGAGGGGGGTACCTCTGGTTTGGCGTGATTCCACTCCTGATGTCTCTGTGGTGGTGTATTGCTAGTGCGGCCCGCGCCAGGGTCGATCCGCGGTTTGATGATTGGCGTGCGCGGCTGCTGGTCGCGTTCCTCGTTTATGCCGGCCCGATCGTACGCAGCTATGAGCGTTACCGCTGGCGCGTGCGGGGGCTGACAGATGTAGAGACGATTCAGTTTGCCGAAGCTGGACAGGAGCCGGAATTATTGTGGCGTGAGCGCGCCTTTCGGGTCGCCTATTGGAGTGAGCAGGGCATTGAGAAAGAGAATTTGCTGTATGGACTCATGGATTTTCTCTTGCCGCGGAAACATCTTATCACTGTAGACCAGGGCTGGAACAATTGGGATTTAGAAATTTCGCGCGGCATATGGTCCAAGGCCCAATTACGGATTGGGACGGAAAATCATGGCGGGCTCAAACGACTTTTACGTGCTCACTGTTCCGTCTGCATGTCTCAGCCGGCGTGCCTGGCGTTAGTGGGCTATGCCGCGGCGGGCGGGCTTGGCATTGTGTTGGGCATTAAAGAGCTGGTGATTGCTGCAGTCCTGATCGGGCTTACGAACTGCGGCGCGATTGCGTACCAAAACTTTCGCCTTGGCCGCGTGATGTATCATGCGTTAGAAATTGTGGCGAAGCGGCTTGGGCTTTCTCCCGTGTACAAAAACGGTAAAGCGTAACAACGAAATATGACCTCTGCACTACGGCGGCGGGTGTTTGCGTCATTGCGGCCCTATCGCGCTCAATTCGCCATTGCTGTTGGTCAGGTGGCGTTGATGACCGGAGCTGAATTGCTCAAACCCTGGCCTCTTAAGATCATTATTGATCATGTGTTGAGTGAGAAGCAGCTCGCGTGGCGGCTGGTCTCAGGATGGTCGCGGGAGACCTTGCTCTTCGCTGCTTGTCTGGCGATGGTGGCGATCTATCTCTTCCTCGGCGGGTTGAACGTGATCAACAATTACACGACGATCCGCATTGGCCAGAGTATGGTCAACGATCTGCGCGGGGCGCTGTATAACCATTTACAAAGGCTCTCCCTCGCGTTTCATCATCGGCGACAGGTCGGGGATCTGTTGTATCGTGTGACCGCTGACGCCTACGCCATTCAGACCCTCACTATGAATGGCGTCTTTCCTATTCTCGTTTCCTTAGGGTTGTTGATCGGAATGACGCTGGTCATGTTTCAGCTTGACTGGATATTGACGTTGTTAGCGCTCGGCGTGTGTCCTCTCCTGTTCGGCGCGATTTCGGTGATGAGCAAGCGCATTAACACCGCTGCCATCATTGCACATGAACGCGAAAGTACAATCTACTCACTCGTGCAGCGCACAATGGCGGCTATTCGCGTCATCCAGGCGTTCACGAAGGAGGAAGAGGAGCATCGCCGGTTTATGGCGGCAAGCGCGGAAAGCCTGTCCGCTAGTCTCCGGCTGTATACGCTGCAAACAGTATATTCCGGCGTGGTGAACGCCGTGATCGCGCTGGGCACAGCGATGGTAATATGGGTGGGCGCACGGCATGTGATGTCTGGCGTGCTCAGCATTGGCGACTTAGTCGTTTTTACCGCTTATTTGGCGTCACTATACGGTCCCATTAATACCATTAGTCAAACCCTTGGCCTCATCGAGGGAGGAAAAGCAGGGCTTGCCCGTGTCCAAGAAATTCTCGCGACCGAACCGGATTTGCCTGAAGGAAAGCGCGTGCTCTTGCGGTCCGACGTGCGAGGAGAGATTTGCTTTGATGACGTCTCATTTGGCTACAATCCTGATCAGCCCGTGCTTCGTAATATCAATCTAACGGTCTCTCCAGGGCAAACCGTGGCGATTGTCGGATCGACTGGCGCTGGGAAGTCTACTTTGGTGAGCCTCGTGCCGCGCTTTTATGATCCGCAGCGGGGACGTGTGCTGCTTGATGGTGTCGATGTGCGCGAGTACACCCTTGCCTCGCTGCGGCAGCAAGTATCGATGGTGCTACAACCGCCCCTGGTGTTTCCAATCTCCGTGGCAGAAAATATTGCTTATGGACGACCAGGCGCGACGTGTGAGGACATTGAACGCGCCGCGCGTTTAGCCCGCATCCACGACACAATCATACGATTACCTGAGGGGTACGATACGGTAATCAGTGAACAGGGTTCAACGCTTTCTGAAGGAGAGCGGCAACGGCTTACCATTGCTCGCGCCATTTTGCGTGATGCGCCGGTTCTCATTCTCGACGAACCCACCTCCTCCGTGGATGCAGAAACCGAGGCCCTTATTATGGAAGGTCTGGAACAGCTGATGAGTGGGCGCACTACCTTCATCATCGCTCATCGCCTGTCCACCGTGCGTAAAGCTGACCGTATCCTTGTGGTGCGAGGCGGGCACATCGCCGAGCAAGGCTCATTTACTGAACTCCTACGTCTCGGCGGACATTTTGCCGCACTCTATCGGACGCAGTTCAGCAGCCAGGAGGAACTTCATCGTGCCGTCTCGTAAAACGATCCTCGTGCTGCATCTCGCTGGACAATACCCCTTAGCCGGCGTGGTTTGGCAAGCGTTGCACTATCTTGTGGGGCTGCGCCAACTCGGACATGACGTGTATTATGTCGAAGATTCCGGCGCTCCTCCGTACGATCCACGAGTCAAAAGCATCGTTGAACATCCAACCTACAATGTTGCTATCCTGCAGCAAACGTTGGAACGGTTCGGCTTTGGGGATCGTTGGCTGTATTGGGATGTGGCCTCGGACACCTACTATGGTCATTCCCGGCAGCAATTACTGGCGCTGTATGAGCGAGCCGACTTGATCCTCAACCTCTGCGGCGCTTCCCGGCCGCGCGCCGAGCAACGCCGTGGCGGTCCGCTGCTTTACATTCAGACCGATCCGGTCTTCGAGCAGATCCGCGCTGCTCAGGGCGATCTTGATTTGATCGGGATGCTCTCCGCTCATGATCTCCTCTTCACTTATGGTGAGAATCTTGGCGCTGAGGATTGTCTGGCGCCCTCTGGTGGATTTTCGTGGAAGACGACGCGGCCGCCGGTCGTGATGGATCTCTGGGAGCCGCATATTGATCCCGCCTGCCGGTATTTCACCACGGTGGCGACCTGGCATAACAAAGGGAAGGATATTGCGTTTCAAGGCGAGACGTATTACTGGTCAAAACATGTCAATTTTCTGAAATATCTGGATCTGCCGCGCCGGACGACGCAGGAGCTTGAATTAGCCGTGGAAACTGACGATGAAGAGGTCCGCGCCGGGCTGACCTCGCTAGGGTGGCGGCTGAGCGAGGCCTTCGAACGGTCAGCAACGGTCGAAGGGTATCGTGACTACATCTATTCTTCTCGCGGGGAATTTACCGTGGCGAAGGATATCTATGTCCGTCCACGCAGCGGATGGTTCAGCGATCGCACCGTGTGCTACCTGGCGGCGGGAAAACCAGTTGTGACTCAGGAAACCGGCTTCAGCAAGTTCGTGCCTACGGGACGAGGGCTCTTTGCGTTTTCCACTATGGAGGAAGCTGTAACGGCTTTTGCGGCGATCAATGCCGATTATGTTCACCACGCGCGCGCAGCGCGAGAGATCGCTGCTGAATATTTCGGCGCGGACAAGGTCTTGCGTAAGCTCTTGCAGGATGCAGGAGTTGCGTAGACCACCATGGTTGCATTCAGTGCCGAACGGAGAACTGTGTTAATCCAGGCAAGGGAAACTTTTGCCTTTCGCCTTTCGCTTTTTGCCTTTTCTCATGCCGACTCGTGACATTATCGTTGTCCTCGGTTTGCTTGGCCAATTCCCGTTGGCGGGCATTGCCTGGCAGCTGCTTCATCATCTGGTGGGATTCCAGCGGTTGGGATTTGAGGTGTTCTATATCGAGGAAACCGGCGCCGTGCCGTACGATCCTCGGACAAAGAATGTCGCGCGGGATTGTCGGTATAGCGTCCATTTCATTAACGACACCCTCCAACGATTCGGCTTCGGGCGGCAGTGGGCGTATCGAGACGGCCTTACCAACCAGTGGTATGGCTTGTCTGAAAACCGAGTCCGTGAACTCTTCACCGCCGCCGTGGGAGTGTTCAACCTCTGTGGCGCGAGTCATCCTGAAACCCTCACGTTTCATCCAAAGGGAAAATTTATCTACCTGGAGACCGATCCGGTCCTGCAACAGGTGCGTTTGGCGCAAGGGGATGAAGGAACATTGCGGTTTCTCGGCGCGCATGACGCCCATGTCACCTATGGAGAGAATTTGGGTGAGCCGGATTGTCCCGTGCCGCTTCCCGCCTTCGCTTGGAAGAAAACACGTCCTCCAGTTGTGTTAGATTTCTGGCCATTTCAGATCGATGAAAACTGTCGGCGGTTTACTACAATCGCGACCTGGCATAACCGGGGAAAAGATCTTTCTTTTCGCGGACAGACCTATCGCTGGTCTAAGCACGTCAACTTTCTTATGCTGATTGACTTGCCGCGGCGCGCCGCGCAAGAGTTAGAACTTGGAGTGGAAATTGATAACCAGGCTGAGCTAGATATGTTCCAGCGTCAAGGGTGGGTCCTGACCAATCCGCTTCTTGTCTCACAAGACCTTGACGCCTATCGAAACTACATCCGCACCTCACGTGGCGAATTTACTGCGGCGAAAGATGCGGTGGTCCGGACACGGAGCGGATGGTTTAGTGATCGGAGCGTGTGTTATTTAGCTGCTGGGAAGCCGGTGGTGGTGCAAGAGACCGGCTTCAGCAAATTCATTCCGACGGGGCGAGGGCTGTTTGCTTTTTCAACCGCAGATGAAGCGCGCGCCGCTCTTGAGGCGGTGAATCGGAATTATCCCGCGCAGGCGCGCGCAGCTCATGAAATTGCGCGTGCTTATTTTGATGCTGCCCAAGTCTTTCCCAAGTTGCTGCAGGATGTTGGCCTGGGGTAGGAAGAGAGAAGGCGGTTATGGCGCGAATCATTGTGGCTAGTGGATTTGTGGCGCAGTATCCTCAGGGCGGGGGCGTCTTTTCAGTCGTCTTGCAGTATGTGCGTGGGCTGCGCCGTCTTGGGCATGAGGTCTGCTGGCTTGAGTTGTTGTGGCCGCAAGGAGCGAATGATCAAGCGTTGATTCGGACCTTTATCGAACGCATGGTAGAGTTCGGCTTGCAGCGAGAATGCTGTCTGCTGTATTTGCCGCAGGGCAAGTGGCCTGATGCGGGCTCTCAACAAGAGTGTCATGGCATGGGGGTAAAGGAATTTAACGACTACTGTCGCACAACGGATTTGTTACTTGATCTGTGCGCCAGCGTGCGCCTTCCCGACTTGTTGGCGACAGTCCGCCGCGCCGCTCTTCTCGACCTCGATCCCGGCTTCATGCAGCTCTGGATGCAGCAGTGGGATATGGGGCAACGTCACTACGATCTGTTTTTCACCGTTGGGCAGAACATCGGTCGCTCTGGATGTCCTATGCCTACTGGAGGCGTGCAGTGGCGGACCTTTTGCCCGCCGGTTGATGTAGCGCTGTGGCAAGCTGGGGAAGGTGATGCTGAAGCCCCGTTCTCCACGGTGAGCCAATGGTGGGGGTATCCGCCGATTTACTATCAGGGAGAAGTGTACGAAGGCTCCAAACGTACTGAATTTCTCCGCTTTATTGATTTGCCGGCCTTAAGCCGGCACCCTTTTGAACTGGCGTTGAACCTTGATCCTGTCAAGGATTTGGCAGAGAGGCAGTTGCTGCTTGAGAGGGGCTGGCGGGTGCACGATGCCCACGTGGTTGTAGGGGATTTTGCCTCCTACCGTCGCTATATCCAGCGCGCCTGTGGCGAATTCAGTGTGGCGAAACCTGGGTATATTAAATCCAAGAGCGGGTGGTTCAGCGACCGCAGCGCCTGCTATCTGGCCGCCGGAAGGCCGGTCATGGTGCAAGAGACGGCGTTCAGCGCGTTCTTGCCGACCGGACGGGGAATTGTGAGTTTTACCACGCTTGAGGAAGCGGTTGAAGGAGTAAAGGAGATTAAGAGCAATTACGCTCAGCATTGTCGGGCGGCGCATGAGATCGCCCAAGAATATTTCTCAGCCGAAAAGGTGTTGCGTCAGCTCCTGTGTGAGGCTGGACTGTAAGGGCCCTGTTTGCTGCTGAGGAACCCGGACGTCTGTATAGATCGATCAAATATGGGAATAACGAGAAAGCCGTGTAGGCGAGGCGTGATCGGATGTTGTTTTTTCTTTCTATTTGCCCTTGGGTTGCGACTCATCCCTCCCACCTACGCTGAGGATGCGCTCTCGCTCAGTGATCTGCTTTCTCAGAAAACTCGTCTGATCGTTTTCTCTCCTCACCCGGATGATGAAACCCTGGGCGCTGGAGGACTGATTCAGCGAGTGCTGCAGAGTGGAGGAAAAGTCAAAGTTGTCTTCATGACGAGCGGGGATGGCTATCCTGAAGGGGTGGAAATGGAAGAAGGCATTACCCACCCTACCGCGCAGGACTATCGCGAGTACGGCACGTTGCGGCAAAAAGAAGCCCTGCAAGGGCTTGCTACTTTGGGCATGAAGAAGCAAGATGTAGCCTTCCTCGGTTTTCCTGACGGTGGGTTGTATTCCATTCTTTCAAAGTATCAGTCTGACGATGGGCCGGACTATACCTCGCCGTTTACCCTCGAAAATCATCCCCCGATTGCTGATGCAATTCTCCCTAACGTTGAGTATAATCGAGAAGACTTAAACAGAGAGATCATACGAGTGCTGACGGATTTTCGTCCCACCCTGATCGCGACAGTTGATCGGCGCGATCAGCATCCGGATCACTGCTCGACCTATTTTTTTGTGCGGGGAGCCCTCCGTGAATTACAAGCCAAGACTTCCCCTCCGTTTCATCCCTATGTCCTGACATTTCTGATTCACTTTGGTCAGTGGCCGATGGATGGGGGCGCCGGCTTTGGCTCTCGGCTCTACCCTCCACAGGGTTTTCCTGTTCAGGAAAACCAATTTATCTCTTTCCTGCTCTCGCCTGTGGAGGTTGAGACGAAACGCCGAGCCCTTCTGCAGTATCATAGCCAGATGCTGGTGATGGGTCGTTATCTTTTGAGCTTTGCCAGAGCCAACGAGTTATTCCTGCCGGAGCAAAAGGATACAGGAAGCGAGGAAGCGCCGTACTGCGGAAAGTGAGGGCAGGAGCGGCGGTTCCGCTGATGAGGAGAATGCTTATGGATCTGCCGCCTAAAGAACGGTTGCTTTCGCTTGACGCTTTCCGGGGCATGACGATTGTTGGGATGATTCTCGTCAACAATGCTGGAGACTGGGGTCACGTCTTTCCGCAGCTGCAACACGCAGCCTGGCATGGATGGACGCTGGCGGATTTGATTTTTCCGTTTTTTCTCTTCATTGTCGGCGTTGCCATGTCGTTTTCCTTTGCGCACCGCGTGGAGCCGGGGACCGGCTTGAAAAAAGTGTACTTCCAGATTGCGAGACGTACGCTGATTCTCTTTTCCCTTGGGCTCTTCTTGAATGCCCTGTACTATATTCCAGACGCTCTTTCGCCGGCTACCCTGCGTATTCCTGGCGTCTTACAGCGGATCGC
>DATLYA010000150.1:0-14128 GCA_035575235.1 Candidatus Methylomirabilota bacterium
CGGACATTGATGCTGTCGAGACACAGAATTGCCCGGCCATAGAACGGCACGCGGTTGATAAAATCGAGATACGCAGTCTTCACCCGCTCCATGTCGCCGTAAAAATCGAGGTGTTCGGGATCGATATTCGTCACCACCACGATGGTGGGACTCAGCAACAGAAACGTGCCGTCGCTCTCATCCGCTTCCGCCACGAGAAAGCGCCCTTGCCCAAGCCGTGCGTTGGACCCCAGGACGTTCAGCTTGCCGCCGATCACCATGGTGGGATCAAGATGCGCTTGCGCCAGCACCGCCGCCACCAGCGAGGTCGTCGTGGTTTTGCCGTGCGTGCCCGCCACGGCGATGCCATATTTCAAGCGCATAAGCTCCGCCAACATTTCCGCGCGTGGAATCACCGGAATCGTTAACTCTCGCGCGCGGACCACCTCCGGGTTGGCGTATTTGACAGCAGAAGAAATCACCACCACATCAATCGCCGGCGTGATAGTGTCCGCGCTATGTCCATAGGTGATCATTGCACCCAAGGCAGTTAAGCGCCGGGTAGTGTCCGACTCAGTCAGGTCAGACCCGCTTACTTGATAGCCAAGATTAAGCAGCACTTCGGCGATGCCGCTCATGCCAATGCCGCCAATCCCCACGAAATGAATCCGGCGGTTGGTGTCAAAGAAGACTTGAGCGTTCCCAAACGGCGCGATGGTAGGGAGCGCATTCACAACGAGGGAACGAAATTTTTTCACGATGCTTACGGCTGTCACTGGTAGGCCGCCTCCATGTCAATTTTTTTATGCGATGGCAGGCAGGCTAAACACTCTTGCACGACGGCCTGAGTGGCCTGTGGCTTCCCCAGCGCAGCAGCGGCGCGCGCCATCGTCGCCAAACGGTCTCTATCTGATATCAATGCCCGCAGCTCCTCACACACTCGTGCAGGCGTGAGTTCGGAGTCCAGAATCATCCGCGCGGCGCCGCTTTGCACCAGCGCTTCGGCATTGGCGCGTTGATGGTCATCCGCCGCATAAGGATACGGCACCAGAATCGAAGGCTTGCCGAAAAGCGTTAACTCGGCGATCGTCATGGCGCCCGCTCGGCAGACCACCACATCAGCGGCCCTGTAAACTTCGGGCATGTCGTCAATAAACGCCACCACCTCCGCCTGAACGCCAAGTTGGGCATACAACGCGGCCACCTCGGCCTGCTCGGCTCGTCCAGTTTGATGAATGACGCGCAGTTGCTGATCCTTCATCCGTAGGAGGGCCACGGTATGCGGCAGCGTTTGATTCAACCGCCGCGCGCCAGCGCTGCCGCCAAAGATAAAGAGGGTAAACAGGGTAGATTGGGACGGCGTGGGGGTTGATGGTGGAGTTTCGGCCCACCGCACTGGACTGCCCGTGTATACCGCTTTCCGCGCAGGGAAGAAGGATACCGTTCGAGGAAAGCCGACGCAGATTTTCGTGGCGACGCGCCCAAGCAGGCGGTTCGTTAAGCCAGGAATAGCGTTCGGCTCTAAGAGCACACAGGGGACGCGTCTTATCCATCCGGCCAAAACAGTTGGTCCCGCCGCATACCCGCCAATGCTAAAAATGACATCTGGAGCAAACTCTCGCACCACGCGCCAGGCCACGCCCGTGGCGCGCACCGCCGCCCACCAGGCGCGCAGCATGCCTGACCAACTGCGGCCGCGCAGCTGTTGCGCGGGAATCAGCCGCAAAGGGAAGCCAAGCCGGGGCACGACTTCTTTTTCCAGGCCGCCGGCAGCGCCGACAAACAACACCTCAGCGCCAACCTTGCGTTGTGCGGCTTCGGCCACCGCAATGCCCGGAAATAAATGCCCCCCTGTCCCGCCGGCGGCGAGCAGCAGGCGCAGCCCTTTAGGCATAGACTTGATTCTCCCTCCAGGTTTCCCGCGATAAGCTGAGCAGTACGCCGGTATACACCATCGCCATAATCAGCGCCGAACCGCCATAACTGATGAAGGGCAGCGGCAGCCCTTTCGTCGGCAAGAGACCAAGCACCACCGCCATATTGAGCACGGCTTGTCCCACCAACAGAAAGGTGCAACCAAACGCCAGCAAGCTGCCAAACGGCTGCGGATGTCGCGCAGCGACGCGCAACCCTCGCGCGCCCAACAAGGCAAACAAGAAAAGCACGACTCCCGCGCCGAGTAAGCCGGTCTCTTCCCCAATGACGGCAAAGATGAAATCGGTGTGCGCCTCGGGCAAAAATAACATCTTCTGCCGGCTTTCTCCTAATCCGACGCCAGTGAGCCCGCCGGCGCCGACTGCAATGATAGATTGATTGAGTTGGTAGCCAATGGTGAGTTTATTTTCTTCAACATGAAGAAATCCTAAGATGCGCTGCATACGATAGGGCGCAATGACAATGCCGACTACCAAAAGCACAACGCCACATGCCGTGAGCGCGCCCAAATGCCACTTGCGCGCGCCACTGACAAAAAGGAAAGCCAATAACATTAAGCTGAGAACCGCCGCGCCGCCAAGATCCGGCTCTATGGCGATCAGCACAGCGGCGCAGCCAACCACTAGCAGATACGGCAACAGGCCATAGAAGAAATGGGCAATACGGTCAGCCTTGCGCGCCATAGAATGCGCCAGATACAGGGCGACGGCGCCTTTGGCTAACTCCGACGGCTGAAAGTTTAATGGTCCCAGGGCAATCCAGCGGCGCACACTGCCGTGCGTCACGCCGGGAATAAGCACCACCAGTAAGCCGAAGAACGCCGCCAGTAACGCTGGATAGGCTAAACGACGGTACGTCGCGCTGGGAAGAGTGGCGGCAATGAGCAAACCACTGACGCCGAGCAGCAGCGCAAGTTGGTGCTTCCACACAAAACGAAACGGCTGACCGAAGCGCTCGAAAGCGTAAAAGTAAGTCGTATTAAAGACCATCACCTCGCCCACCAACAGCAACAAGACAGCGGCAAGCAACAGCCAGGGATCAATCGGCCCGCGCTGCAACGGCGCCGCCGCCTCATTTCGCAGTCTCATACCGGCAGCTCCTCGACACAGGCGCGAAAGACGTCTCCACGATGAGCGTAATTGTTAAATTGGTCAAAACTGGCGCACGCGGGTGACAAGAGCACCGTATCGCCCGGCGTCGCGGCGGCGGCGGCTTCTTGCACTGCGTCCGCCAGGGTTTCCACGATGAGCGTGCGCGTCTCACAGCCTAGAGCATTACGGATTAACTCCCGGGCTTGTCCAAAGACAATGAGGCGCTTGACCTTCTCGCGCACTAGCGGGCGTAAGGGACTGTAATCACCGCCTTTATCCACACCGCCGGCCAGCAAGATCACCGGACCAGGGAAGCTCGCTAAGGACTGCACGACCGCACCCACGTTCGTGCCCTTAGAATCGTCAAAATAGCGGACTCCACCTTTTTCCGCGACGAACTCAAGACGGTGCGGCAGCCCGGTAAAGGCGGCTAAGACTGAAGCGATCACATCCGGACGCACTCCCCATAGCAGCGCCGCGCTCGCCGCCGCCATCACATTTTCCAGATTGTGACGGCCATGCAGCCGCAGTTGGTCGAGCGGGAAAGATGTCATCTGTCCCTCGCGCTTGATATGCATGACGCCAGACTCAATCCACGCGCCCTCAGCGACAGGCCGCCAACCAAACGAAAAAATCTTTCCTGGCAAGCCGTGGGCGAGCGACCATACCTCTGGGTCGTCACGATTGACCACAGCCCAATCGCTGGGTTTCTGATTTGTCAGCATCGCGCGTTTGGTCATGCCGTACACCGCGAGGCTCTTGTGCCGGTCCAGATGATCTTCTGTCAAATTCAGAAAGACGCCAATCCGTGGCCGAAATTGCGCTACCCACTCCAACTGAAAACTGGAGACCTCTGCAACCGCGACGTCGTAGCGATCCATTGCAGCGTCAATCAGCGGCACGCCCAAATTCCCGCCGACAAAAACACGCTGGCCGTTCTGCTTCACCATCTCACCGAGGAGCGAGGTCGTGGTGCTTTTGCCGTTGGTTCCCGTCACCGCGAGCACCGGGCACGATAAAAAACGAAACGCCAATTCGATCTCGCTCCAGATGGGAACGCCTTGTTTCTCAGCTTCGCGCAACAACGGGGCCTCCATGGGCACTCCGGGACTCGGCACGACGAGATCGACCCCAGCCACGACGTCGGCGTCAGCCTCGCGCCGCCCAAGCCGCTCCTCGAGAGGAATGCCGGACAGGCTCTCAAGTTCCTGCGTCAATGCAGCAGCAGATAAACGATCGGCAATACGCACCCGGCCGCCCCGACTGGCGACGAATCGCGCCACGCTCACGCCTGTGCGTCTCAGTCCGATGACAAGAACAGTCTTGTCGCGCAGCTCCACCAGCCTACCTCAATTTCAACGTACTTAATGCGCCGAGCGCGCAAATAATCGATGCGATCCAGAAACGAACAATAATTAACGGCTCAGGCCATCCCAGTAATTCAAAGTGATGATGCAGCGGCGCCATGCGGAAAATGCGCTTCTTGCGCAATTTGTATGAGCCCACTTGAAAGATGACCGACACCGCCTCGACGACAAATACGCCGCCGGCAATCACCAAGACAATTTCCTGTTTGCTAATCAGCGCCGCCATTCCCAGCGCCGCGCCGAGCGAGAGCGAGCCCACATCACCCATAAACATTTGCGCAGGGTAGGCGTTGAACCAGAGAAACCCGAGACCCGCCGCCGCCAGCGCGCCGCAAAAGACCGCCACTTCTCCGGCGCCAGCGACATACGGCACTTGTAGATACTCAGCGAATTTGGCGTTGCCGCTCACATAGGTGAACACCACGTAGGTGGCGCCGGTAATGATGACCGGACCGATAGCTAACCCATCCAGTCCATCGGTGAGATTCACGGCGTTTGACGCCCCTACCATAACCAACGCGGCAAAGGGAATGTAGAACCACCCCAAATCCGGCTGCACGTCTTTCAAAAAGGGCACCGTCACCGTGCTGCTAAAACCTGGCAACAAAGAAAGGATGATGGCCGCGCCCAAGGCGATGGCGAACTGGGCGGCCAGTTTCTGCCGGCCAGAGATGCCGGCGGAATTCCGTCGTGTGAGTTTTTGATAATCGTCAACAAAACCAATCATGCCAAACCCTAAGGTGACGCCCAGCGCTAACCAGACATGCAGGTTGGTGAGATCCGCTAGCAGCAGCGTCGCCAACGTAAGGGAGAACAGAATCAAGGCGCCGCCCATCGTCGGCGTTCCAGCTTTGCTCAAATGGGTGGCCGGTCCATCCGAGCGAATCTGTTGTCCGATCTGCTTCCGCGTCAGCAACGCAATTAATCGTGGTCCGAGAAAAAAAGACACGCTCAACGCCATGATGCCCGCCATTAAGGTGCGGAACGTAATGTAGCGAAAAACATTAAAAGCCGAGTAAGAGGTATGGAGGGGATAGAGCAGCGCGTATAGCATCAATGCTTCTCCTCAACAAACGCGGCGCTCAGCCGCCACAGCCCCCGCTTCATGCTCTATGCTCACCATACTGCATGCGCAAATACGCACGCACCTCTTCACGGTCATCAAAGTGATATTTAGTCGTCCCGATGATCTGATAGTCTTCGTGGCCTTTGCCGGCAATAATCACCACGTCGCCAGGCTGCGCGCCCGCCAGCGCGGCGCGGATCGCGGTCCGACGATCTTCCAGCACTAAGTAGCCATGACGCAGACTCGCCACTTTTGCCGGGTCCTCTTCTTTCTGCAATCCAGCGGCAATCAAACCAGGCTCAGCCTCCGCCAAGATCCGCCACGGATCTTCGGTCCGGGGATTATCCGACGTGAGAATGACAACATCGCTAAAACGACCGGCGGCTTCTCCCATGAGCGGCCGTTTGCCGCGGTCCCGGTCGCCGCCGCAACCGAATACCGTTATTAACCGCTTCGTCGCCATTTGACGAACCGAACGCAGCACCTTTTCGAGCGCGTCAGGTTTATGGGCATAATCAACCAGCACGGTAAATGGCTGGCCAGCCGCGATGGATTCCATACGGCCAGGAACATTCTCACATCGTTGAATACCATTCACAATAGCCGCAGCCGGCGTCCCGGCGGCGTGCGCCGCTGCCGCCGCCGCCATGATGTTGTACAGATGCGGTTCGCCGAGCAGCCGAGAGGAGAAGCGAAAGGTGTCCTGCCCCAGCCGCAACAGACCAGAGAGGCCAGAGAAACTCTTTTCAACATCGCCTACAGACACTGTCGCATCCGCGCGTAAGCCAAACGTTAACACCCGACCCGGCAGCGAGGAAGCCAGCAGCTTGGCGCCCCATTCATCATCCGCATTAATGACGGCAAAGCGGTTCGGCTTGGTGGATTCCGCCAATGATTGGAGGAAGAGGCGGGATTTGGCGGCAAAGTAATCATCGACGTCGACATGAAAATCCAGGTGATCACGGCCCAGATTGGTGAACAGCGCCCCATCCCAGCGGCAGCCGCGCACCCGCTCTTGCACCAACGCGTGAGAAGAGACCTCCATCACGACATGACTGACGCCTTCCGCCGCCATGTCGGCCAGGAGCGCTTGTAATTCCACCGCTTCAGGCGTGGTAAACGGCGCGGGCAGCTCTCTCCCTTTGTAGCGATAATTGACCGTGCCAATGACGCCCGGCGACCATCCTTGTGCGCGCCATATTGACTCCAGTAAATAGGTAGTCGTGGTTTTACCGCTCGTGCCAGTGATGCCGACCAATAGCAGCCGATCACTGGGATTGCCATAAAACCGTGCGGCGACAAACCCAAGGAGTGCACGCGGCGAGTCGCAGCAAACCAGTGTTGGCCGCGCCGAGCCGGCGTAGCTTGCTACCCACGAGCGAATGACATGCGTAGGCGCAACGACTGCACGCGCGCCATTGACGCAGGCTTGATCAAGAAAACGTGCGCCGTCGGTCTTGACGCCAGGGAGAGCAAAAAAGAGAGCGCCGGAGCGAACAGCGCGGGAATCATAGGCGACCTGGGCGATCTCCACCTCCAGGTTTCCCTCAACCTGCACAGGGATCGTATCAAGGAGGAGATCGCGAAGAATCACGGTCGCCCTTCTCCTACTGGAGAAAGGGTGAGCGCATACACCCGCTCTCCGGTGTCCCGATCATCCTGAATATCTTGACGAGTCACATACCCGCTGCCCATTGCGGTGATATGCAACCCCTTCAACTGCGCCATACGAAGCGCCGTCCGGAGACTCATGCCGAGAAAATTAGGCGCTGATTCCCCAACATCCGCCACTGACGAGGTAGAAACCAACGCCGCCTGTTGTGGCAGCGGCATACGCACGCTACGCGATTTTTCCGCTGTTGGCGACGCGGGAAGACTCGCCCATTCGATCTGAGCCTTGTTCCCGCCGAGGCCAGCGCGCGCCAAGGCTTGACGCGCAATCGCTTGAAACACGGGCGCCGCGACTTCACCGCCGTAGACGGCGGTTTTCGGCTCATCGATCGCCACCAAAATGACAAAGCGCGGTTGATCAGCCGGCACAATTCCTACGAACGAGGCGATGCGCCCGCGTGCGGAATAGCCGCCGGCGCCGTTGATCTTCTGCGATGTCCCAGTCTTTCCCGCTACTCGCACGCCTTCAATAGACGCCCGTCTGCCTGTTCCTTCTTTTTCGACTACTTTTTCAAGTAATTGCACGAGGAGTTTAGCAGTCTCGGGACGCACCACCTGACGCACTGGCGTTGGGCCGTGTGCTTTGACAGCTTTCCCATCTGCATCTATGACTGCGCGAACGAGGTAAGGTTTCATCAATGTCCCACCGTTCGCCAACGCCGCATAGGCGCAGGCCAGTTGTAACGGCGTCATGGCAACTCCTTGACCAAAACTTGCCGTCACAAGATTGATGCGCGCCCAGTCGTCCACCGCCCCTAAGATCCCAGGGCTTTCCATAGGGAGGTCAACCCCAGTTTTCTGGCCGAGGCCGAAATCACGCAGATATTGATGGTAGATTTTTTTGCCCAACCGCTCCCCAACTTTCGCCGCACCGATATTGCTGGAGTGTTGCAGCACTTCGGCGAACGTCAGCGTTCCGTATGGATGGTGATCATGAATCACATGGGAGCCAACTGGATAGCGACCGTACTCACAGAAGACCCGCTCTTCCGGTCGCACCGTGGAGGTATCCAGCGCCGCGGCGGCAAGCAACACTTTCAAAGTCGATCCGGGCTCGTAACAGTTCGAGATCGCCGGATTACGCCGATCCTCAGCCCGCGTTTCACCAGGATCGTTAGGATCGAATGTCGGCACATGAGCGAGCGCCAGAATTTCAAATGTCTCAGGGTCCAGAACGATTGCTGTCCCCGCCAAGGCTCGTGTGTCTTTTACAGAACGCGATAATTCTTGCTCGGCAATGTATTGTAATCCAGCATCAAGCGTGAGCCTCACACTGAGCGCCTCAGGAGGCGTGACGCCGTCCTGCACAAGAAACGTCTGACCCATGGCGTCTCGTTCTTCAAAGACTTCGCGCGGAACGCCGCGCAAGAACTGATCATAAGCTCGCTCAATTCCTTCCAATCCTTTGGCGTCAATATCGGTAAAGCCCAAAAGCGGAGCAGCTAATCTTCCTTGCGGATAGAACCGTCGGTCTTCCTCAATACTATCAATGCCAGTAATGCCGAGTGTGCGCACCCGAGCGGCCTCTTCGGGAGACGCCTGACGCTTCAGCCACACAAACCGTGCAGACGAGCGTAAGGTTTTTTGCACTTCCTGAGAGGAAAGATGCAGGGCGGAAGCAAGCGAAGCAACATGCTTCTCAGCATCCGCCGGCAATTGCCTGGTGCGAACGAACAGCGATTCTGCAGGCAAACTCAGAGCCAACGGTTCGCCATTACGATCCACAATCTCCCCTCGGCGAGGAGCCCACACCGAGCGCCGTTGATGTTGAATCGCGGCTTGGCGGGCAAGTTCATCGCCCTGCACCACGGTCAACTCCACAAGACGCAGCAACACGAGCAAGAACCCCACCCCAATCGCCCCTCCAACCGCCAACAGACGCTCGCTCATACCCCTCCCCCTTCACCGCACCCGCACCACTTGTCCTGGTTGAGGAATATTCAATCCTAAACGTTGCGTTGCTTGTTCTGCAAGCAACGCCGGCGCAGTCTTGGCTCGCCACTCAGCCTCTAGCATTTGCCGCTGCCCTTCAAGAGTGCGCAGCAGTTGCCGCGTATTAGAGAGCGCATAGCCGACCGTGACCACTTGCAATCGAGTCCAGACTTGCGCACAAGCCAGCACCAGTCCAACCACGGCAAGCAAAATGATATTCTTCCACCGCCCGATCTCGTGCATAGCTATTGCTCCTTCACCACCCGCTCGACCGCTCGCAAGCGTGCACTGCGCGCCCGAGGGTTTGCCGCCACTTCCTGAGAAGTCGGGGACAGCGGTTTGGATGTCAGAATCCGTACTTGAGGAGACCAGTTACAGGCGCAGACTTGCAACTGCGGCGGACAAATGCACGTCGCAGCCCAACGCCGAAAGGCGTCTTTTACCAGACGATCTTCCAGCGAATGGTATGACAGTATCACAAGACGCCCCCCAGGACGCAACAAACGATAGCCATCACGCAAAAAGGCTGAGAGATGCTCAAGTTCCTTGTTCACGGCAATCCGCAAAGCCTGGAACACGCGAGTAGCAGGATGGAGATGCGAGCGAGGAGAACGTGGGATGACTCGGTTCACCGCCTCAGCCAGGTCGCTTGTAGTCTGAAACGGCGTGGTCGCTCGGGCTCGCGCCACATAGCGCGCCACAGCGCGGGCTGCCGGCTCTTCGCCGAATTCACGGAAGATTCTCCGCAGCTCCTCTTCACTGGCATGATTCACGATGTCCGCTGCGGACACACCTTGACGACGGTCCATCCGCATATCGAGAGGACCAGAACGGAGAAAACTGAATCCGCGGGCGCCGTCCTCCACCTGGAAGGAAGAAAAGCCTAGATCAAGGAGGGCGCCATCCACCCCATCCCACCCTATTTTCTTCAGCAAGGCTGGCGCTTCACTGAAATTCGCCTGGAAGAGAAAAAAACGATCCTCAAAGGCGGCTAAATAATGGGTTGCGAGTGCTAACGCCTCGGCATCCTGATCAAGGCCGAGCAATAATCCATCCGGCGCTGACGCTTCGAGAAGGGCGGCAGCATGTCCGCCGCCACCCAGGGTCCCATCAAGAAACCGCATGCCAGACCGTGGGCGGAGGAACGCCAACACTTCTTCCTTCATCACAGGAATGTGACGGGGGCTGGTCTCGGCATCTACAACGACTTGAAGCGCTTCCATCCCGCCCTTTCGCTGGCAATTTATGGTCAGTTAATGTACATTTGCACTAAGAATGTTAAACGAATCTGGCTTTTCCGTGAGATCCCGTTCGGCTTCTTCATTAATTTTTTGCCATGCCTCTTTATCCCAGATGCGAAACTTGTCCCTGACGCCGGCAAAAACAACATCTTTTTTCAATCCTGCATAATCACGGAGCACTGGAGGCAGCAAAATACGTCCTTGTTTATCCACTATGCAATCTTGAGCGTTAGAGACATAGAAAGTTTCCAACTTCAGAAATGTTGCATCGAAACTTGGTTTCCCCCTCAATTCTTCCTCGAATCGGTCCCAGGACGCTTGCGGATAGACATCGAGGCAACGGTGAGCATTGAGAATGAATTTTGTTGCAACTAACCGATCATCATTCAGTCCCTTCAAGATTTCCCGAAATTTCGAAGGGATACTGACTCGACCTTTCTCATCTATCGTATGCTCGAAGCTGCCGCGAAACATGGGGGGGTAACAACCATCCCACTTTCTCCCACTTTGGCCCACGACTATAGTACCGTGTTTTTTTCCTGTCAAGCGAAACAGGAAAGGACCGACTATTTTTCGATTTTTAGGAGGAAAAACTACGATTGACTGAGCTTCTTCCCCTCGATACACCATGTCCTGCTGAAAACAGCTGTGAGAGTCGCCTGGACATTGTTCCCCACTTTCGTCCAGGCATTTTTTTCTATCTTTAGGGAGACCTACATGTTGAAACGTTATTTGCTGACACCGGGACCTACTGCGGTTCCACCGGAAGTCATGCTGCGCATGTCCCAGCCCTTAATCCACCACCGGACGCCAGAGTTTGAAAAGCTCTTCGCCGAGGTGCAGGAAGGGCTGCGGTGGTTATTTCAGACGGAACAAGACGTGCTGATGCTAGCGGCGTCCGGCACGGGTGCTATGGAAGCTGCCGTGTCAAATCTTTGTTCTGCCGGAGACACCGTTATTGTCGTGAACGGCGGCAAGTTTGGTGAACGCTGGCTCAAGATCAGTCAGGCTTTCGGCTTAAGACCAGTGGAACTCAAGGTTGAGTGGGGTCAAGCCGTGCGCACAGCCGCCATTGCCGAAGCGCTCAAGGCCAATCCGCACGCCAAGGCTATACTGGTGCAAGCAAGTGAAACTTCAACGACCGCTCTCCACCCGATCAAAGATATCGCCGACTTGACCAAAAATTCTGACACTTTATTGGTCGTGGATGGCATTACGTCTGTTGGTGCTGCCCCAACGCCCATGGATCAATGGGGCCTGGATGTTGTCATCACCGGTTCACAAAAAGCGTTGATGCTGCCTCCGGGACTCGCGTTCATCGCACTCAGTGAGAGAGCCTGGAAAAAGGTCGAATCGGCTACTTTGCCGCGCTACTATTTTGATCTCAAACGCGAACGCAAAGAACAGCAGAAGCACACCACAGCGTACACGCCGGCAATTTCGTTGATCAACGGTCTGGCGGAAGTGCTCCACATGATGAAAACAGAGGGACTTGAACATATCTTTGCGCGCCACGCGCGGCTTGCCGCAGCGACACGCGCCGCGGCGCAAGCGCTGGGCCTCGCGCTTCTCGCACCGGCATCGCCAAGTCCCGCCGCTACGGGCGTATTTCTTCCTGAAGGGATGAATGGCGGCCAGTTCCTCAAATATATGCGGGACCGTATGGGCGTGGATATCGCCGGCGGCCAGGATCATCTTAAAGGGAAAATCATGCGGATTTCCCACATTGGCTATGCCGGGCCGTTCGATGTGATTACCGCCATCAGTTCGGTTGAGATGGCTTTACGCCGCTTTGGTTATGCCGTGGAGCTGGGCCGCGGCGTCCGCACGGCTGAAGAAATATTGATGGAAGGTTGGCCTGCAGTAGGATAAAACAGATGTCACATAAAGTGCTTGTCTCCGATTCGCTTGCCGAACAAGGGTTAGAACGCCTGCGCGCGCGCGCCGAGATTGCCGTAGACGTGCGGCCAGGACTGAAGGGTGAGGAGCTGCTCCGCGTTATCCCTGCCTATGAGGGACTCATTATTCGCAGCGGCACCAAAGTCACGAAGGAGATCATCGACGCCGCGACCAATCTGCGCGTCATTGGCCGCGCCGGCATTGGCGTCGATAACGTGGATGTGGCAGCCGCCACCAGACGGGGCATTGTGGTGATGAACACGCCGGGTGGTAATAATGTCACCACGGCTGAGCACGCCTTGTCTTTAATGCTGGCGCTGGCGCGAAATATTCCTCAGGCGAACGCTTCACTGAAAGCGGGACAATGGAAGCGCGAGAAATTCACTGGTAGTGAAATTTGTAACAAGACGCTGGGCGTCATCGGCCTGGGCAATATCGGCTCCATCGTCGCCGAACGCGCGCTGGGGCTAAAAATGCAAGTGATCGCCTACGATCCGTTTGTGTCTGCGGAAGCCGCCGCGAAAATGCGCGTCGAACTCACCACGCTTGAGGACCTCTACCGGCGCGCCGACTTTATTACGGTGCACACGCCGCTCACCAAGGAGACGCGCGGCCTGATTGGCGCCGCCGCGTTCGCCAAGATGAAAAAAGGCGTACGCATCATTAACTGCGCCAGAGGCGGCATCGTCGATGAAGAAGCCCTGCATCAAGCAATTGTGAGCGGCGTTGTCGCCGGAGCAGCCCTGGATGTGTTTGTCGAAGAGCCGCCGCCGGCAAACCATCCTCTGTTGCAGCTTGAGCAAGTGATTGGCACGCCGCATCTGGGCGCGGCGACCGACGAGGCGCAAATTAATGTCGCCATCGCTATTGCAGAGCAAATTGTGAACTTCCTCACGCAAGGCGTCATCCAAAACGCGGTCAATTTTCCTTCCATGACGCCCAAGATGCTGACGATTCTGCAGCCATATCTTGTGCTTGGCGAGAAACTCGGGAGTTTCCTGGCGCAACTGTCCGCCTCGGCGCCGGCGGAAATCCAAGTCGAATACAGTGGCGATATTGTGGACTACGATGTGGCCCCTGCCACGGCGGCGGTCCTCCGTGGACTGTTAAGCCCGTTCCTGGAAACGCCTGTCAACTACGTCAATGCGCCGCATATTGCGCGCGAACGCAGTATTCGCGTGGTGGAAGCGCGCAGCAGTAAGCCGAGCGATTTTCTGAACTCCATCATCGTCCGCGTCAGCGGCGCCAGCGGAACTACTACGGTAGAAGGCGCTGTTTTTAGCAACAAGGCGGTCCGCCTGGTCCGCGTGAATGATTTTTACTTAGAAGCTGTCTTAGACGGTTACATCCTGGTGCTGAATAATCGTGACGTGCCAGGCGTCGTTGGCGCTGTCGGTTCTTTGCTTGGGCAGCGCGGCATTAACATCGCCGGCCTTGAGCTGGGCCGCGAACGCATCGGCGGCATGGCGATCTCATTGATTCATGTCGATGGCCAGGTCCCGCAGGAAACTCTCGCGGAGCTACGGACGCTCGAACCAATCATTTCAGCGCAGCAAATCAAGCTGTAGAAGCGAGTATCTTATGAGCACGCTCGTTGTTGTCGGCATCCAATGGGGTGATGAGGGAAAAGGGAAAGTCGTTGATCTACTCGCCCGAGAGGCTGATATCATTGCCCGCTTCCAAGGCGGCAACAACGCAGGCCATACCCTTGTCGTCGGCGGGCAGAAAACAATCGTCCGCCTGATTCCATCCGGCGTGCTCCACGCCGGAAAAGTATGTGTGATTGGCAACGGCGTAGTCGTTGATCCGCAGGTGCTGGTGGAGGAAATCGATACGCTGCAACAGCAGGGCTGCTTAACCGACGCCTCACTGCTGAAGATTAGTGAGACCGCGCACTTGATCATGCCCTACCACAAAGCCATTGACCTCGCCCGCGAACGGCTGCGC
>DATLYA010000151.1:0-15575 GCA_035575235.1 Candidatus Methylomirabilota bacterium
GTTGGCGCGCCGGGAGCCGGCGACGCTTCAGGCCTGGCGTGAGAAATTGGCGCATGACATCCGGTTTCACGAACTGTTACAATTTTTCTTTTTCACGCAATGGCAACGCCTGAAGCTCTATGCTCACCGGCGCGGCGTCAAACTGATCGGCGATATTCCCATATACGTGGGGTTCGACAGCGCCGAGGTGTGGGCGCATCCTGAACTGTTTGATCTTGATCCTGAGACGCTCACTCCCCGGTTCGTCGCGGGGGTGCCGCCGGATTACTTCAGTGAGACCGGACAGCGATGGGGAAACCCGCTATACCGTTGGCGGGACGAGCATGGCCGCCCGATGCAAGCTGTGTATGACTGGTGGGTACAGCGCTTTCGCGGGACACTGGAATTGGTTGATTTTCTTCGTGTTGACCACTTCCGTGGGTTTGAAGCCTATTGGGCTATCCCAGCCGAAGAGGAAACCGCCATCAACGGTCATTGGGTTCCCGGTCCTGGGGCCCGGCTCTTTGCCGCCGTACACCATGCCCTTGGCGAGTTGCCTATTATTGCCGAAGACTTGGGTGTTATTACACCGGAAGTCAGCGCATTGCGCAGACAGTTGGGTTTCCCTGGGATGAAGGTGTTACAGTTTGCCTTTGACGGCGATGCGCGGAATCCCTATTTGCCGCATAATTACACCGATCAGCACTGTGTGGTGTACACCGGCACACATGATAACGATACCACGCAGGGATGGTTCCATGCAGCGCCGCCTGAACAGCAAGTCCAGGTGTTGCATTATCTCGGCTGCGCTGACGCAGCTGATCTGGCGTGGAAATTCATACGTCTGGCGTGGAGTTCGGTAGCGACGCTGGCGATTGCGCCGTTACAGGACGTTCTTGGCCTTGGCAGCGAGGGACGCATGAATGTGCCCGGGCAGCCTGCCGGGAACTGGCGGTGGCGGTATCGCTCGGATGCGCTTGATCCGGCCGTGAGCGCGCGCCTGGCTGAATTGACCAGATTGTACGGACGCGACGTTATTCAGGTTCAAGAAAAACGATAAGCACCGAGGTCTCGCGGTGGACAAAAGGGAGCGATTCCGTTGGTAACGCCCGGAATTCCTTTCCATCATAGATTCCGCGAATGGTCACTAGCGCAGGAGATGTTGTCTGTTGCAGTGTGAGTCTGTTCTTTGCTGGTTGGTTGTTGCTGTTGTCTTCTGTTCTACTGGCTACTGAATACTGGCTACTGGCTCCTTCTGCCTGACTCAGCACTCGGGATTCAGCCCTCGGCACTGGAGCGACGACAATCGCGATAAATCGATACCCCCGTCCATGCTGCGTCTTAACGAATTCCTGACGGTTACCATCATCGCCCAAAGCTTTGCGCGCCGACGTAATGCAGCGTGTCAGCGCGGCTTCCCCGACGACTTGTCCCGGCCAGAGTTTCTCCAACAACTCATCTTTAGTGACCAGGCGGTCGCGATGCTGGACGAGGTAGGTCAGTACGTCGTAGACCTTGCGCTCCAGCTCGATTGACCTATCAGCCTGTCAGAGTTCGTAGAGCTGCTCATTGAGTTCGTAGTCACCAAACATGTACCGCATGGCGAGATGAGCATACCAAGCAGATTCAAGAATACGCAAGAGAGAAGTCCCCTTGCACCTCTGCCGCTTTCTTTTTATAGCCTGCTGAACGGTGTGTGGTGATGAGTGGGCACGTAATGAGAGCCGCAAAGAAAAATCGGACAGACTCGGCAAGCACGACCGTGTTGCGCGCGCCGGAAACTGACCTGCTGGACCAATACCGGCAGGCGAAACAGCAACACCCCGATGCGCTGCTGTTCTTCCGCCTGGGCGATTTCTACGAGATGTTTTATGACGATGCGGCCATCGGCGCGCGCGAACTTGACATTGTCCTCACGTCACGCCCAACCGGGCGAGGAAAAGAACGGGTCCCGCTGTGTGGCGTGCCGCATCATCGTCTCGAATCCTATCTCGTCCGGCTGGTGGAAAAAGGGTACAAAGTCGCCATTTGCGAGCAACTGGAAGCGCCGCAAAAAGGGAAGAAGATCATCCGGCGTGAAGTCGTGCGCGTGGTGACACCGGGCACGCTGTTCGAAACGAACGGGAAAGAGCGTCCGCTGGCCGCCGTGTTTGCTGAGAGAGAGCAGATCGGCGTTGCGTTTCTCGAGCTGGCTACTGGCGAGTTTCTGGTGACGGAAACCACCGCGACGGCCCTGCCTGGATTGTTCGGCAAGATACAGCCGAAAGAGGTGGTGGTGCGAGCAGGCGAGGCGCTGGACTCAACAATATATAGTGGTGTGTTCCTCACTGAGCGACCGGCAAAAGCCTTTACACCGACGACAGCGTTCAACGTGCTCATTGACGCCTTTGGGCAACAGGCAGTGGCATCCTTGAAACTGGCGCATCGCCGATCATTACTGGCCGCCGGGGCGCTGCTGGCGTATGTGAAAGAGACCCAACAAGCATTTTTGCCTCATATACAAACGCCGCAGTCATATCGCAGCGAAGAGTTCGTGGTGCTTGATCCGCAGACGCGACGGAATCTTGAACTGACCGAGAATATCCTTGAAGGGACGGAGGAGGGCGCGTTGTTATCAGTGCTGGACATAACGTGCACGCGCATGGGCGGTCGGCGGCTGAGAAACTGGCTCTTGCATCCGCTGCTCTCTGTCGAACAGATACGGCAGCGTCAAGACGCGGTTGAGGAACTCGCTGCGCAGCCTTGCCTTCGTGCAGAGCTGCGCAGCGCACTAGCCCGCATCCTGGATCTCGAGCGTTTAACCTCACGCATCACCTCGGCCATGGCCAATCCGCGCGATCTTGCTGCACTGCAGTCCTCGCTGACGCCACTGCCGGGGATAAGAGAGTTGCTGGCGTCTTTTTCTGCTCCTTTAGTAAAAAATTTGCTCGACGAGCTCGATCCACTTGAAGACCTCCAGCACGAGATTCGGCGCACGCTGGTCAACGAGCCGCGCGCGCTGCCAAAAGAAGGCGGCATTATTCGTGCGGGTGTTTCAGCGGAATTGGATGAGCTGCGTGCAATCCAGACTAATGGCAGTGACTGGCTGGCGAAACTCGAAGCCCAAGAACGAGAACGCACCAACATCCCCAATCTGCGCGTTGGTTTCAACAAAGTTTTTGGTTACTACATCGAGGTGACGAAGTCGTACCTGCATCTGACGCCAAAGTCGTACATCCGGCGGCAGACTTTAGTAAACGCCGAACGATTCATGACCAAAGAGCTGCAGCATTTTGAAGAAAAAGTGCTGTCAGCGGCTGATCGGAGTAAGCAAATCGAATACGAAATCTTTCTCCGTCTGCGAGATCAGGCGGCGGCGCACGCCGACCGCCTGCGCCGCACGGCAAAAGTTTTGGGAACACTTGATATCCTGTGCGCCTTTGCCGAAGCCGCAGTGAACAAAGGCTGGGTGAAGCCTAAGGTGTCGGATGTCTATGACATCCACATTACAGAGGGACGTCATCCCGTGGTGGAGACGCAGACACGCAGCTTTGTGCCCAATGATCTCCATCTTGATAATAGCCATACGCTTGTACTGTTGACCGGACCAAACGCGGCGGGCAAAAGCACCTTTGCCCGGCAGGCGGCGTTGCTGGTGCTCCTGGCGCAGGTCGGCAGCTTCTTGCCCGCGGAATCTGCAACGATCGGCGTAGTGGATCGGATCTTCACCCGCGTGGGTGCGGCTGACTTTCTTACGCGCGGATTGTCGACTTTCATGGTTGAGATGATGGAGACGGCGAACATCCTGCGGTATGCAACCAGTCGGAGCTTGGTGATTCTTGACGAAGTGGGGCGCGGCACAGGGACATCTGACGGTCAAGCGATTGCCCAAGCGGTAGCGGAAACACTGGCGCAAGAGATTAAGGCGAAAACCATCTTCACAACGCACTATCATGAGCTGGCGCAGCTGGCAGAGACCGTGCCGGGCATTGTGAATGCGCGGCTTGAGGTGCGTGAAGACCAGGACGAAGTGACGTTTCTTTATAAAGTAGTCCCCGGCGCGGCGCAGAAGAGCTACGGTCTGTACGTCGCCAGGCTTGCCGGACTTCCCGAGCACGTCGTGCAGCGTGCGAGAAAGTTACTTGCCAATTGGCGGCAGGAATTGCCTGCGTTGGCGAGACGCCAAAAGCAAGAACTATTGGCCGTCGCCGAGCACAACGGCTCCGGCGCCTCGCACGCCGTCCTCGAGCAGCTGACGCGGATTGATCCATTACACACCACGCCGATGGAGGCGTTACGGTTATTGGCTGAGCTGAAAAGGCTGGCGGAAAGCAGCGGAAAATAGAGTCTGAGCGTTGGTTCGGAGCGTCTTCCCTCTCCCAAAGGATTAAGGTCGGCGCCAACTCACCGCAGGCGCAGCCTGAGCTGCTTGCCGTGTACAGGAAGAGAGAGTAACGTTTCTATTATAATGAGAAATGTGGCAGGAAATGAGGTTCTCGAGAAACCGGGTTGCTGATCGTGCTCGGGGATAGACGCTCTCTCAAGCACGATTTCGTGAAGGGAAGGGAGGCGCACAATGAGTCTCGCGCACACCACAAGCCAAGAGCGTTTTCGCTGGCCGTCAGAGGGCAGCACTCGTGTCCCGTATCACGTGTTCACCAGCCCTGACATTTACGCGCAAGAACAGGAGCGCATCTTTCGCGGCCCGGTCTGGAACTATGTCGGTCTGGAAGCCGAAGTTCCTCAGCCGGGGGATTACAAAGCGACTTTTATCGGCGATACGCCGGTCGTCATCTCGCGGGATAAAGATGGTTCGCTCCATGCTTTTGTGAACCGGTGCGCTCATCGCGGCGCGTTGGTTTGTCGAGAGATGCGCGGCAACCGCGCCAGCCATGTCTGCGTCTACCATCAGTGGAGCTATGATCTGCGCGGCAACCTTATCGGCGTTCCTTTTCGCCGCGGCATCGAAGGCAAGGGCGGCTATCCCAAAGAGTTTGATCCCTCCACGATTTCACTTCATAAACTTAAGGTGGCGACCTATGATGGTTTGATCTTTGCTTCGTTCGCGGACCAGATCGAAGCGCTGCCCGATTATCTCGGCCCGTCGCAACGTCCCTGGCTTGATCGCGTCTTCAATCGTCCCGTACGCGTGCTCGGTTACGCGCGGCAGTTTATTCACGCCAATTGGAAGCTGTACGCCGAGAACACGCGCGACCCCTATCACGCAAGTCTGTTGCACCTATTTCACACCACCTTTGGCATCTACCGCTCATCGCAAGGCGGCGGGCTGATCATGGACGACGGCAAACGGCACAGCATGTTGCGCGCCTATAAACGCACCGAGGAGGCGGAACGGGCGGCGTATGAAGGGGCCAACCTGCGCACCTACCAAAAGGGTTATGCGCTGGCCGATCCTTCGTTGTTACACAGTAGCAAAGAATTCGCAGTGGAATGCACCAACTCCATTCAATCAATCTTTCCGTGTCTGGTCGTCCAACAAATTTTTAATACGCTGGCCACGCGTCATATCTTGCCTAAGGGCCCTGATCAGTTTGAATTGTTGTTTACCTTCTTCGGCTATGAGGACGACGATGAAGAGATGCGCAACCGGCGCATCAAACAGGCCAATCTGGTCGGACCGGCGGGATACATTTCCATGGAGGACGGGTATGCGGCGGAGATTGTCCAACAAGCCATCGTGCGCGATGGCGACGCCTGCTCCTTTATTGAATTGGGCGGGACCGTCGCCGAGAATGAGGAAAACCTCGTGACCGAAGCCGCGATTCGTGGTTTCTGGCTTGCCTATCGTCGTTACCTGCAGTGCTGAGCGCGACATCAGATTGTCATTGTTGATACAGGTCGAATGCCGGCGCTTCTTGTGACTCCGCTCGAATGACATTGCCGGGCGCACGGCTGCGCGCCCCTTTGTCTGCAGGCGAAGCCCGGCTACGAGCGCGCCTGGCCTGCTGAGGCGGTCAGCTGCCGCTAAGGAACAAGCGCGCAGCGCCTGCTCTAGCCTGGCAGATAACTGCCGCCGTTCACGTGGAGCGTCTGGCCCGTGATGAACGCGGCGTCGTCAGAGAATAAAAATGACACCGTCGCGGCGATCTCTTCGGGTTTCCCCGCGCGACCGACCGGAATGCTGCGCGCCATGCGCTCCAGCTCCTTTTCCGAGAACACCACTTTCAGACCGTCATGCAAAATCAGCCCAGGCGCGATCGCGTTGACCGTCACGCCGTACGCGGCCAGATCAAGCGCGACCGAACGGGTGTAGCCGGTAATCGCGGCTTTGGCCGCTGCATAGGGTCCTTGCTCTCCTACTGCGTGATACGCGGACAACGACGCTAGATTGACAATCCTGCCAAAGCGTCGTTCTTTCATGGCTGGCGCAAACGCGCGGGTGAGGTAGAATGTCCCGTAAGTGTTGACCCGTAGCGTTCTTTCCCAGACGCGAGACTCCGTCCCGGCCCCGTGAATGCCCGCGTTATTGACCAAATAGGCGACGTGAACGCCTTTCCCGCGCAACGTCTCCGCCAGCGCGTTCACTTGCTCTTCTTTGGTCACATCTACTGGATAAAATGTTACGCGCTCGCGCTGGTCCGTCGGCAGCTTCTCCAGCCAGGCGCTGGCCTGATCTTGAGCGCGATCACACGCGATAATGGTGTGGTCTTCATTGAGTAACCGTCGCACCATGGCCGTGCCGAGACCACCAACTGCGCCGGTAATAAGCGTCTGTCCATGGAATTGATTCGCCATAGCTCCTGCTCCTTTAAGTGTTCTTCCTTTTTGCCTACATCAGATCTCAGGGCGTTCGTACAGACTGGCTCTCCCAGCTCTTTTTTCAGCACCCTGCCAAGGATCTTACGATCGAAGACTGGATTCGTGGCTAGACTCCTCCGTCCCTCGTCTCCTCCTCCACTTGCCATACGGCAAAGAGTCCCACCAGGCCGACCGCAGTGAGCACGAGCCACGCGACACGATAGCTTCCCGAGAGATCGGTCAGAAATCCGAAGAGTGGAGGACTGAGCAACGAGGCCGGCGTCGCCAGCACTTGCACAAGCGAGATTGCCGATCCGGCGGATTCCCGCCCCGCCGTTTCTATCACCAGCGTGCCCAGTACCCCGGTCCAGGCGAAGGCGGAAACGCCAAACAGCGCAGCGAGTCCTGCCAGCAACGCATATGGCGTGTGAGAGGGCAGGGCCGCGGTCGCCAGCGTGCTGCAGATCGTTAGCGCAACGATGATCAACAGCACCGGTCTTCTTCTCCCCTGAAAATGCCGGTCGCTCAGTAATCCCCAGCCAATCCGCGCCCCCATCGCTACGCCATTCACCACCGCTAAGAGCGCCGCGGCGCCGACTACAGGCGTGTCCAGCGCTTCATGCAGAAAGAGCACGAAATAGGTCGTCACCGAAAATTGGGTAAAGAGCTGACAATTGAAGATCAACGCAAGCCGCAACACTCGCGCGTCACGCAGCAGCTCTCGTAACGAGCGCGGCGGCGTTGCGCCGTCACCGGTGTGGCGCGGCGGATCATAGTAGGCGCTAAAGATGAGAATCGCTCCGATCAACGCCATGAAGCCGCCCAGGACATACGCCCAGCGCCATCCATATGCGAGGGCCACTACTGGCGCTACGCTTGCTGCAAGAATGCCGCCGAGCGGCACGCCCATCTGGCGAATGCCCATGGCGACCCCGCGTTGACGCGGAGGAAACCAGCGCATGATTGCGGCGCTGCCAGCCGGATTCTGCACGCCTGTGCCCAATCCAAGCAGGAAACACCCGAGAACCAGGCTCCAGTAGCCGCCGCTCTGCGAGATGGCCCAGGCGGCAAGCGTCATAATGCCGCCGGAGAGGAGGAGGACGCGCCGCTCGCCCACGCGGTCCGCCGCGCGTCCGCCAAACAGCGCCGACGGCGCCGAGGTCAAGGACATTGACGTAGCAATGAGCCCAACTTCGGCGCGGCTGATCTGAAAGTCTGATTGTAGTAAGGGTGTAATCGCCCCGAAGATCGAGGAGAGCACGTTCGCTGCAGCCTGCCCTAACGTGGTGAGGCCCAAGGCGTACCAGCGATAGCGGTCGTCGTCAGGTCTCATCAGGGATAGACGCACGGACGGACGAACCAGCAATACGTCGCCCCCTCATAGAGTATTTCTCTGGGCTCCTCCCCACGCGCGACTGCCGCCTCGATTTCCGCCGCGATGACAGGGGGGATCTCTGGGAGAGTCAACACCCGCCCATCTTTGATGATATCAATAATGAGGTCTTCCATACCGTGGTTTCGCTCATTGACAGAAGCGTCTTGAGCAAGAGTAAGGAGCCATTAGGGGTATTTTCCTTGGGGCAGGGCGCGCCGCGCCCTGCTTCCGCTGCGCGGGCTAGAGCGCGGCTGCGCGCGCATCTTCCGTGGAGATAACGCGATGAGGGTTGAAGTGCGGCAGGATGTGTTGCCCCATGCGTTTGATTGATTTCATGATGTTGAGGTGAGGAATGCGTCCCGCCTGCTTGAAGCAGATCACCTGACTGAGCCCGGCCTTTTGAAAGTTCTCCAATTTCCGCACCACCTCGTCTGGGTTGCCCACCACCACCATGTGATGATCTTTTAATTGGGAGTCAGTAGCCTCTTTGGGGTCTGCCTCCATAGCGAACACGTTGCGCAGGTACTCGTACGAATACAGTTTGTTCTTCGCCATCAGCGGCTCAAATAACTTCGCTACGTTGTGCAAAAACCAGCGGGCGCCGTCGAGTCCAATGGCTTCTTCTTCCTTGTTTTCCGCCACGTGCATAATCGCCACGCCGGCGAAATTCTCGTTGATGATTTTCGGAATGACGTGCGCGCGTGTGGCGCAGGCGGCGCGGTATGAGGCCATAGCCTTTTGCACTTGCTCCCAGTTGAAATTGAAACTCAACACGCCCAAGCCGCGGTCGCCCGCCATTTCATAGCTATCCGGCGCCACGCACGCCATCCACATCGGCGGATGCGGCTTCTGGATCGGCTTGGGCACCACACGCCGCGGCGGCACCTTCATCAGGTCGCCGTTGTATTCAAGGATGTCCTCGGTCCACGCTTTCACGATAATCTCCAGCGACTCTTTGACCTCCTCGCGGGTGCGATCATAATCGACGTTGAACCCATCCAGCTCTTGCGCGGTCGTTGAGCGGCCGATGCCGAGCTCCACCCGGCCATTGCTGATGATGTCAAGCACGGCGGCTTGTTCAGCCACTTTAATCGGGTGATTAAAGTTGAACGGCAGCAAGCGCACGCCATGCGAGATGCGGATATGCTTGGTGCGCTGACTCACCGCGCCGAAGAACACTTCCGGCGCGGGGCTGTGAGAGTATTCTTCCAGGAAGTGATGCTCGACTTCCCACACATGGTCAAAGCCGACGCGGTCGGCGAGCTCGATTTGCGCCAGCGCCTCCCAGTAGATATTGTACTCGCTGCGCTCGTGCCAGGGGCGCGGCGTTTCCATTTCATACAGCAGACCAAATTTCATTCGCGGCTCCTTTCTTTCTCCGTCTCAGGCTGACAAGACAAACTGTTGTAACCAGGTATAGGGCGAGCAGGACAGTGTCAAGAGAACGGCGTGGCTCATCCGGGACATCCGCGCTGTTCTCTATGTCCTTTTTCTCATTTCATGGCGAACGTTTGACGTCTACGAAATAAACTCTCTCGATGGATGCGCTCGGGGATAGTTCCGCAGATACTGCAGGAATCTGGCGAGCGCTTTGTCGCTTTTTGTCAGCACGCCCGGCTTGAAATGGATCGTCCGCAGGATCGGCGCGTCCTCGCTGACGACTTTCTTTTCCAGGTCCATGGCGAAGTTCAGGAAGGCCTCATTCGCGGCGTCAGATCCCTCTGCTTTGCGAGCTACAATCACCATATAAGTTTTGCATTGCCCCGGACGCGGCAGGCCAAACGGCGCAATAAAGCCAAACCAGCGGCCGTTGAATATGCTGCTTTGGTAAAAAATTGTCGTGCCATAAATGCCGACGCGATACGCGATCGGTTCGCCGTTGACGTGCTTGCCTTTGAAATCATAGAGCATCGAGTGACTCGTCCACTCAATCTCTTCATCGGGATCTTCCTGCTCGAAGGTCACATGATGCAATACTTTGATATGCTGCAGGTCCGGCGTGTTGCAGCAGATCACCCATGGGTCGACCGGCAGCAGCTTATCAAAGGCCTCAACTTTCCTGACCAGTTCTTCATCCGGATACGGGAACTCAGGAAGGTCAAAAAGCGGCTCCTCGCCATTGAACGCCCAAATAAGACCGTGCTTTTCGGCGGTAGGAAAGCGAAATAAACAGGCGCCGGGAGGCGGCGGGTCGCCAATGCCCGTCTTTACACATTCGCCTTCCTGATTGTACCGCCAGTGATGAAATGCGCAGCGGACAGTGTCACCCTGAACATCCCCGACGGAGAGGTCGGCCCCAAGATGCGGACAGTACGCGCTCAGCGCTTGCGCCTTGCCGCCAGTCCCCCGAAAGACAATCACACGGCCGTCAAGAAAATCGACGCCCAGGATTTTGCCAGGCGGGACTTCACTCGCAAGGCACAGAGGAAACCAGGACTGCGTAAACAGTCCATGCTCGCCTTCAGCCGGAATTGGACGGCCTAAGACTCGTCGCCGCGGCGTTCGCATAACAGAGGGTGCAGCGCCAGGAGATAGTACAGTGCTCATATCCGCTCCTTGAATGATCGAGCAATTGTCCTCTTCAACGCTGGGGAGCGCAAGAACCTGTGGGGGAAGACGATAACGCGCACCGGGTCTTTTCATTTTCCGCCGCCGCTCATAAAAAAGAGAAGAAAAAGGAGAGAACCTATGAACATTCAAGAAGCGATCGACATACTATGGCCGACCGCACGGCAATGGGCGCCGCCCCCGGCGGCGTTGCAAAAGGCCTTGACGTTTACCGACGCCTATCGCGTCCAGCTTGGCGTTCTGTCCCGCTGGCAAGCGGCGGGAGAACAGCTGGGCGGCTGGAAAATCGGCGCGTCTGCCGGAGCGGCGCGGAAAGCCTTAGGGCTGCAAGCGCCGATCAGCGGCTATCTGCTCGCAAGCCGCTGCCTCACAAGCGGATGCAACATCACCCATAGCGACTTGCGTCGCCCTCTCATCGAGTCCGAATTATGTTTCACCATTGGTAAACGTCTGGCTGGACCGGGCGTCACCCGCGACCAGGTGCTATCCGCTGTCGCCGCCGTCGCGCCCGCGTTTGAGGTCGTCGATATGCGCGTTGATATGCGCGCCGATATGCCGTTAGGCATCGCCGACGATGTCGCGCAATGGGGATACGTCACAGGGGCGGCGTTGTCTCCATATCCGCCGCAATTTGAGCTGGGCCAGGTGCGGGTGGAGATGAAGAGGAATGGCGAACCGGTTGAGCAGGCGCTTGGCAAAGAGGTTATTGATAACCAGTTGGATTCCATAGCCTGGCTTGCCAACCATCTCGCCGACTACGGCATGGCGATCGAACCGGGGCAGCGCATCATGAGTGGTTCCTTCACCAAACCAACGCCGATCGCGAAGGGAGACCGATGGGAGTCAACGTTCTCTGGCGTCGGCAGCGTGATGGCGACATTCGTGTGAGCGAGAGGCGGGTGTAGGGAAGCGTTTCCGGCAAAGATTGATTCTCTCAAATGAAAACCGCTGCATTCTTTTGCTCCCGATTCTGGACACTAATAGTGATGGCGGCGCTTCTCGTGGCGGCGCCGTCACAAAGCCAGACCCCACCGACGTCTGTTGCTGAACTATTACTCCAACGGTACGATTTCAAAGATGAAGACGTTGGTTATCTGCTGTTTGATCTCACAACCGGCGACAGGCTTGCATCGCATCGTCCCGATGAGCCGCGCATTCCGGCCTCGACTTCGAAGCTGGTCGTCACCTCAGCGGCTCTGCAAATTCTTGGCGCGGACTACCGGTTCGCCACGACCCTCCTGACGACCGGCGCCATTTGTGAGGGGGTGCTGTATGGCGGCGTATTTTTGCGCGGCGGCGGTGATCCTACCTTGACCACGGATGACCTGCGCGAATTTGTCGCAGCCTTACAAGGCGCTGGAGTAAAACGGGTGGTCGGTCGTTTCGCCTTCGATGATAGCCTGCTGCCAACGACCCGAGCCATTAATCCACAACACCCAGTTGCAGTCTCCTACAACCCTGGCGTCAGTGCGCTATCGGTCAATTACAATCGCATCTTCCTCAATTGGAGGCGCAAACCGAACTCTGCTGCGTTCAAGACGCTCGTGCTTTCGCCTGCCGATGGCGGTCCGGTAGTGATTGACGCGATCACCACCAGCATGCTTCCGGGCGTCAGGGACCGGCGGATTAAATTCATCCCCGATGGCGCGCAACTCGACCGTTGGCTGCTGTCTCCTGCGCTGCCTGCTCGTGGCGCGATAGACCTCCCTATCAGGAACAATCCCGGACGAGTCACGGCTCTGCTCTTTCGTACGCTGTGCCGACAGCACGGCATTGACCTTCCCGTCCCCCAAGCAGCCGTGACGCCGCCGACAGCGCGGACATTGTTTACTCACTACAGCGCGCCGTTGCCGGATATTATCACGAGGGTGCTGCGCTACAGTAACAACCTGGCTGCCGAACTGATTGGTCAAGTCGCTACCCGGCGTCTTACCAGCCATGCGTTAGCGTTGCACGAGTCCGCCGCAGCAATTGCGAGTTGGTACCGCCGCACGTTGCCGACTACTGATTGGCGAGGCTTCCAGAGCCTGAATCATTCGGGGTTAAGCAGCCAAACGCGCCACAGCCCACAGCAACTCGCCGACATTCTCCGTTACGCCTGGAGCACACGGCTTGGCGGCGTCAGCTTTCCCGATTTGCTTTCTCCTCCACCTTGGGGCAACAGGGAAGAGCGCATTCGCGATGTAGTAAAAGCCAAATCCGGCACCATGAGCTATGCGGATGGCCTGGCAGGCTATCTCACCGCCGCGACCGGCCGGCAGCTCGGTTTTGTCATTCTGCTCACAGACTTCGCCAAACGCGCGGCGTTGGACGCCACGTGCAACGTACAACTTGCGGAGCAGCCGCCGGAAGCCCAGACGTGGACGGGACGGGCGAAAGCGTTTGAGCGCGCCCTGGTGACAACTTGGGCGCTCCAGTATTGAAGCAGGCGTGCTAACGTTCTTCCCTGGAATTTGCCTTCTTCTGCTCCTCTCTTGCGTATCCCGGACTCGGCAGTCACCATGAACTGATGGAGGAAACCTCGCATGGCTCCTCACCAGTCCGCAGCAACCTCAGCTTCCTCGTTCACGGCTCTGCTCACGGCCTTGGCGCATCCTGAGAGTTATTGGCGCCACCCTTCTCATGTCGAAGTCGTGCAAACGCATATCTCTGTTGTGTTTCTCGCTGGAGAGGAAGTCTACAAACTGAAGAAGCCGGTGAAATTCTCGTTTCTCGATTATTCGACGCTGGAGTTGCGCCGTCATTATTGCCAGGAGGAAGTACGGCTCAACCGGCGGCTCGCGCCAACGGTGTATCTCGGCGTTGTCCCAGTCTTGCGAGTGGACAACGGATACCGCGTGCGGGACGCGCTCTCCCTGCATGAGCCCACGGTCGTCGATTACCTGGTGCGCATGCGCCGCCTGCCGCCGGAGCGTAAACTCGACACGCTGTTGCGTGAAGGGCGTGTAGCGAAGGAAGGCGTCCACGCCGTCGCCAAACGACTCGTGCATTTTCACCAGGCCGCAAGCACGCATGACGCCGCGCAGTACGGCGCTCCCGAAGTGGTCTGGCAGGCCATTCATGACAATTTCCAGGAGACCGTCTCATTTGTCGGAGAGACAATTACTGCAAAACAGTATGATTTGATTCAACGCTTCAGCCGAGACTTCTTCGTCTCGCGGCAGGAGGTGTTTCGTCAGCGCATTGCCCGTCATCGCGTGCGCGAGGGGCACGGTGATCTGCGCTGCGATCATATTTATTTCCTTGATGAGGGCGTCACTATCGTAGACTGTATTGAATTCAGCCCGCGCTTGCGCACCTGCGATGTCGCCTCGGAGCTGGCGTTTATTGCTATGGATCTCGAACTGCACGGCGCACCGTCTCTGGCGGCGGAACTGGCGCGTGCGTACGCGGTGCAGGCGGATGATGAGCAGCTTCTAGAATTGCTTCCATTCTATCAGTGCTACCGGGCGTATGTGCGCGGCAAGGTGGAAAGCCTCAAAAGCCGCGAGAGCGAGATTCCGCCCGAGGAGCAAGAGCAGGCGCGGCGGGAAGCCCGTCGGGCGTTTCGCTTAGCGGCGCGCTATGCGCGCCCGACTCCGCGTCCAGCGTTGCTCATCGTCTGTGGCCGCGTAGGTACAGGCAAATCGACGGTGGCGCACATGCTCAGCACGCACACCGGGTTTCTTGTGCTGAACTCTGATGTTATACGCAAACGTCTCGCGGGCTTACTACCGACCGCACGCGCCACGGCGGAGTATGGCGCCGGCCTGTATACGCCGGCATTCACCGAACAGACCTATGCCGCGCTTGCTCAACAAGCAGAAGCGGAAGTGCGCGCTGGTCATGGCGTCATTGTTGACGCGACATGCAAACAACCAACACATCGCCGCTTGTTCCTTGAATTAGGGAATCGGCTCGGCGTTCCCGTGATGTTTATCGAATGCCGCGCGGCAGCGAGCGAAGTCGAGCGCCGACTACGCAGGCGCGAAGCCGAGGGAGACTCGGCGTCAGACGCCACCTGGGAAATCGCGCAACGTGAGGAAAGAGATTTCCCTGCATTTGACGACATTCCTGAACAACAGCATATCATCGTGGACACCAACGAGGCTGTGGAAGAAACCCTTATGGAAGCGGAAGAGCTCCTGTTTTTGCGTAACCTGTGAAGAAAGAAGCTGCGTATGAAAGCTATGGCTGTGTACACTCAGGCGCCGATCGACACGCGCCCCCTCAAACTGATCGACTTGCCCACGCCGGAGCCCCGTGCGGGAGAAGTATTGATCAAGGTGGAAGTCTGCGGGGTCTGCCGCACGGACTTACACGTTGTCGAAGGAGATTTGCCGCCGCATCGAACCCCCCTTATCCCTGGACATGAGACCGTAGGGACAGTCGCCCGGGTAGGACCAGGAGCGGAGCGTCTGTTGAAGGAAGGAGAGCGGGTCGGCGTGGCGTGGCTGCATGCGGCGTGCGGCGTGTGTGACTATTGTCAACGCGGAGAGGAAAATCTATGCATCGCGCCGCGTTTCACCGGCTACGATGAGCATGGAGGATATGCCGAGTATCTCACCGCCCCTGCAGATTTTGTCTACCCTCTGCCGTCCGACGTCTCCTCCGTACAAATTGCGCCGCTGCTCTGCGCCGGCATCATTGGTTATCGTGCGTTGCGGCGCAGCGACGTTCGCCCTGGACAACGCTTAGGGCTCTACGGATTCGGCGCTTCTGCCCATATTGTGATCCAAATTGCGCGTTATTGGGGGTGTGAAGTGTATGTCGCGACGCGCGGCGAGAAGCATAGAAATCTCGCGAAACACCTGGGCGCTGTCTGGGCCGGCGAAGCAACCGACACGCCGCCGGAAAAGCTGCACTCCGCCATTATCTTTGCCCCGGCAGGAGAATTGGTTCCGATAGCGCTGGCTGCGCTGGACCGTGGCGGCAC
>DATLYA010000152.1:0-29153 GCA_035575235.1 Candidatus Methylomirabilota bacterium
ATCATTGCTTTCTTTTTCAAGCCAAGCCAGAATTAACGCTGTCTCAGCGAACCGCAAAGGAGGCGACTATGAGAGATGTATATGTGCTCGGCGTAGGCATGATTAAGTTTGGTCGGTATCCAGACAAAGACGTCCCGCAGCTTGGCGCTGAGGCGGCCGTGCTAGCGCTGAAAGATGCCGGTATGTCTATTAAGGATGTTGAAATGTTGGTGTGCGGCAATCTGTTTCAGGCCAACGCCATGAATGCACAACGTATCCTGCAACAGATTGGCCAGACGGGTATTCCCGCCCTCAATGTGTCGAACGCCTGCGCCACAGGCTCGACCGCGTTTCGCGAAGCGTATATTGGCGTCGCCTCGGGTATGTATGACGTGACGATGGCGGTGGGGGTCGAACAGATGGGCAAGATGGGACTCCTGGGCGGCGGGGCGCGCAGCGGTGGTGAAAGCGTTGAAGGCGTGCTCGGCAGCGGACTGATGCCCGCAGTATTCGGCCAGGCTGGTGTAGAGCATATGAGAAAATATGGCACCACTATGGAGCAGTTCGCCAAGGTGTCTGTGAAAAATCACAAACATTCCGTGCATAATCCCCTGTCGCAGTATCGTGTAGAGGTGAGCTTGGGCGATGTCATGAAAAGCCGTATGGTTGCTTATCCGAATACTCTTTACATGTGCTGTCCGACTGGAGATGGCGCGGCGGCGGCGATTTTGGTGTCGGCGGAAAAGGCGAAGCAGTTCACCAGTCAACCTATCAGAGTGGCCTGTTCGGTGCTGACCTCTGACCCCTATACTGAGCGTGATCTCACCATGCCTGATGTGAATACGCTGACCAGGAACGCCGCGAAGCAAGCCTATGAAAAAGCCGGTCTTGGCCCGAGGGATCTTGATCTCGTTGAATTACATGACTGTTTTGCCACGGCCGAGCTGCTGCACTATGAGAATCTTGGCCTGTGCGGCGAAGGCGAAGCTGGTCGGATGATTGATGAAGGTCGTACAGCGATTGGTGGAGAAATTCCGGTGAATGTCAGCGGCGGCCTCTTATCCAAAGGGCATCCACTGGGCGCCACTGGGGTAGCGAATATCTATGAGATCGTCACCCAGCTCCGTGGTCGGGCGGGTGAGCGGCAAGTCGAGGGAGCAAAGGTTGGACTAGCTCATGTCATTGGTCTCGGCTCGGCCTGCACGATTCATATCTTGACCGCTTAAGATTCACTATTGTGTAGGGAATTGATGCTTCGCGGGGGTTGGCTCGCAGGAAAGCCAGCCCCCGCCGCATTTGTGGGTGCACCCAAAAACTGGCGTGTCAGCAAAGGAATGGGGAACATGGAACTGCCAATCATCAAACGACTCAAGAGGGATCTGGAAGAGTTGTATCACGAACTGAATGTCCGTATTCCAAGAGATCTGCAAGAGGCCGCTGCGCACGGTGACCTAAGCGAGAACGCGGAGTATGAAGCGGCGCGGGCGCGGCAGGATTTTGTCCGGGCGCGCATTGCGCAGCTGGAAGAACGTATGCGTCAGCTCTCGCTCTACAATTTGTCCAGCATTCCCAGAGATGTTGTAGCGTACGGCAGCCGTGTGAAGCTTGAGGATGTTGATGAAGGGCAAATCATTGAGTATCACATCGTCTTCCCTGAGGAGGTTGATCCTGCGGCTGGCCATATCTCTCTGCATTCTCCTATTGGACAGGCGTTATTACGCAAAGCGGTAGGAGATGAAGTCGAAGTCGTGACGCCGCAGGGAAAACGGACTTATCAGCTCGTTGAACTGCTCACTTTGCATGATCTGGCTGAAGAAGCGGAATCATAAAAAAGGTGAGACTGCCTCTTGCGCCCGCGCAAGGGATTGTCTAGTGTAGAGAAGGGGTGAGAAGAAAAGTGGGCGGATCGCCCACTTTTTTTTTCCGGATGCAAGATACGATTCGAGAGATTATTCGGCAGTTCGAGGCGCTTGCTGCTCCCGTTGTAGAAGAGGAGGGGTTGGAGATTTGGGCTGCTGACCTTCGCCAAGAGGGTGGCGGATGGGTTTTACGTTTGATGATTGATCGGGAGGGGGGCGCGTCGCTGGATGACCTGACGAGAGTGCATCGGCAACTGAACGACTTGCTCGATGTCCATGATCTCGTCCCTTGGCGTTATACCCTGGAAATCTCTTCCCCTGGCGTCAATCGTCCTCTTTTCCGGCCTGATCACTACCGGCGTTACCTCGATCAACGTGTTCGCATCCAGACGAGGACTATGCAAAAAGGCCGCAGGATGTTTGTGGGGCGGTTAGCAGAAGTAGAAAAAGAGCGAGTGTGTATTATTGATGGAGATGTTGGAGAAGTGTGGATTCCCCTGGAAGATGTTCGAAAAGCCGCGAGCGAATACGAATTCCCTTCTGTTGGGGTAAAAAGAAAAGGTGGGCAGCGTTAGGCGAGAGGAAAGGCATATGCAGTCAGACCTCAACCGCGTCATCGAACAAGTCAGTAAAGAAAAAGGCATGGACCGGGGCGTTATCATTGAAGCGCTGGAGAGCGCTATGCTCTCTGCCGCCAAGCGCACGTTCGGTCAAAAACGCATCGAGGCGAAGTTCAATCCGGATATCGGCGAAGTGGAGCTGTTCGAAGTCAAGACTGTTGTGGCGCAAGTGACAAATCCTGAAACTGAGATTGAGCTTGAAACGGCGCGGAAAACCATCGACCCAGAGGCTGAAATCGATGATGAATTGCTCAGCAAACTGCCTGCCGCCGCCTTCGGCCGCATCGCTGCGCAGGTGGCGAAACAAAGTGTGATTCAAAAGGTCCGGGAGGCTGAGCGCGAGTTGATCTACAACGAATTTAAGAACCGGAAGGGAGAATTGTTCTCCGGCATCGTCCAGCGCGTGGAGAAAAAAAACATTATCGTCAACCTCGGCCGCACTGATGCGATTTTACCTGAAAAAGAACAGATTCCCTGGGAGCGCTATCGCCAAGGAGACCGTATCCGCGCGTATATTCTTGATGTAGAGATGACGCATAAGGGGCCGCAGATTATTCTCTCTCGTACGCATCCCGGTTTCTTAATCAAGCTGTTTGAACAGGAAGCGCCTGAGGTGTATGAGGGGATTGTAGAAATTAAAAGTGCGGCGCGCGAACCCGGGAGCCGCGCCAAGATCGCGGTGCATTCCACTGATCCTGATGTGGACCCTGTCGGTGCGTGTGTGGGCATGAAAGGTACGCGCGTGCAAGCCGTCGTGCAAGAACTCCGCGGCGAGCGGGTGGATATTGTGCCATGGACTCCGGACGCGGCGGAATATGTTTGCCGCGCCTTGCAACCAGCGAAGGTATCGAAGATCATTCTTGATGAAGATGACCATGCGATGGAGGTCATTGTTCCGGACGATCAGCTCTCTTTAGCGATCGGCAAGAAAGGTCAAAACGTGCGCCTTGCCTCACGGCTGACGGGATGGAAGCTGGACGTGCGATCGGAAGCTGAGGTGGAATTGGAGCATACACGGGCGTTGGCGCAGTTAGTCGCCGTGCCAGGCATTAGCAATATGACGGCGGAACTGCTGTATCAAAACGGCTTCAAGTCTCCAGCTGATATCGCTGGCGCGGATCTTGAGGCGCTGCTGGATGTTGAAGGTATTGGGCCAGAAAAAGCTACGGCCATTCTACAGGCCGCGCGTGAGTACCTCGAGACGCAGGAGACTCATGCCGCACAGGCGAAAGACGATGGCGCCTCGCCTGTTAGAGAGTCGCAGAGCGAGGAAGAGAAAGCGTCTGAAACGATGCAGGAGCGAGCATGAGGAAGGCAGCGCCAATCCGCACTTGTGTAGGATGTGGAGAGCAAAGTAACCAAAGTCAATTACTGCGCTTCTTCCTGGGAAAGGACGGCGAGTTGATTGCTGGTTCTGGTCAGGGGCGTGGAGGGTATTTACACCTCCGCCGTCAGTGCGTGCAAGGCTTTGCCAAGGCGCGGTCTGGATTTGTACGCTCATTGCGAGTCGTAGTGCCGCGGGAAATACGGGCGCGGTTTGTTGCGGACATTGAGCAACGCGCCATGTTGTCATGAAAAGAGTGAGGTTCTATGCCACGTAAGCGCGTTCATGAACTGGCGAAAGAGTTGGGGATGGACACCCGGCAATTGCTCGCCAGACTTGAGGTACTGGGCATTCATGGGAAGAAAGCACAGAGCACCCTCACTGAACAGGAGATTGCGCTCGTTCACCCTGAAGCCGCCCACCAGGACGTCCAACCTGTCGTTGGGCAAGAACGGCTCGTCGCAGAGCGGGTAGTGACAGAAGTGGATCAGCATAGCGAGCATGTGATTACGGCGCGAGAGGAAATTCGGGACGTCCGGATTAGTGATAAGGTGATTCGTCGGCGCGCTACACGCACCGTCCTGCATGAGGAAGAACCTCCTCCCCCTGTCGAACCGGCGCGAGCGGAGTTAGGGGTTATGCCCGAAACGGCTCCTGTTCCCGAGCCATTTAGCGCTCCAGTAGTTGTCCCCTTTGAACTGCCTGTTGTGGAATCGGCGCCAGTTGTTCCGGAAGCGCCGCATGAGGAGGCCCCTCTAGCCCCTATGCCAGAGCCTACCTCGGTTGGAGAACAGGCAGGACCTCCGTTGCCTGTGGCGTTGCCAGAAGAGCCTCCACTTTCGTTGCCGGAGGAGCCTCCACCGCAGGCTCCTGTCATTGTGCAGGAAGAGAGGCGTACTCCGCCAGAAGAGCCGGCGCCGCCTCCACCCTCTGCTCCTGCGCCTGTCGTCGTGCGGAGTGAAGCGCCGAGTCTTCCGCAAAGAGAGCGTCGAGAACATCCCGTGGTGGAGTCTGTCAAAGCGCCGTCGGTAGGCAAACCACCCTTTGAACAAAAACCTGTTGCTTCTCCTCCTTCTACGCCGACTGCAGACGCTCCCGCTCGTTCTCGCATCCTTGGGCGTATTGATCTTGGCAAGTTAAAGGAAGCAACTGAACCGCGTCCACGCCCCCAAGAAGTGCGAGTGCGGCCGCCGGCGCCACCTACGGCTCAGACTGCTGTGCCAGCGCTGCGTGAACCCGCTGTGGAGACAGGGGGCGAAGCGGCGGGTGGGGCAAACAAACGGCCCAAGAAGCGAAAGGTTATCCGCAAACCGGAGACGGTGGAGCCGCAGGAACGCGATATGAAACTTGTGCGCGGCGGAAACAAGAAAAAACGCGCGCTGGTGTCAGGTAAAGAACAGCGGCAGACTGAGATTACGGTTCCTCGAGCAAGTAAGCGTGTGATTCGCATTTCCGAGGTCATCACTGTAGGAGACCTTGCCAGGAATATGGGCGTCAAAGCTGGAGAGGTCATCAAGAAATTGATGAATCTTGGTGTGATGGCGACGATTAACGAAGTGCTTGATGCGGAGACTGCAGCGTTAGTGGCGACGGATTTTGATTATACGGTTGAAAATGTTGCGTTTGACGTTGAAGCGGCGCTCGAAGTTGGACACGAAGTGCAGGATGAAGGAGAACGGCTCGAACCGCGGCCGCCGGTGGTGACAATCATGGGGCATGTTGATCATGGGAAAACGTCACTGCTGGACTCCATTCGGAACACCAATGTGACGGCGCGCGAACACGGAGGCATCACGCAGCATATTGGCGCCTACAGTGTGCAAGTTGACGGACGGAGCGTGACATTCCTGGATACCCCGGGTCATGAAGCCTTTACGGCGATGCGCGCCCGCGGCGCCAAAGTGACTGATTTAGTGACGTTGGTGGTGGCGGCTGACGATGGCGTCATGCCTCAGACAGTGGAAGCAATCAATCACGCGCGCGCGGCTGGCGTACCGGTGATTGTGGCAGTCAACAAGATTGATAAACCTGGGGCAGATGTTGAACGCGTCAAGCGCGAGCTGATGAACTACGGCCTGGTGGCTGAGGAGTACGGCGGCGACACCATCTTTGCTCCAGTGTCGGCGAAAACCAGCGAAGGAATTCCTCATCTGCTGGAGATGATTCTGCTACAGGCGGATGTGATGGAACTACGCGCGCATCCGGATAAACTCGCGCGCGGCACAATCGTGGAGGCGAAACTTGATCGTGGCCGTGGTCCGGTCGCGACGGTGCTTGTCCAAGAGGGCATATTGAAAGTTGGCGATGCGTTCGTGTGCGGTACGGAATATGGCCGGGTGCGCGCCATGGTAGATAGCTGGGGGAACCGAGTAGAAAAAGCAACCCCTTCTATGCCGGTTGAGATTCTGGGCTTGACTGGAGTGCCAGAGGCCGGCGATTCCTTTATCGTGCTTAGTGATGAAGCAAAAGCCAGACAAGTGGCGGAACATCGGCGTACAAAACGGCGGGAAACTGAACTCACCAAGACCAGTAGTCGGACGACGTTGGAAGATTTCTACCAGCAATCACAAGCCGGTGAAATTAAAGAACTCCGTGTGATCATTAAGGCGGACGTGCAGGGCTCAGCAGAAGCTATTAGTGATGCGCTGAACCGCCTCTCCACTACTGAGGCGAGGCTGACCGTGTTGCATTCCTCTGTCGGCGGCATCTCTGAATCTGACGTGTTATTGGCGTCTGCCTCGAAGGGCATCATCATCGGCTTTAACGTCCGGCCGGAAGGAAAGGCTGCGCAACTTGCCGAACGCGAAGGCGTGGAGGTTCGGCTCTACAATATCATCTATGAAGTCATTGAAGATGTGCGCGCCGCGCTTGAAGGGCTGCTGGAGCCAACCTATAAGGAAAAGCCGCTGGGCCGCGCCGAGGTGCGTCAGGTCTTTACCGTCTCACGGATCGGGCTTGTTGCCGGGTGTATGGTCACTGAAGGGAAAGTCGTACGTGGCGCTCATGCTCGACTTGTACGAAACCGTGCGGTTGTGCACGACGGACGCATCGGAAGTCTGCGTCGATTTAAGGACGATGTGCGGGAAGTCGCCGCTGGCGCCGAATGCGGCATTGGTTTTGATAACTTTCAAGATATCCAGCCTGGCGATGTGATCGAAGCCTACGAGCTGGAGCAGGTGTTGCGCCGATTGACTACTTCGTCCGCTGCGTAAACTTGCTGCGGTGATGAACTAGCAACCTAATTGATGCGTGGAATGGAATTGTAATGGTTGTCGGGGTGTTGCAATTGACACTCTACATTGCGAGTAGCCAATCACTCAAAGACAAACGCGCTGTACTCCGGAAAATTAAAAGCCGGGTGCGGAATGAATTTAATGTCTCGATTGCTGAATGCGGTGATCAAGATCTTTGGCAAAGAACCCAACTCGGCATCTGTCAAGTCGGCGCCGATCAAGCCTATGTTGATGGCGCCCTCCAGGCGGTCGTACGGTTCATTGATGAGCTGTATGTCGCCGAGATTGGAGAGGAGAAGGTCGAGTTTTTGCACTATTAAGCTCTTAGCTTTGCGCTGTTAGCTCTTAGCAAACCTGAAAGCAGGAAAGAGCTTTCTAGATCTAGTATACAAAGTGTGTTTACTCCCCCCCCCCAGCTAAAAGCTAAACACTGAAAGCTAAGATCTGTCTTATGCCTATGCCCTCTCGACGTCCCGCACGAGTCAGTGAATTAGTGCTTGAGACGGTTGCGGAAACCCTGTTGCGCGAGGTCAAAGACCCTCGCGTCAGCGCGGTGACGGTTACGGGCGTTAAGATGAGTCCGGATCTGAAAACAGCAAAGATTTTTTTCACTACCCGGGATGACGAAAACATAGACGCCGCATTAGCGGGATTGCGTAAGGCAACCGGATTCATCAAACGACAGGTCTCTGGCCGTCTCCAGCTACGCTATACGCCAGAGCTGGAGTTTCGCTACGATGAGACACTGGAAAAAGTGAACCGGTTAGAGAGCCTCCTCCGCCAAGCTGCAGCAAAAGAGCGTGAGCAGTCCGATTGAACGGTATTCTTCTGATCGATAAACCCGAGGGGCTTTCTTCTGCCGCCGTCGTGCGGCTGGTCAAGAAAGCGTTCGCGTTAGAAAAGATAGGGCATCTTGGCACGCTTGATCCATTCGCAAGCGGACTCTTGCCGCTCTGTTTAGGAACAGGGACAAAAATTGCCCAGTTCCTTATAGCGGAACGGAAGGCGTATACCGGAACTATACGCCTTGGGATAGAGACCGACACCTTAGATGTGACTGGTGCGGTTACACGCATCACGCCTGTTCCCTCGTACGGAGAAGACACATTACGTGATCTTGAGCAGCGTTTCCTTGGCGACTATCAGCAAACCCCGCCGATGTATTCTGCACTAAAGCGTAATGGCGTACCACTTTATAAATTAGCGCGACGAGGCGTCGTCGTCGAACGTGAGCCCCGCACCGTACATATCGAGCAGTTTTCCCTCGCGCCGCTCGCACACGATACGCTGCAGTTCTCTGTCACCTGTTCTAAAGGAACCTATGTGCGCGTGCTGGCTGCGGACCTTGGCGCGGCGCTTGGGTGTGGCGCGCATTTAGCCGCGCTTTGCCGAACGCAATTTGGCGAATTTTCCATAACCGCCGCACTGCCACTGCAGAAGGTGCTGGAGAAGTGTGAACTTCGCGCCTCTCTTCTTTCCCCCGCTCAGGCGATGCGGCAGTACCCGGCGGTACGGATCTCTTCTGAGCTTGCGGCAAGGTTACGGCGAGGGCAACAAGAGGCGCTACGGAGTCTGCCCAAAGCAACAGACGAACAAAAGATCGCTTCGTTGCTTGATCCGAATGCTGAGTTAGTTGCAGTGGTGGAAAATCGCAACGGACAATGGCGGTTGGTGCGCGTGTTGTAACTTTACACTGAGAAAACGGCGTGTTACAACCGTATTTGAACCACAAGAAGAAGGAGAAGAAATGATTATGCCAGGAGCAGGACAAAAAGGCGAGGTTATACAGCAGTTTCGCCTTCACGAGACAGATACCGGGTCGCCTGAGGTCCAGGTTGCGCTCCTCACTAAGCGGATCGAAAAACTGACGACTCACTTTAAAACTCATGCGAAAGATCATCTCTCACGCCGAGGACTCCTCCAATTAGTTGGCCGCCGTCGCCGTCTCCTTGATTATCTCCGTGGTGTGGATTACCAGCGGTATCGCGGCTTGATTGAGCGCTTAGGGCTCCGTCGTTAATACCTCTTTTCCCTCCTGGATAGACAGTTCCCGAACGGCGCCGAGTATGGAACGCCACGGGAAAGGTGCATGTATATGTATAAAAAAATAGAAATGGATTTTTACGGACGCCCGCTCATCATTGAGACTGGCCGTATGGCGAAGCAGGCGAGCGGCGCAGCAGTCGTGACGTATGGAGAAACGGTCGCCTTAGTCACGGTTGTCGCAAGTAGCGAACCGCGCGAGGGAACGGATTTCTTCCCTTTAACTGTTGACTATCAAGAGCGCACCTTTGCTGCCGGAAAGATTCCTGGTGGATTCTTCAAGCGAGAGGGGCGCCCGTCTGAACGAGAAATTTTGATTTCACGGCTTGTGGACCGTGCTCTGCGTCCTCTCTTTCCAGACGCATTCTATTGCGAGACGCAAGTGGTGGCGTCCGTGCTGTCCGTCGATCGGGAGAATGACGCGGATACGGTGGCGCTGATTGGCGCCTCGGCGGCGTTGCAAGTGTCGGACATTCCATTCCGTGGTCCGATTGCCGGCGTGCGCATTGGCAGAATTCGTGGCGCTTTGGTAGTCAATCCGCCGCAAAGCCAATTTGAAGCAAGTGATATCAATCTCTTCGTTGCGGCTGGCCGCGACGCCATTGTCATGGTTGAGGGCGGGGCGAAGGTTGTGCCTGAAGATGAAATGCTCGAAGCGCTCTTTCTGGCCCAGGAAGCCGTCAAGCCAGTGCTCGATGCGCAAGATGAGATCGTGCGAGTGGCGGGCAAACCAAAGCGTACGCTTGTCGCTGTTCCTCCGGATACCATATTGCGAGAGCGTGTGCATTCGCTCGGCGCTGAGAAACTCCGCACCGCACTCGCGACCGTGGCGAAGCACGAACGCCGCCACGCGGTTGATGTGGTCAAACGAGAAGTGCAGGCCGCGTTGGCAGAGGAATACGTTGGGCGGGAAAAAGAAGTCGCCGCCGTGTTGGAAGAGCTGGAGAGCGAAACCCTGCGGATGATGGTGGTGAGAGACAATCGCCGCGTTGACGGCCGCGGCTTGACTGATATCCGGCCGATCACCTGTGAAGTTGGCATTTTGCCTCGCACCCATGGGTCCGCCTTGTTCACCCGCGGTGAGACGCAGGCATTGGTGGTTGCAACCTTAGGCACGGGGTCTGATGAGCAAAAGGTTGACGCCTTAATCGGCGAGCAATACAAGAAGTTCATGTTACATTACAATTTCCCGCCGTTCAGTGTTGGAGAAGCGCGTCCGTTACGCGGCCCTGGACGGCGTGAGATTGGTCATGGCGCTCTTGCCGAACGCGCCATCGCTGCTGTTGTGCCAGGGGAAAACGAGTTTCCCTATACGATTCGCGTTGTTTCTGAGATCTTAGAGTCAAACGGTTCCTCTTCGATGGCGACGGTGTGTGGCGGTACGCTCTCACTCATGGACGCCGGCGTGCCTCTCAAAGCCCCGGTCGCCGGCATTGCGATGGGGCTCATCAAGGAAGGCGAAGACATTCGCATCCTCAGCGACATTCTGGGCGATGAAGATCACTTGGGGGATATGGATTTTAAAGTGGCGGGAACGGCTGAAGGCGTGACTGCGCTGCAGATGGACATCAAGATTTCTGGCGTGACGCGTGAGATCATGCGTCACGCACTGTATCAAGCGCGCGCAGGGCGACTGCATATTCTTGAGCAAATGGCGAAAGTGTTAGCTGCGCCGCGCTCTCAGGTGTCGGAGTATGCCCCGCGCATCACTACTCTGAAGGTCAAACAAGACAAGATCCGCGACCTCATTGGTCCGGGCGGCAAGATGATTCGTTCCATCATCGAAGAAACGGGCGTAAAGATCGATGTCGAAGACGATGGGACAGTCTATGTTTCCTCGGCTGACAGTGATTCGATGAGTAAAGCGATTGCGAAGATCCATCGCGTGACGGCGGAAGCGGAGGTTGGCAAAGTCTACAAAGGCACGGTGCGGAAGATTGTGGATTTTGGCGCCTTTGTCGAAATTTTGCCTGGTACGGATGGCCTTGTCCACATATCTCAGCTGGGCCCGGGCCGCGTGCGGCGTGTGAGCGATGTGCTCAAAGAAGGGGACGAGATTATGGTCAAAGTACTGGAGATCGATCGCCAGGGGAAAATCCGCCTCAGTCAGCGCGATGCCGTTGAGGGAGAGCGCAGCGCGCGGGAATAATGATATGATTCATCGCACTGTGCTCAACAATGGCCTCCGTCTGCTCTCAGAAGAGGCGCCTGGTATGCCTTCGGTGACCGTAGGCATCTGGGTTGAGAACGGTTCGCGCGACGAAGAGCAATACGAAAACGGCATCTCGCATTTTCTTGAACATTTATTCTTTAAAGGCACGGAACGGCGTACGGCTGCAAGCATCGCCGAAGAGATGGACGCCATCGGTGGGGTGCTCGATGCATTCACGGGCAAAGAATATACGTGCTACTACGCGCGTGTCTTAGCTGAGCATCTTCCCCTCGCGCTGGATCTGCTCATCGACGTCTTTCTCCATTCTCGCTTTCCCGAAGAGGAGATCGAGCGGGAGCGTTCGGTGATTTTTCAAGAGATCGCGCAAATAGAAGACACGCCGGATGATCTGGTGCATGATCTTTTCCACCTGGACTTCTGGCGTGGACATCCCTTAAGTTGGCCTATTTCTGGAACGCCGGCGACGGTGTCTCGCTTGCGGCGGTCCGATTTCATCCGCTTTCTTGATCGCCGGTATCGGCCAGACCGTATTTTTATCGCCATGGTTGGAGGGGCGAGGCACGATGAGCTTGTAGAGCATGTCGCTGCCGCGTTATCCGCCTTAAAGGGAGAATCAGTTGGTCCCGTTATCCCTCCCCCTCGCGCCCATCCTGGAGTGTACCCCCATCCTCGTGACCTTGAACAAACACACTTATGCCTTGGCATGCCGTGCGTGTCGCAGCTCGAACCGGAATGGTTTGCGGCATATTTGCTGCACACCGCTCTTGGAGGAGGAATGAGTTCTCGCTTATTCCAAGAGATTCGTGAGCGGCGTGGGTTAGCGTACGATGTGACGTCGTTTTTGTCCGCGTATAGGGATACTGGATATCTCGGCGTGTATGTGGCCACGAGCGCGGAGTGTGTCCAGGAGGTTATGGAAGTCGCCTGCACGACACTACGGCAAGTGGCGAAAGAAGGGATCTCAGCGGAGGAATTACGCCGCGCGAAAGGCCACGCTAAGGGCAGCCTGCTGCTCGGGCTAGAGACGGGGGAAGCGCGTATGAGTCGGCTGGCGCGCTGCGAGATTTATTTCCGACGCTATATCCCCATTCAAGAAGTTGTTGAGGGTATTGAACGGGTGACGGTAGACGAGGTGCACGCCCTGGCTGCCCGCTGTCTTGACAGCAAAGGGTGGACTCTTACCATGCTTGGCGAACTGCCCCCCGTGCCCGATGTACAATCTTTGCTCGACGCCTGAAGCATGGCTGACAAACTTTCTGTGAAGATTGTTCGCGTGCGTGGAGGCGACAACCCTCCGCCCCTTCCTCGCTACTTGACGCCCGATGCGGCGGGGATGGATATTTGCGCTGATCTTGATGAAGACCTCCTGATTCAGCCGTTTGGACGGGCGCTTGTTCCTACCGGCTTTGCCATTGCCTTGCCGCACGGTTACGAGGCGCAGGTGCGGCCGCGGAGCGGGTTGGCGTGGCGTGCAGGACTCACTATTCTCAACGCGCCCGGCACCATTGACGCTGACTATCGAGGCGAAGTCAAAATTCTCCTGGTTAACCTGAGCGATCAGCCCGTGCAGGTTAAACCCGGCGACCGTATTGCGCAGCTTGTCGTTGCGCCAGTGACGCGCGTACAGTGGGAAGAGGTCTCCGAATTAGAGGCTACAGATCGTAAAGGCGGATTTGGGCATACGGGGGTGGAGAAAAAGTAAATGGAGGAAATGCGCCGTTGACACTCCTCCTCACTATGGTACATTCTCCTCTCTGTGTGCGGGTGTAGCTCAGCTGGCTAGAGCGCGTGCTTGCCAAGCACGAGGTCGCCGGTTCGAAACCGGTCACCCGCTCTCTCAAAGCCCTTGGAGAACCAGGGGCTTTTTTTGTCTCCGACAAAAGACAGCAGCATAATCTAGTCATTGAGTCCTCGGGCCATCGATGCATTGAAGCAAGCAATGTACTCATCCGTTACTGACTAATCACTCACTGACTCAATGCTGCAATGTCTCTAAGAATCCACTTCTTCAGTGTTTTCCGTACTCCAGCGCGACGCCTTTGCGTTGAGCAAAGATGTAGGCTTCGAGGGCTTTGAGCTTTTCGTCTCCGTCCGGCAGCGGTTTTCCGCGTACGGGATTTTCAATGCACCAGTTGATCATATCGCGCAGCAACGCCACGCGGCCAAGTTGTACTTGATATTTTGGATACGTTTCTGGATGGGTATTAGAGGCGTCCGGATGGCACATGTCGCACGAGACGCAATCGTTCCGCCCAGCGCCTTGGCGTCATGAAACATGCGGTTGCCTTCCTTAATAAAAGCTTCGGTCGAGGCCTGCCAGATTTTCTCATCTCGATCGCTAAACTTTTTGTAAATGTCGCCGGATTGAACCTCGGCAGGTTCACGCCCTTGTGCCACCGCTTTTTCTACGCCTTGCGCGTCGCTTTCCACAGGAGCCTGCGCTAACCGTTCTTCATTGTCCCAGCGTGTATGGGGATTTTTCCGCCGCCATTCCGCCATGAGTTGATCCGAAACCTGCTGCGCCTGGGCGCGCGTCAGTTCCTCTCCGGGCTTGACGCCCGTCACTTCGACCGCGGTCTCGCCGTCACACAAACTGACGACAAGATAGGGGTTAGGAACCCCGCCTTTGTTGTAATGGTCCATGGCATCCCACAGCGTCGCCAGTGAGCCGTTATGCATATAGGGGGCAGTGATGCCGATATTGCGAAGCGTCGGCGTCTTGAATGCGCCGATATCGCTTTCGTTCTTAGCGCCGTCCTCTCACTTGGCATAGGAGCATATGAGTGGATCTACGCCTCTGCAGGCGTGGGTTGACGCATCGCGATGCTCCTGACACAGTTGCTACGTGACGACGGCAAACACACAAATCTTTCTCATCGATGGTCAATCTTATATCTACCGTGCGTTTTACGCCGTGCGGGATTTGGCCACCTCTAAGGGATTTCCGACCAACGCCATTTTTGGCTTTGTGAACATGCTGCAGCGTATCCGCGAGGAGTACGCGCCCAGCCATCTGGCGGTTGTCTTTGACGCAAAAGGGAAGAACTTCCGGCACGATTTATATGAAAAATATAAAGCGCGTCGGTTGGCGATGCCGGAAACCTTGCGGCCGCAAATCCCCTGCATCAAGGAAGTCGTGCGCGCTTATCACATTCCCACCATCGAGCTGGAAGGATACGAGGCCGACGATATTATTGCTACCTTGGCGACCCGTTGGGCAAAGGACGGGGCCGAGGTCGTCATTGTGTCAGGCGATAAGGATCTGATGCAGTTGGTGTCCCGGCATATCACTATGCTCGACACCATGAAAGGAGAACGCATTGGCATTGAACAAGTGCGGAGCAAGTTTGGCGTTGAGCCCGCTCGGGTTGTAGAAGTGCAGGCCTTAATGGGCGATGCGACGGATGACATTCCTGGCATACCGGGAATTGGGGAGAAGACAGCAATCAAACTGATCTGCGAATGGCATGATTTAGAGAACCTCCTGGCTCATGCTGCAGAGATCCCCGGTAAGCTCGGAGAGAAGATTCGGGAGAACGCCGAACTTGCGCGCGTCTCCAAAGCATTGGCTACCCTGCGCTGTGACGTCCCTATTGCTGTAGAATTAGACGAGCTGGTCAGAAGAGAGCCGGATAAGGAACGACTCAAAGCGTTATTTCGTGAGTTTGAGTTCCGCCGCCTGCTCGCGGAGATGGATTCGCCGTGGGATACTCCAGCAGAAGATCCCGCTCCTCCAGGAGAGTATGAAATTGTCCGCACGACGCAGCAGCTCGAGCATGTCCTGCGGGCGATTCGCGCGGCGAAAACCTTTTGCTTCGACACGGAAACGACCTCGCTGGACCCGCTTGCCGCTGAATTAGTCGGCGTATCGCTGGCGGTTGAAGAGGGCAGGGCGTGGTACATTCCCGTCGGGCACCGCTCTGACGACGCCGCTCCGCAGCTGCCGCGTGAAGAAGTGTTAACCGCGCTGCGGTCGCTCCTGGAAGATCAATCCCTGTCGTCGATTGGACAAAACACCAAGTATGACATGATGGTGCTCGCCAAATATGGTTTGTGGCCACGGAATCTCGCTGGCGACACCATGCTGGCCTCGTATTTGCTCAATCCCACGCGACGGCACAATCTGATTGATCTGGCATGGGATCAATTGCAGTATCGTATGGTGACATATGAGGAGGTGACGGACAACGGCAAGAAGAATTTTGCCGACGTGTCAGTCGCCGAGGCGGCGCGTTACTCTGGGGAAGACGCTGATATTACGCTGCGTCTTGCGCATCGTTTGTTCCCGCAAGTACAAGAAGAGGGGATGGGGAAACTGTTTACTGATGTTGAAGTTCCTCTGGCTGCAGTATTGGCGCGGATGGAGTTGACCGGCATTCGCGTTGATCTGGCGCTGCTGAGCGAACTCTCGCAGGAATTCGGCAAACAACGGCGTGCGTTGGAAAAAGAAATCTATGCATTGGCCGGGGAAGAGTTCAACATCGGTTCTCCGCAACAGTTGCAGACGATTCTGTTCGATAAGCTCGGATTGCCGCGCGGGAAAAAAACCAAGACCGGCTCTTCGACCGATTCTTCTGTGCTGGAAGCGCTCGCAGAGCAGTACCCGCTGCCAGCGAAGATTCTCGCTTATCGCGGATTTACGAAGCTGCAGAGCACCTATGTCGATGCGTTGCCAAAATTGATTCATCCCAAAACTGGCCGCATTCATACTTCATTCAATCAAACGGTGACAGCGACGGGCAGGCTCTCCTCCAGTAATCCGAACTTGCAAAATATTCCTGTTCGCACTGAGGAAGGCCGACGCATTCGCACCGCCTTTGTGCCCGAGCCGGGCTGGGTGTTGCTCTCGGCGGACTATTCGCAAATTGAGCTTCGGCTGTTGGCGCACTTGAGCCAAGATCCAGTGTTAATTGAGTCGTTTCAGCAAGGACAAGACGTCCACGCTCGGACTGCGTCGGAATTGTTTGGCGTGTCACTGAACGCTGTCTCCGCCGCCCAACGGCGGCAGGCGAAAACTATTAACTTCGGCATTATCTATGGCATGGGAGCGCTGCGACTCGGGCGGTCGCTTGGCATTCCTCTCAAAACCGCGCAGGAGTACATTGAGCAGTATTTCAAGCGATATGCTGGGATCAAAGCCTATATGGACGGTGTCCTCCTTGAGGCGCGGAAGTGCGGGTACGTCACGACGCTGTTAGGAAGACGACGCTACGTGCCGGATTTGCAAAGTAAGAACGCCCAACTTGCAGCCGCCGCGGAGCGCATGGCTGTGAATACGCCGATTCAAGGCACAGCCGCAGATTTGATCAAAATGGCGATGGTGGAGATTGATAAGCGCCTCGCTAAAGAAAAGGCGCCGGCGCGCATGCTGCTGCAGGTGCATGATGAATTGTTGTTTGAAGTGCAAGAGCAAAAACTCCACAAAGTAAAGACTCTGGTGCGAGAGTGTATGGAGAGCGTGATGGAACTGCGCGTGCCGTTACAGGTGGACCTCGGCGTAGGAGCGAATTGGGCGGAGGCGCATTAAAAGAGGGACCAGGGGCTTGGGGCTAGGGACTAGTTTCGCTTCCCTCGCAAGCCTTTAATGTCTTAGCTGAGTCGCTGAGCAGGGTGCGCAAGCGCACAGTTGGGCTATCGCCTGTATATACTCGCTGGCTTACGGAATAGTTTCACCATAAGCGGAAGAGAAACGAAGAATCCGTACGGAATAATATAGAGTGGAAAAAGGAGCAGCAGCACAATGCCCCAAAATGAACTGAGCAACGACCAGACGAGAGCGGCGACAACAAGCGGCAAGGTGTTCAACACCAGCCATACGACCGTAGTCAATGCGTGATTTTGCGGGAGCATGAGCACACCCTACCATGATCCCGGTGTTGATCAAGAGCCAGCCCAAGACAGAATAAGGAGGAGTAGCGCTATGGACTATAAAGAATATCAACATTTACTCATTGAGAGAAAAGACGGCGTCGCCCTACTCACGATTAACCGCCCCGAGACGATGAACTCAACGAATGCGCGTCTGCACTACGAGCTGAGCAAGATCTGGCTGGACATTGCCGAGGATCCTGAAGTGCGTGTAGCGTTGATTACCGGTGCAGGCCGGGCGTTCTCCGCCGGCGGCGATTTCTCGGTGGTGGAATCGGCGGCTGGCAATCTGGAAGTGGTGGCGCAGATCATGAAGGAGGCGCGCGATATCGTCCACAACATGATCAATTGCGACAAGCCCATCATTTCCGCGATCAACGGCGTAGCGGTTGGCGCCGGACTGGCCGTGGCGCTGCTGGCTGACATCAGTATTGCCTCTGAGAATGCGAAATTCACTGACGGTCATACGCGCCTTGGCGTGGCGGCGGGCGATCATGCGGCGGTGATCTGGCCATTGTTAGTAGGCATGGCGAAGGCGAAGTATTATTTGCTGACGTGCGATATGCTGGATGCGAAAGAAGCCGAGCGTATCGGGTTAGTCAGTATGTGCGTGCCGCATGATCAGCTCATGCCTAAGGCTATGGAAGTGGCGCAGAAGCTCGCGAACGGCGCTCAGATGGCGATTCGCTGGACCAAGCAATCACTAAATCAATGGCTGCGCGCGGCGGCGCACACCTCTTTTGATTATTCGCTGGCCCTGGAGATGCTTGGCTTCTTTGGCGCGGATGTCAAGGAAGGACTCGCGGCTATTCAAGAAAAGCGGACCGCGCGGTTTCCATCGGCGCAGGGAAAGAAATGACGACGAAAGAAAAGATTGAAACGATTCTCCGCCACACCCTGGCGGCAACCGAGGTTGTCGTTGAAGACGAGAGCGCTCTGCATGTTGGTCATGCGGGCGCGGCCGCGGGCGGCGGGCACTATCGCGTGACGGTGGTCTCCCCGCTCTTTGCCGGCAAGCCTCTTGTGGCGCGACATCGCATGGTGTACGACGCCCTGACGAGCGAAATGCAAAAAGAGATTCATGCCTTGGCGTTAACCACGTTGACGCCTGAGCAAAGGCAAGTATCTTAAAAAATTGTTGCGGAAGACCGGGGCGCAGGAATGGCGCATGGCCGCGTCATGCAAGCATGGTTGAGCCGTCCGGTGCTCTAGGGCCTGCACCCTGAGACTCCTCATGCCCTTACTGGCTGCTCCTCCTCGCGCAGGGGAGCACGCGCTCTGATGAATTTTGCCGGCCACGTTTGGTACTCTGTACGCCGCCTTTGTAGGGGCGCGGCGCGCCGCGCCCCTACCGCTTTCCTTATGAGGACCTATGCGGGTTGCGGCGCAAAGCTGGCGACTTGACAATAAGTCCTGAAGATTATATGTCCTAAGGACACTATTTGCGCATATTTGCCGTCTCCGGGAAGGGGGCGCTCCTCAGCAGAAAGGAGCAAGACCGATGAAATTCATGTTTTTCTTTTACCCGGCGTTGCCCGCCACCCTGGCGGAACGCAAACGGCTGCGGCCCATTGCCCGCCATACCGACCCCTGGCAAAAGATGTTCGCCGAAGTCGCGGAACTCTCCCGTATGGCGGAAGATCTGGGGTTCGACGCGGTGACCTTTCCCGAACACCATCTGCACACCGAAGGCGCCGAGATGGGCAGCCTGCCCGTGTTGACACAATATGTGATCCATCAGACCAGCCGCATCAAAGTCGGTCCCATTGGGTACGTGCTCCCGGGGTGGAACCCATTGCGCCTGGCGCTGGAGATTGCCTGGCTGGATCAACTGACCAAGGGGCGCACCTTCGTCGGCTTCGCCCGCGGCTATCAAGCCCGTTGGCTCAACCCGATGGCGCAGAAGCTTCACATCGGGGCCAGCGCCATCTCCACCATGCAGGCCGACATTGATGCGCGTAACCGTGAAGCCTTCGAAGAGGTGTATCAGATTCTTAAGCTGGCGTGGGCGGATAAGCCGTTTCGCTTCAAAGGTAAGCATTATGAATATCCTAGCCCTTACGAAACTGGCACGCCGTGGCCGGCGCACCAATGGACGCGGGAATACGGCGCACCAGGGGAAGTGGACGAAAACGGCAACGTCCAGATGATTGAAGTCGTCCCCAAGCCCTACCAAAAGCCGCATCCGCCCTTGTTCCAGGCGTTTTCCATGAGCGAAGCGACGATCCGTTGGGCGGCGCGCGAAGGACTCATTCCTACATTGCTGGCGTCCGAGCCTGCACAGGTGCGGTACTTTGCCGAGGCGCACGTAGACGAAGCCAGGCAGCACGGGCGCAACTTGAAGCTGGGTGAAAATCTAGGCGTCTTTCGCTCAGTGTACCTGGCGGACAGCCACGCGGAAGCCGTACAAATGGGTAACGCCGGGCTGATTGGGGTAGGGTGGCAACACTGCTTTCATCACTTCGGCTTTACCGAAGCGTTTCGTTTCCCCGAGGATGAGGCCAGGTACCACAAGCAACCGCTCCCTCCTTCGGAATGCACGATGGAGCGCCTGGAAAAAGCCCACTTCGCCCTGGTTGGAACGACCAGTGATATTCGGCGAGAGATGGATCTGCTGGTCGACACCGCCAATCCTGAATGGTTTATCTGGCAGTCGGACCAGGGCTATCTGCCGCTTGATACTGTAAAGCACCTGCTCCAACGCTTCGGCAAAGAAATCCTGCCGCATTATCTGGAGGCGAGAGGCGTCTAGCGCCATAGAGGAATGAGAGATGAATTTCGCTTGGGCTCACATGTGGATTACAACTTTTGCTGAGAGCGCCGACAAGGTCGTAGACCTCTACGCCGACCCGTTTTTATTCGAGGATTTGTTGCTCGGCCAGCGCATCTCTGACAAGGAAGAATTGCGGCGCGCCTTCAAGGTGTTCGAAAATACTGAACCTCCTGGTCCAGCAGGGACGAACACCTTTGAGGTCCTGCGCTACACCGGCGACGCGCACCACGGGGTGATTGAGTGGGAGTGGCGCGGTCGGCATGTCGGCGAGTTCCTCGGCGTCCCAGCGGCAGGGAAAGAGACCGTCGTGCGCGGCATGACCTTCCACACCTACGAGAACGGAAAGATCGTGCGCGAAGCCACATTTTGGGATGCGGCAACAGCGCTGCGACAGCTTGGCGCGCTGAAGCCGGCGGTCGAATTTTGGAAAGCGCCCGAGAAGTCGTTGTCGCCGAATGGTTCCTCAGAGCGAGCGTAGCGAACCTAAGACGTTGCCGCTGGTGTTTGCGGAGGTCTGACGTCGGAGAAGATACTATTCCTCTCCGACAAAATTGGGTCACCGACGAGAGTTGTGCATACCGCAGCTGCTGCGAAGTGTTAGCGAAAAGGAAGGAATCCCATGTCTTTGAACACCGGCGTTTGCTGGACCTGGGGTTGATTGTGAAGCGCTTCCGTAAGCGTCTCGCCCACGTTATTGGGAATTTTCCCCATTCACTCACGACCGCCTTGCGGAGCAATTTAGCGTTCCCATGCTGCAATGGCAGCCGCGCCGCCTCACTCAGGAAAATTTTATCCCGCAGGCTTTAGGGCCAATTTTCCATCGCCTGGACGGAAGAGAGGTGGAGTGCGACGCGCCGTCAGTGCCGGCGCACTCCACAGGGTCTCCGCTTCCGTACCGGCAAACGAAAATTGCTCTCTGCTCTCGTTTCACTCCCGGGTGCTCACAGCGTGCTTTACGCCGCGACCTTCGCCCCGTTCAGCAACTGGTTCGCTTCCAGCAGCCAATTGGCGCTGGAGTACTCGTCCTGCACGAGCGAGCGGAGCAGCTCTTTCGTCTGTTGATCTTCCTTGATCTGATCAATGACATCAGTGATGAAGCTCAGCGCCTTCGGCAGATCCGTGATCTGGTTGGCGACGTATTGGAGCTTCTCGGCGTCGGTCTTGTCTTTCGCAGCGTAGACGCCCATCTCTTTCTCGCGCTGTTGAGGCGACACCGTACACTGCGGGGCGCCGCCCAATTCCCGCAGCCGAGCCTCCAGCAACTGCGCGTGATAGGCTTCCCGCTGCTGAATCACGCGTAAGCCGCCTTTGACACAGTCTTGATCACTGACCTCGTTCCAGCATTTCAGGTACTCCGAGGCGAAGTTCTCCGCGCAGCGATACTCGTCCAACAGGTGCATGATCATCTCGCGCTCGCTGGCGAAGGTTTTACCGTTGACGGTATATTTCCCCCCGCCCGTCTGCAGCTCGCGCATCTGCGCTTCGAACAGCTCATCCGAAATCAGCCCTTTACGATAGGCCTTCAATAATTGCCGAACTTCGAAATCTGCGGTCGCCATGGTGGATCTCCTTCCTTTTGTTAAGATTACAATTTACCGCGCCGGGTTTAACACTGCACACGCTTCTTGCAGCCAGGCAATGCTGGAGTACTCATCCTGCACGAGCGAGCGGAGCAGCTCTTTACTTTGCTGATCGTCCCGAATCTGATCGATGACGTCGGTAATGTACTTGAGCGTTTGCGCCGGGTCGGTGATACGCGACGTCAAGGCGAGCAGTTTCTCGGCGTCGGTTTTCTCCGCCGAACCATAAAACGCCAGATCTTTGTCGCGGCGTTCTGCAGGCACAGTGCACTGCGGAATGCCGCCGAGCTCACGTAAGCGCGCTTCGAGCAGCTGCGCGTGATACGCCTCGCGTTGCTGGATCACCCGTAACCCGCCGCGGGCGCACTCCTGATCGCTGACGGCAATCCAGCGATTAAAATATTCCGCGGCAAAGTTTTCCCGGCAACGAAACTCATCCAACAGTTGCATAATCATTTCTGCTTCACTGCCGACCGGTTTGCCGTTATACGTATACTGGACGCGGTCGTTTTGCGCGCCGTTGGTCAGCTCTTTGATTTGCGCTTCAAACAGTTCGTCCGAAATCAAGCCCTTACGATAGGCTTTGAGCAGTTGCCGGACTTCGAAGTCTTGCGTCGTCTGCTGGGTTGCCATGGTGGTGTGGCTCCTTTCTTTTCTTCTTTGTCATGACGCCAGAGCGGCTACGTGGTTATCAACCTGCCTCAGGCGACCAAATCTCCGTCTTCCTGCTTTGTTTTTGCCGTCAAGGTCGCTTTTGCGGTTTGCTTCTTGGCCCTCCTTATTTAATATCCAAGGAAGAATTTTCCTGGGAATATATTAGTCCCAAAAAACTGCTCAGATTTTCATGAGCAGCTCAATTAACTGCTGACATTCTTTTGGCGATAGCTTGACATTGTGACCGGTGATTTTCTGATCCGCCTGTTTGTGGAGTCGCCGTCCTTTCTCCGTGAGCGAAACATACACGACTCGTTGATCATCCGCCTGTCGTTCCTTCCTGATAAGCCCCTTGTCCACCATTTTGTTAAGGAGACGAGAGACATTGGGGCTATCATCGATCAGCACTTCACGGAGCTGAGTCACGGTCATCTGTTCCACCGGTTCGGTGTCCAGGAAGTGCAGAACATTCAACTGCGCACGGCTAATGCCAAACTCCTTGAGCGTCCGCTCGACAAAATTGTCAATCTCTTGGGCCGTACAGCCGACCAAGACCGCCGCTTTATCTCGGAGAGGGAAGTCCGCTTGGTAGACTTTACGCTTATTCGCCACCTTGCTCCTGAGGGAAGAGTAATTTTGCGATTTCTTTTCCGGGATGTATTTGCCAGGGAAGTAATTACCCGGATGTGCGCCCCGAGTCAAGCCTTATCCAGGAGACAGTGAAGGAAACGGCCTCGAGGAGCAGAAAACTCCCCACAAACCAGGAGGGACGGCGGGGAATACAGTCAGGCAGGTTTTAGAAGTCTTGCTGCTAAAAAGGCACTCCAGACGCCTCGTGTGGCTCTAAATCAGACCACACGAGATTGACACACGCGCGCGTCACCCTGAGCGCCGCAAAGGGTCTCAACGGTCAGAGTCTTTGCGGCGCTCAGCAGGACCCTCCTCAAGGGTTACAGCGGACCGTGTACGAATGCGCTGTGGTTTGATTTAGAGCTACGCCTTGAAGCAGCTCTCTAGATTTTGTCTATAAAGTAGATAAAACGCGTTTGCGCAGGCGCGCCAGCTTATGCACGGGGACTTTTTCCTCCACTGCTCAGAAGGAGGCCTCAACCGCGATAGGGCCGTTCAGAGGGAGACGGCTTTCTCCCTCTCCGACAGCTCTCTGGGGCTCCATTGTCAGGTCGTGCTGCTCAGCCTCGACCGCTCCGTACCGAAACTGACTGACGAGTTGTTGCAGTTTTGCCGCCATCCGCGCCAGCTCTTGGGACGCGGCTTGGGTTTCCGTTGCCGCGCTGGCCGTACCCTGCGCCCCCTGGGCGACGCCGGCGATATGCTGGGTGATTTCCGTACTGCCGTGAGAGGCGTCTTCCACGTTGCGGCTAATCTCGTTTGTTGTTGCGGCTTGTTCTTCTACGGCGCTGGCGATGGTGTTGGAGATGTCATGAATTTGATGGATGGTGCCACTAATTTGACTAATCACTGTTACTGCAGCTTGAATGTCGCTCTGAATAGCGCTGACTCTGCGCCCGATATCCTCGGTGGCCTGGGTGGTTTGCTTGGCGAGTTCCTTGACCTCGTTCGCTACTACGGCGAACCCTTTTCCGGCTTCGCCTGCTCGCGCGGCTTCAATCGTTGCGTTGAGCGCCAACAGGTTGGTCTGTTCGGCGATCGAGGTGATCAGCTTAACAACGTTGCCGACCCCTTCACTGCTTATGCCTAGTTTGCCTACGGCTGCGTTGGTCTGTTCGGCGAGCTGCACTGCTTGAACAGCGACGCGAGTAGCGTCAGAGGCGCTCTTCGCAATCTCTTTGATTGACGCGCTCATCTCTTCCGCGCCGGCGGCTACGGTCTGCATATGCTTACTCACCTGTTCGGAAGCGGCGGACACTGCGCCCGCTTGCGCCGAGGTCTCTTCTGCTGTCGCGCTCATTTGCTGACTGACGCGCGTTAGTTTCTCGGAGGAGCTTGCCAAGGTCTGGGCATGGCGTCCAATGACTCGAATCGTCTGGCCCACTCTCTCGAAGGCATGATTTAAGCTTTTGCCTATTTCTCCCATTTCGTCCTCGGCGGTCAGACGCACCTGCTGGCTCAGATCTCCCTCCGCCACACACGAGGCAACCCGAAGGACTTCATTGACGAACCCTAAGATTCCTTGAGAAAGCAAAAATGCAATAGCAAGAGCAAGCAGAAATGCGACGCCAATCACCCAAAAGACCAGCGTACGTTTTGTCCTATACGTTTGTTGTCCCTGCTCGGCCGCCTGTTGTAATTGGGCGTTCATGAGGGTGACAAATTCGCGCAGCTTTTCAGTCATTTGCTCGATGATGGGAAGAACCTCGGTCAAATAGCCCGTCTGGGCGTCATTTTTCCTCATCCCTCGTGAGAGCTCCAAGAGATGCTGCCAATGAGCGGTCAACTGCGCATCAAGGTCCGTGAGGGCCTTGAGGTGTTGTTCCGCTGTGGACTGCTCCTCCGTCGCCCTGAGTTCTTGCAGAACCTGCTGAAAGTGCTGGTTCATCTTCTGAATCTCTTCTGCATACGCGTCCATTTCGTCACCGTCGCTTGAAAGGATATGAGTGACGATGAGGCGCGTCCGCGTCTCGAGGAGCCGACTGGCTTCCCCCGCTTTGATAGCGGAAGTGACCTGGACGGTGATGAGATGATCCAGGTATCGGTGCATAAGTTCCATGCCTGCAACGCCTTGCCAGCCGATGACGGCCACGGCAAGGAGCACGAGCGTCAAGCTGCTCAGAAGCTTGGTGCGGATGGAAAGACGAGAGAAGAACCGCTTCACGGTTTGCCCTCCTTTGTGATCAACACTTCTCGCCACAGGGCTGTTCGCCTGCGTCGGCAGGTCGTGAGTGTGCCTCTTCACAATATTGAAGAGCAAGAAGGATGCCGCCGGTCCTCACGGTGACGTTCTTGTAGAACCAGCAAAAAGGGGTTGCGTAGCGGCTCACTCCGTGAGCGCTGGTGAGCTTTTTGCCAGCGTCTTCCCGCCTTACCCCGGAAAAAACTGCCGCCGTTCGCAGGGGCAAGGCCGGGTGGCGGACTAGTGGGCGAATTTTGGCAGGAGCGCGGCATACTGATCCAGCAAGGGCAGGACGCACTCTCGCCCCTCAGACGGCACGGCCACAACCGCCCGTTCCACTCCCAAGGCTTGATATTCATGGAGGGTTGCTTCCTCACCTGGGACGCCGAAGATCGAGACCGGGAGCTCACCCGGCGCGCGGCCGGCTTGTTCGGCTAAGGCGTGTAAGGCGCGCATGGCTTCAGCGAGCTCTCTAGGCGGGAGTAAGCCTGGAATCCATCCATCACAATAGCGCACCACCCGCTGCAAACCCCGCGTGGACAGGGTTCCTAAGAGAATCGGCGGGTGCGGTTGCTGCAACGGTTTAGGATAACTCCACAGAGGATCAAAGTTGACAAACTCCCCGTGATACTCCGCCGCCTCGTGGGCCCAGATCGCTTTCATGGCTTCGACGCGCTCGCGCAACACTTTCCAGCGCCGTTGAAACGGGGTCCCATGATGCTCCATCTCTTCCGCGTTCCAGCCGCCCCCGATCCCAAACAAGAAGCGGCCGCCAGAGAGTTGATCCACGGACGCGACCTCTTTGGCCAGGATAATTGGATCGCGCTCAATCACCAGACAAATGCCGCTGCCCAGTTTGATCGTGCGGGTAGCGGCGGCGGCCGCCATGAGCGCCACAAACAAATCATAGGTATGCCAATAGTCGCGAGGCAGGTCCCCGCCGACCGGCCAGGGACTGCGCCGGCTGGCGGGGATATGCGTATGCTCCGGGAACCATACCGACTCAAAACCGCGCTCTTCACAAGCGCGGGCCAACTCGTCCGGGCGAATAGCGTAATCCGTAGCAAACATCAACACGCCGAGTTTCATAGATCCTCCCATGAAAGTAATTCTGACTTCATACCTTGCTCACCATAATCCGCGGCGAGAGCTAGATGGTGTGCGGTTCACACAGAGACAACGCTTCTTCCTGGCGCCGTTGTCCAATGTGCTTATATCTGGTTGGGGCTCTACAGGCTAGCACTCTTGGCAGGGGAGTAGGCGCAGCGTGTATGTATGGCGCTAGGGGGAACTGAAGATGCCTGTATGCCTCCGCTGCGCGGCTTGTCTCTTGACGGCGCTGGCGGTTGCTCAGGTATGCAACGGGGGAGAGGAGCAAAGATGAATGACCAACAAGATACGCAACATGATCATCCGGAGGGGAGATCGACTACATCTGTGAGTGATGAATGGAGGTGCGCCTCTGTGTATCGGGGGCGGCTGGCGCTCTCTTGGCGGGGAAGCCGGCTGCCCGTTTCTAGAAGAAAAATCCCAGACGCCGGAGGGAAGCGTCTGGGGTGGCGTGCATGGCGGAGGGGGGAAGGCTCCGTTGCGCATCGCCAAAACTATTCGAGAGAATCCTCATCGACATCCTCCAGCAGGTGATTCTCCACGGCGTGAACAATCTGCGCCACGTCGAAGAACTCCTCTTGCCGTAAAAACAAGCACGTGTGTCCGACGTAGAGATACACGTGTCCTCCTGGACATGTGCGTGCTTGAATATTCAACTGCGGCGCGGTGGGCATACGATGCTCATGATTTTGCACAGCTTAACTCCTTGTGACGTTCGCTATTTACGGCCCGATGGTTCTCGTTTGGTGATCACCCCGATGGTCACTACGCCAGCCGCCTTGCAATCGTCCATCACGTCCACCACCTGGCCATACGAAAGGTTACGGTCCGCTGCCGGGGCTTCGGCTCTTCGGGGAAGTTCTTTTTCTTGACGATTTTGCGCTGCTTGATGGCGGACTTCCCAGGCTTTCTGGATGAATGGGTCGCGAAACATCGTGGGACCTCCTCTTTTCAGCTGAGGCTACGGCTCCACCGTGTATAACGCCAACATGCCTGCCTTGATGTGATCGTTCACGTGACAGTGATACAGCCACGTTCCGGGGTCATCCGGCCGCATGTCGAACACTTTCATGCTGCCGGGCAGCAACTCCAGCATGTCCATACGCATCCCCATGAACAGGCCGGTGTTGCCGTGCCAGTGCGGCGTATGCAAGTCCACTTCCGTGCCCATGCCCAGCACGTACCAGCGCACGCGCTCGCCGACCTTCATCGTTAATCCCGGCAGGTTGCCAAAAACATAGCCGTTGATGGCGTGCATGAGATTACTTTCCACGAACTCTTCATCTTCGAGCCGCCGCGCCCTGACACGATCTGGTCGGCCAGTGAATTTGTCGATATTGGCGTCAAAGTAGAGGCTGGCGTTCTCATCAAACACGGTGAAGAGCGTCACGAACTCCCGATCGACATCGAGAGGAGAACCGTCCTCCTTGGCCTTGCCAGCGGCGGTAATGATGATCGGACCGATCAGCCCAGCATTCGTCTCCGCCGGCTTATCGACATGGGAGTGATACATCCACAAGACCGAACTCCCATCCATCGGCCCTGGGCCGGCTCGTTCCGGCGTCTCCCATACATAGGTATGCATGCCGCCGGGCGGCACGGCGTCATCGTTTTTGTCCGCGCCCGACGTGCCGTCGTTATACGGCGTGCCCTCGGCGTTCTTAGGGTAGAACACACCGTGGGGGTGCACGCTCGTCGGAAAGCGGGTGTTGTTTTTAAAAACGACCTGGATGGTGTCGCCGACCTCGGCGTGAATGACCGGACCGAGGATGCCTAAATGCTCCCACTCCGGCGAGACCGGCTTGAGCGCGGTGAACGAACTGTCGGCGTACTCTCGGTACTTGGCTTTCAAGTAGACCCGGCCGATACGCTCGTCGCCCCCTTGCACGAAGACCTTTGCGACATCGTCAAACGGTTCACCGGTGATTTGATTAAGGCCGCTCGGCGCATAGTCCCACTCCACTTCGTCAGCTGCGATGAAATAGGTGCGGGTCCGGCGCGCTGTCGCTTGCACACTCCAGGTGAGAGAGCTCGCGACTCCCGCCGCTATGGCGATCACCACGCCGCTGACAGCTACAGCCCTTCCTACAGTTGCTCTCATGCCTCCCTCCCTCTTTCGTGCGTCAAAATCCAAACGTCATGCCCATGAGCAGCGCGTGCGCATGGTCTTCTCCCCCTTTTGCCGGAAGGAAGTTCGTCACATCGGCTAAGCTCTTGCCGCCGTTCGTCCAGGTGTATTCATACGCGAGTGTGAAACCGACCAGCGGCGTGGGCCGATAAGCGAGGCCGGCGGTAATGCGGTGCACGAAGCGGCTCACCTTCTCAAATCCTGTCAGCACGCCATCTTCGAACTCCGCCTCCTCTAAGAGGCTCGGAATCCACACCTGCTCCCAGCGGAGCACAGGCACGAGCTGCGGGTTGGAGAACTGCCAACCGAGGACTGAGTTGCTCAAGGCTTCCGGCCAAAATGGATACCGTATCTCCAACCAGTAGCCGTGTTTCGTCCTGGCGAGATTAGCGAGCTCAAACTCGATCTCCGCGTCCAGATCTTCGCCTTCGATTTCCGCTTCGTGCGTCTTCACTGTCTGTGCGAAACTGCGTGCGACGTTCTTAATGCCCGAGAAACGGGTGAAGATGTACTGCCATTCCAGGTCAAGGGGACCGAGATGGGTAAGGCCGTCAAACCCGAGTGACCAGACCTGTTCATCCTTGAGATAGCCGGGTGTGTACCGTCCCCAGTAGAACGATCCGGCCAGCTCGTGCCCGACCGCCGGACTGAGCGCTATCCGACCGGTAAGCGACTTGGCGGTTTTATTATCATTGGCAAACGTTCCAGTGGAAGGTGAAAACTTCGCCTCGGCGACCAAGCGATTCCGCTCTGGGTCTCGGGTGTGGATAACTTTCTCGACTTCGGCGTCCAACGAGACGCCATTCAGTACATAGAATTGATAGTCGAGTTCCCCACGCTCTCCGACCGGGGTCTTGCCGACGAACCCAACGCCAAGCTCATCCCAGGCGGAAGTTGACGGCAACACCGGGACTCCACGGTCCACCAGGGAACGGCGAGGGAGGTTCCATAAATTATCATCATGCCGGAGATTGAAGCGCCCAAGGGGCACGAGCAC
>DATLYA010000153.1:0-13044 GCA_035575235.1 Candidatus Methylomirabilota bacterium
CCTGGGGCTATATTTTCTCGTGCTCCACTATGGAGGGCGGTGGGTATTCCCAGGCATGGGTTTCCACCCGGTCGCGTTCACGGTCGGCGCCCTTGTCCTGCTTTTTATCCTTCATTTTTTCCTTCATGTCGTCCGAGACGGGGTGCAGAAAGCGATCGAGCACTCCCTTTTCCGCCACCGGCGGAGAAGCGAGGAAGTGCTCAAGCAGTTTAGTCAGACCCTCACTTCCTGGTCGAACCTGCAAGCATTATGCGAGGATTTCACGGAGAAAGTCACCGACAGTCTGGGATTCTCATACAGCGCCGTCCTATTCGGCGACGGAACAGTGTACGGGCAAGGAAACAACGAGGCGCTTGCTTCTCTTCTTCCTCTCCTGACGCAGACGAATACGCCTATGATAGTTGCCGAAGAACTCCGCGAAGGGCCTTTACGTTCAGCGTGCCAGGAGAGGCGGATTGGATTTATTCAGGCATTGCCCTGCCGAGAACAACGCGGCTGGTTTATCTTAGGTGAGAAGCGTTCGGGGCGGCCGTTTTTCAGTCAGGAGATCGCCTTGATTGGAACCGTCAGTAGACAATGCGCTGTTGCAATTGACAACATCTACCTCGTGCAAGCCAAAGTCGCCTTGGAGCGCGAGGTGCAACATCGAGAAAAGCTGGCGTCCATCGGTCAACTAGCCGCCACGGTTGCCCACGAGATTCGCAATCCCATCACTGGAGCCAGGTGTTTACTCCAACAAGTCGAGGACGACGTGGGCGCTTCGATGCAAAGTAAAGAGTATATCCAGTTAGCATTAGCGGATTTAGAACGAGTCGAACAAAGTGTGAGCCAATTGTTGACGTTCGCCCGGAAAGAAGAATTTTCTTTTCGTAGCCACAACGTCGCTGAGTTGCTCGATGCAACTCTCCAGCGTTTTACTGCGCAGTACGAAGGCCGGCGGGTCGCAGTAACCTTGCAAGAGAGCGCCCCGATCTGGGCGATGGTTGATGAGGAGAAACTTCGCCGTGTGCTCGTGAATCTCCTGGCGAACGCTGTCGACGCCGTGGCTGATGACGGCAGGATTGAGGTCAGTGTCGGAGCGCCAGGTCCGGATGTGGAAATTTGCGTCAGCGATAATGGTCATGGCTTGTCTCCAGAAGAACAGGAGCGAATCTTTGAGCCCTTCTTCACCACGAAAGAGAAAGGAACAGGTTTGGGATTAGCAATTGCGAAAAAGATCATCGAGGGACATGGCGGACGCATTACTGTCGCAAGCGCCCCTGGACAGGGAACGTCATTTACCCTCACCATTCCGCGACAACGACCAGAGGCGAAAGCAGCGGCATGAAAAGCACTCTCCTCATAGTTGATGACGAACGCTCCATTCGGGTAGGTCTCAAAGGACTCCTTACGAAGGAAGGGTATGAAGTCAACGTTGCCGAAAACGGTGAAGAAGCGCTTAAGCTGCTTGAAGGTCAGGCGTTCGCTCTCGTCCTCACCGATTTACGCATGCCGGGCATTGATGGGCTCAGCCTCCTTAAGAAGATCAAGGAAAAGCATCCCGACACCGCCGTCATGATGATGACCGCATACGGCTCGGAAAAAATCGCTGTAGAAGCGATGAAAGCCGGCGCGCACGATTACATCGTCAAACCGTTCGACAACGATGAAGTGAAGATTCTTGTTCGCCAGGCGCTGGAACAAAGCGCGCTGCGGCGCGAAGTGCGGCAGTTGCGCGAGCGGCTCGATACCGCCTTTCGTTTCGAGAATATTCTCGGCGCCAGTCCCGCCATGCAGCGGGTTTGCGATGTCGTCAGGAAGGTGGCGCCAACGGACCTCACCGTCCTGATTACCGGCGAAAGCGGCACGGGCAAAGAATTGATCGCCAATGCCCTGCATCAAAACAGTCCGCGCAAAAACGGACCGTTTATCAAAGTCAACTGCGCCGCCATGGTGCGTGAATTAGTGGAATCCGAGCTCTTTGGCCACGAGAAAGGCGCATTCACTGGCGCGGTCGCGGCTCGCGAAGGAAAATTTGCGGCTGCTGACGGTGGAACTCTTTTTCTCGATGAAATCGGCGACATGCCGCTGGAAACGCAGGCCAAAGTCTTACGCGTGCTGCAGGAGCGGGAGTTTGAGCGCGTCGGCGGTAACCGGATGATCAAGGTTGATGTTCGCGTTATCGCTGCAACCAATAAAAACTTACCGCAGATGGTGCGGGACAACGCATTTCGCGAAGACCTATTCTACCGCTTGAATGTCGTGCCGATCATGTTGCCGCCACTGCGCGAGCGGCAGGACGATATTCGTCTGCTTGCCACACACTTTGTGCAGGAGGCGGCGGATCGCTACGGCCGTGAATCACTGACCCTATCCGCTGACGCCTACAGCCTACTACTGAGCGCCCCCTGGCCCGGCAATGTGAGGGAATTAAAGAACGTCATCGAAGCGGCGACTGTGCTCACCGCCGGACCGGAAATTCGCGCGATTGATCTCCGCCTCGGCCAGCAATCGCAAATCTCGGAGACGCAGCCTTCTCTTTCCTTTCGCGAAGCGAAACAACAACTCATTGACGCCTTCGAGCGCGACTTCATCGCGCGCGCCTTGCGCCGTCATCGCGGCAACATCACCAAAGCCGCCGAAGAAATGGGCATGCACAGGCAACAACTGCAACAAAAGATTCGTGAGTTAGAGCTCAGGGGATACGAAGGAGAGAAGGAAATCTGACGCCCTCTTCTTTTCGAGCCTGTGCGAAGGAGCGCAGCATGGCGCGCCCCTACAGAGGCGTCGCTTATTACCCGATTTGATCGGCAACATTCATCAGTACGTCTCACTCGCGAGGCCACCCTCTACGAAACAGGAGGAATAGGAACAAGGCAAGGATATCCCGGTTGTGGCTCGTCAATGCGACGCGGGCCAGCTACTGGAATGATAAAAGTCGTGGTAAATTTCGCCTCCACACTGCCTTCATTGCGAGCGAGATGGACAATCGGATTCTTTTCCACAAAGCCTTCCCCTGCATGATAGACGTGGCGCTGGCAGTCGGGGGCGGTGTAGAGAGTCAGGATGCCTTGGGTGACTGTCACCAACACGGGACCTGGGTGCGAATGCCATCCTGTGTAGCCACCAGCCGCAATCGCAGCCTGAGCGGTCACGATGTCCACATCCCCTTTGGTCTTGACCATCACTTTGGCTTCGCCGTTGTTTTTGACGGCCAGCTCGTCGAACGTTCCTCGTGGCCCGATGGGACAGTGGCAGCGCGCTACAGGTTTCTTCATGCCTTGTATCAAGATGTATTATATAGTCGGCCCACCGCACGACAGCAGCAGCGAGTGCATCAGCAGATTGGTGAGCACGAAGAGGCAGTTTATGGTGAAAGGGCGCGAGAGATTACAGCCGAACTGGCTATACACTTTGAGCAGGGGCGGGATTTTAACCGGGCAGGACAGTATCTAGCGCACGCAGGGAAGAATGCGCTTCGTCACAGTGCTCATCAGGAGGCGATCACTCTCCTAACCCGGGGACTAGAGTTGCTCCAGCTCCTACCGGATACGCCCGCACGGATCCAACAAGAACTGCGGCTGCAACTCGCCCTAGCTGCTCCGCTGATCGTCATCAAGGGCTATACGGCTCTGGAAGTGGAAAGAACCCACACCCGAGCACTCGAGCTGTGCCGACAGTTGGAGGAAACCCCTTAGCTCGACTTTCCCCATTTGGAGAGGACTTTGAACGCAGAGCAACAGGTCTGTAAGCTGGTCCGCACTCTTGAGTCAAAAGAGGTGGGGAATGCTCACGATTCCTGTCGCCCTGACACGGGTCATTGTAAAGTTCGCGCCCTTCTTTTCCCAGCGGGTGTGGGCACACACCCAGGTGTTGATAGTGGGGGCAGTGCTCGCACCGGGCAAACGCACGGTGACGGCAGTCTTACGAGTAATGGGACTGAGCCAGGAGGGACAGTTTCAGAAGCATCATCGGGTGTTGAATCGGGCGCGGTGGTCGAGCGTGACTGTCGCCCGGGTGCTGCTCGGGCTGGTGGTGCGCGCCTTCGTCCCCGTAGGCCCAATCGTGATTGGGATCGCCGACACGCTGGAGCGGCGGCGCGGAGCGAAGATCAAGGCCAAGGGGATTTATCGCGATCCGGTGCGCTCCTCGCGCTCGCATATGGTGAAGGCCAGTGGGCTGCGCTGGTTGTGTGCGATGGTGTTGGCCGAGATTCCGTGGGCGGGGCGCGTGTGGGCCTTGCCCTTTCTGACCGCGTTGTGCCCTTCGGAGCGTTATCACCAGCAACGAGGGCAGCGCCACAAGACCTTACCCGAGTGGGCCGGACAACTCCTGGGGCTGATTCACCGCTGGCTACCAGGGCGGGAGGGGATCGTGGTGGCCGATAGTTCCTATGCGGTAATCGAATTGCTCCAAGAGGTCAGCGACACCACCGACATGAGCTTGATCACGCGCTTACGGTTGGATGCCGCCCTCTATGATCCCGCTCCCCCTCGGCTCCCAGGGCAAAATGGACGGCCGCACAAAAAAGGGGACCGCCGTCCCACGCTACAGCAGGTGCGCAGTGATGCGCAAACCAAGTGGGAGCCCGTGAGGGTCAACAACTGGTATAGGGGAGGCGTGCGTACGGTGGAGGTCTGCCCGGACACGGCGGTGTGGTATCACTCCGGGCTGCCGCCCGTCCCTATCCGCTGGGTGTTAATTCGGGACCCCCACAACGAGTTTGAGCCCCAAGGCCCTGCTCTCCACCCAGCTTGCGTACACGCCAGCCCAGATCTTGGCTTGGTTCGTGCGCCGCTGGACGATGGAAGTGACCTTTGAAGAAACCCGCGCCCATCTGGGCCTGGAGACGCAACGCCAATGGCATGACGTGGCGATCAGTCGGCCCACCCCGGCGTTGTTCGGATGTTATTCGCTTGTGACGCTGATGGCGCATGCCCTGCTCCGGGCCGAGGCCTGCGTCGTGCGCACGGCGGCCTGGTATGCCAAGGAACGTCCGCCGTTCTTGGACGCGCTAGCGGTGGGCAGACGCGAGTTGTGGAGTGCCTGCCATTTTTCCATGTCGAGTGCCACACTGGAGGTTGTAGAAATCCCGCGCTCCTTGTTTGAGCGCTTAACTGACACGGTTTGCTATGCTGCGTAATTGGAGAAAGTCGAGCTAAGGGTCCAATTCCCCTGTCTATCACGCCCTCGATCAGAACGGTTTATCTCCCATGATGGTGATCCGTTCCATGCGGCGATACGCGACGAGATTATCCGCCACTACGCGATGCTGCGTGCAGCGATTATCCCACATCGCTATGGAGTTTTTGCGCCAGCGGAAACGACAGGTGAAGTCAGGCGACTCAATGTGATGATAGAGAAAATGAAGGAGCGCCGCGCTCTCGGCGGGCTTCATGCCCTTGATTGACTGGGTAAAGGTCGAATTGACGAAGAGCGCTTTCCGTCCGGTTTCAGGATGGGTGCGCACGACTGGATGTTCCGCCGACACCACCTGCTCGGCGCGTTTGCCGCCGATATGGTCAATCTTGTAGGTGTCGCGCGAAAACGTGCGTGAGGTGTCATGAATCGCCGTAAGGCCTGAAAGCAAGCGTTGCATAGCGTCGGACAGCGCCTCATACGCGGCGTACATGCTGGCCCACATCGTGTCGCCACCGAACTCAGGAGCCGCAACACACCGCAGCACTGAACCCAACGGCGGCTCTGCCTGAAAGGTCACGTCTGAATGCCAGGCCTCAGCCACAAAGGGATGTCTGGCGTCGCTCTCCAGTACGACAAACTCTGGATGCCCCTCGTCCTTGAGCGGCTGGAGAAAAGGATGGATGTGCAGCTGACCAAATCGGCGACCAAACGCCTTATGCTGCTCGCGCGTCAGCTCCTGGTCGCGAAAGAAAATCACCTGATGTTCAAGCAACGCGGTATGAATCTCACGAAATGTTTCGTCATCAAGGCGTCCAAGGTGGACGTCGCTGATTTCGGCGCCGAGCGCGCCGGCCACCGGCGTCACAGTGATGCGTTGATAGCCTGCCATCTGAAAATCCTCCTCTTGAGGCGTCATGGTTTGTAACCAATCGACTACATTGCATTCTGTAACCTATTGGTTATAGTCTGTCAAGACAGCAAGAGATCGTGAAAAGAAAGGGCGTTGCGTGGAGGCAAAAAAGCAGCAAGGCAAAGCAAAGGGACATGCACGGCGATCTCAGGCGCGCCCTGCGCGCGCCACGGCCTCGAGGCGGGGAAAAGTCGCTTCCGGGCCTCATCGTCCCTGGGGACGCGAGGCGGTCATGACGGCGATCTTGGACGCCGCGACCTCTTTGTTTGCCGCTCGCGGTCCCGCTTCTGTGTCTGTGCGGGACATTGCTGCGGCGGCGCAGGTCAATCACGCGTTGGTCCATCGACATTTTGGCTCCAAAGCGGACGTACTGCGCGCCGTGCTTGAGCGCGCGGCGCAAGAGATGGCGGCTATCACGGCGGAAGAGGCGGACAGCCATCGCCGCATCGCGCGCCTCTTCGCCGCCTCGGCTGAGCATGAAATGTACTGGCGCGCGCTCGCCCGCGCCATTCTTGACGGTGAAAACCCCCAGACTCTTCAACGCGAGTTTCCCACCATCCAGCGCCTGATTGCATTGCTGCACACTGAACAACGGCAGGCGCGGCAACAGGCGTTGTCGCTCTCTCCCACTGACTTGCCAGATGCGCGCGTCGTAGTAGGGGCGCTCAGTGCGTTGACCCTGGGTTGGTTGGTGTTTGAACCCTATTTGCTGGAGGCCACCGGCCTGGCGCAGCACGATCCGAAAGAGGTGCGACGACAAATCGTCCAGATGCTGCACACGTTGATTGACCGGGCGTTGATGACATAGCTCCCTGTCAGCCCGTTTGTGCGCCACTGGCGGACCAGCCGCCAGTGCAACCGACGCGCACGGGCAGCCAGCTGCCCGTGCGCAGCAAAATCTGGATCTTTGGTGTGTTCTGCACTATAGTCGTGCGCCGCACGCGGACGACAGCCGCTGCACCTCAACTCGATTGTCATGAAAGACCGCTCCGCCGCCCATATCAGAGTCGCGTTCGGCCACCGTGACGTTCGCGTTCGCCGCGCCCACTACGCGCTTCGGCCAAAATCCCTTGATGCTCGCCGCCACGCCAGGACGCACGCAATCACTGATCGTGACAATGGCTCTAAACTCACCACGGTCGTTGTACACCCGGACGGCGTCGCCCTCGCGCAGCTCGCGCTGCTGAGCATCTATGGGATGCAACACAATCCTCGGTGGTCCTTGTTGCTCCGCATGCCTGGGCACATTGGCAAACGTCGAGTTGAGAAAGTAGTGCGCCGCGGGCGCAATCAACGCCAGGGGATAGCGCTGCACGAGCTCACTCTCACGCTGTGCGGCTTCCCCCGGCGGCGTGTACGTTGGCACAGGATCTAAGCCGGCTTCAGCCATGCGCGCCGAGAAAAATTCCAGTTTGCCTGATGGCGTAGGAAAACCGTCAGCGAAAGGAACAAACGGCTCCGGAACCGCAAGCCGCGCCCACCCATCGCGTTTGAGCCGCTCCAGGGTAATGCCGGCCAGGGCGGGCGCATCAGCATTGAGCACCTGTCGCGCCATGTCCTCATCGCTGTCGTACAAACACGGCTCAGTCAGACCAAGCTTGCGCGCCAGACGGCGAAAAATCTCACTGTTAGAGAGACATTCACCTGGAGGGGGAACCGCAGGCTCATTCCAGCTGATATACAGGTGACCATACGCATAATGCAGATCGGCATGTTCCGTCTGCATGGTCGCAGGCAACAAGAGATCTGCATAATCCGCTGTATCAGTCTGAAAATGATCGATCACAATAGTAAAAAGATCTTCACGCGATAGACCTCGACGAACTTTGTTTTGGTCCGGCGCGCTCGCCAGTGGGTTGCTGCCATAGATTAGCAGCGATTGCACTGGCGGCTTGGCGAGTTCGAGAAGTCCTTCCCCCAGACGCGTCATGCTCAGGATGCGCGTGCCAGGAGGACGTAAGTCATCGCGCCACAGCGCGTTCCAGTTGCCGCGAAAGAAGCCGCGCGTATCGTAGACCACGCCGCCGCCGGGATAGCGCCAGTCACCCGTCACTCCCGGGATGCAAGAGATCGTGCGTACGGCCATGCCGCCGCCATTGTGGCGTTGCATGCCCATGGCGAGGCGAATACCAGTGGGTCGAGTCGTCGCCAGGCGTTCGCCCAACGCGACAATCTGGTCACGCGGCACGCCGGTGATATCAGCGACACGTTCCGGCGGGTATTCCATGATCCGTTGACGAAACGCTTCCCACCCAAGCGTGTGCGCCGCGATGAAGGCGCGATCTTCTTTTCCTCGCGACACCACGACATGCAACAACCCCAACGCCAGGGCGGCGTCAGTTCCAGGAATGGGCGCGACATGTTCATCGGCCCGTTCGGCTGTGCGGGTGCGAATCGGATCAATCGCCGCCACATACGCGCCGGCGCGGCAGGCCGTTTCGATATATTTCCACAGATGGGGGTTAGTTGAGAGCGTGTTTGTGCCCCATAAAAAAATCAATCTTGAGAAACTGAAGGTCTCCGGGTCCATGCCGACCCGATTGTCACCGAGGGTGTAGCCAGTGCCAAAGCCGCCGGCGATGGTGCAGATAGTCACGATATGCTGAGAGGCGCCTAGAACATTCCATAGCCGACGACCACAACCCGCCAGCCCCTGAAGGATGCCCATACTGCCAGTGCCATAGTAGGGCCAAATCGCCTGCGGCCCATAGCGGGCAATAATAGTCCGCCAGCGCGCGGCAATCTCGTCCAAAGCATCATCCCAGGAAATCCGCATGAACTGCCCTGCGCCCTTACGGCCCACGCGCCGTTGCGGGTAGAGCAATCGATCAGGAGAGCGAGTATACTCGATAAAACGATTGACCTTGGCGCACAGGGCTCCGCGCGTATAGGGATGATCGCGGTCGCCGCGCAACGAGACCGCTTCCCCGTTCTGCACGGTTACGACCCAGCTACAGGTGTCCGGACAATCTAGCGGACACGCGCCGTAGGCTTCACGGCAAATGTTCGAGGCAGCGGCTGCCGGCATGGCTCTCCTTTCCTCTCTCTAAGGAACGTCATCATCCTCTTCCACAATTGAACGAAGCGTAGGTTTACTGAATGAAGCGTAAGTTTACTCCTCGGCGCCTTCATCGCTTCTCGCGCTGCGCGGCCCGAAACACACGCCCCGTTTTGACTGCTGAATGAAGTCCAGTAGGTACGCCACGTCGGGCGTAAGAGGCTCTTGGCCAAGTTCTTCTACTGCTCGTCTCAGGTTCACTCGCCGGCGAAAGAGACGAGCAAAGGCGTTTCTGAGGGCGCGAATACGTTCGCGATCAAATCCTGCCCGCCGTAGACCCACTACGTTAATACTGCGGACGGTATGGGTTCCATCCATAATACAGAACGGCGGGACATCACGGCTCGTGCGGGAGAGCCCGCGAAGCATGGCGAGCGCGCCAATGCGTACGAATTGATGCACTACGCAATTACCCGAGACGAAAGCGCGGTCGTCAACTTGAACATAGCCCGCAAGCAGCGCTCCTCCAGCAATGATGGTCTGATCGCCGATGTGACAGTTATGGGCGACGTGCGAATGGTGCATCAAGAAGTTGTCACTTCCAATAATGGTTGCACTGCCCTCTGTCGTGCCGCGATGAATCTGGCTGTGTTCGCGAATAATATTACGATCGCCAATCCGTAAAAAAGTGCACGCGCCCTTATACGCGGCATCCTGCGGAACATGGCCAATGACCGCGCCCATATGGATTTCATTGTCTTCGCCAATTTCGGTGTTGCCCGTTAGCACGGCATGTGCCAAGACTTTTGTGCCGCGACCGATGCGCACAGGACCATCAATCACGACATAAGGCCCGATCTCGGCTTCGGGGTGGATCTCCGCGCGGGGATCGATCAGTGCAGTTGGATGAATAGACATGGAGGAGACGTATCGCGGCCGGCGTGTTGCGTTGATCGTTTTCCGTTTCGTTCTTCACGCTCCACGTGACAGGTTTCACGCGCCCCGGCGCTCTCCTGGCTGAGGGAAAGATTCTTGGTGTTGGTCGATTCCTTCTTCCACCCGTTCACCTGCAATCCGATACGATTCGTCAGCCCACGCGCCAAGATCGATCGTACGGCAGCGGGCTGAACAGAATGGCCTATAGGGGTTTCCTTGCCAGGGAACAAGCGTGCGACAGGTCGGACATTTCACCATGCGCATCGTTCACCACCAGGCTGAGGGTGGAGCGGGCGACCGGATTCGAACCGGCGACGTCCAGCTTGGGAAGCTGGCATTCTGCCAGCTGAATTACGCCCGCTCAAGATTTGTTCGTCTAACATCCAACAAGTTAGAACGAAAATGAAAAACCCCGGCCTCGTCCTACTCTCCCACAGCATCGGGGCTGCAGTACCATCGGCGCTGGAGGGCTTAACGGCCGTGTTCGGGATGGGAACGGGTGTGGCCCCTCCGCCATTGAGACCGGGGGTAAGTTCGTTATGGGTCTTTAGATACCGACAATTTCATTGCCTGTCAAGCAACGTAAGAGACCGCCAGGTTGACTGGTTTTTGCGGGGTCCTTAAGATCGCATATCTCGATGAGAACAGCCATCGCTACGATATTTGCTGACAGCATTGCGGCCAAGCAACAGTTCCTGCACGAGAATATAGATATCCTGCAGCGGGCAATTGATCGCGTCGTGCAGGCATTCAAAGCAGGGAAGAAACTGTTGTTGTTCGGCAATGGCGGCAGCGCGGCTGACGCGCAACATATAGCCGCTGAGTTTGTGAATCGTTACCTCATTGCACGTCCTCCACTGCCGGCGCTTGCGCTCACAACCGACTCATCCGCGCTGACGTCCATCGGAAACGACTATGGCGCCGAAGAAATATTTGCGAAACAGGTGCGGGCGCTTGGGCGTAGTGGCGATGTGGCCATTGCCATCTCCACGAGCGGAAATTCGGCGAATGTCGTGCGGGCGCTTGAGGTCTGCCGCGAGTTAGGCATCTATACGATTGGCCTGACGGGCGGATCTGGTGGGAGGATGGCCGCGCTTGTGGATTGCCTGCTCTGTGTCTCAGCGACGTCCGTAACGCCCCGAATTCAGGAAGCTCACATTCTTATTGGACACGTCCTTTGTGAGATGGTTGATCAACAGCTGTTTGCGGCGGAGAGCAACCGTTTGTGAAATTCCCTCCACTCGATCCGGCAAAGGTTACAACGTATCCGCTTGACCAGCGAAAAAGTAAAATCACCGCTGACGTTTTGGGCAGTGTGTGGCAACCTGGTGGGCGGTTCCGCGATTTTCTGGTTTCATTGCCGCAAACCCTGGCTGCCGCAGATCTTCGTGAGATTGTGCAGAGAATCGCTCTGGCGGTGAAAGCGCAGCGTCCGGTAGTGCTGGGCATGGGTGCGCATCCCATAAAGGTAGGACTTTCTCCACTTATTATCGATCTGCTCGAACGCGGCGTGGTCTCGGCTGTGGCAATGAATGGTGCCGGTATTATTCATGATTTTGAAATGGCCTATCAGGGACAGACCTCGGAAGATGTGGCACAGGCGCTGGCTGACGGCAGTTTTGGCATGGCGCGCGAAACCGGGGGGTTTCTCAATGAGGCAATTCGTGTGGGTGTCAGAGAGAATGGTGGTGGCCTTGGCCACGCCGTAGGCGCGAAGATCCTTGCTGACCAGTTGCCCTATGGGCAGCTGAGTATTTTAGCGACATGTGTCCGTTTGGCGGTTCCGGCGTGTGTCCATGTGACTGTGGGGGCCGATATTATCCACATGCATCCACAAACCGACGGCGCCGCGATCGGAGAGGGAAGCTTGCGTGACTTCTATCGTTTGGCCGGTGTCGTGGCGCAGCTTGAGGGAGGGGTGTTTCTGAATCTCGGCTCCGCGGTCGTCATTCCCGAGGTGTTTCTCAAGGCGCTCTCGCTGGCGCGCAATTTGGGGCATACCGTAAAGGACTTCACGACGGTCGATCTCGATTTCATTCGCCAGTATCGTCCAACGATGAATATCGTGACGAGGCCAACGTTAGGGGGCGGACGGGGCTTCCAATTGACTGGACATCACGAGATTATGTTTCCTCTTCTGTGCGCGGCGGTGTTGGAAGAAACGGCGCTGCCGTGAATGTTCTAGAAAATTGAGCTACAGTGTAGCTATTCGGAAGAGAGACCAGATATTTCCATGAAGTTCATTCTTTTCTTGCTTCCCACAATTCCTGCGACGTTGACGGAGCGTAAGCGTCTGCGCCCGATCGGAAACCGCAGCGATCGATGGCAAGAGATGATCGAAGAGGTGGTGGAGCTCGTCCAGTTGGCCGAGGACATTGGCTTTGACGCCGTGGCCTTTCCTGAACATCATCTCCATAGCGAGGGATTTGAAATCGGCGGTCCGCCGGAATTTCTTTTGTATGTTGCCCTGCAGACCAAACGCATTCAGGTTGGTCCGATCGGGTATGTCCTGCCAAGTTGGGACCCCCTGCGTTTGGCAATCACCACGGCATGGTTAGATCAACTCACAAAGGGACGTTCTTTTGTGGGGCTCGCCAGAGGATATCAGCATCGCTGGCTAAATCAAATGGCGCAGAAAATTCATGTTTCCGCCACGACCGGCGACCATTCTGAACTCGATGAAACCAATCGTCGCGCTTTTGAAGAAGTGTACCAGATTCTCAAACTTGCCTGGGGGGAGGGGCCATTTCGTTTTCGTGGAGAGTTCTACGAGTATCCATATCCATATGACACCGGCACGCCCTGGCCTCCACATACCTGGACTCGTGAATACGGCGCTCCTGGGGAAGTAGACAGTCAAGGCCGACTGCAGAAAATCGCCGTCGTGCCAAAACCTTACCAGAAGCCGCATCCACCGGTGTTTCAGGCGTTTTCCACCAGTGAATCCACCATTCGGTGGTGTGCGCGAGAGCGCATCATTCCCATGATTTTATTGTCTCGGCCTGAACAACTGCGCCATCTCGCTCGTATCTATATGGAAGAGGCTGGGCGCTCCGGTCGCTGGTTGGCGTTAGGCGAT
>DATLYA010000154.1:0-7492 GCA_035575235.1 Candidatus Methylomirabilota bacterium
AGAACTTGCTTACATTCAGGCTGAGCGTGTGCAGCCTACGACAGAACACGATGGATGGAGTGAGGTTCTGCGCTCGCCGCGCGTCTGGGCGTTAGTGCTCTCGTACACAGTATGGGTGTACAACATGTGGCTCATGGCGTCGTGGTTGCCATCATATCTCGTACGGGGCCGCGGTTTTTCAGTTGGCGAGATGGGAGTCTGGGGCGGCGCCATCACGGGCGCTGCTCTGGTGGGAACGATAGGCGGCGGTTGGTTATCCGATCAGCTCCTGCGGTATGGGCATAGCGTTGACCGGGCGCGAAAGATCTTTCCCCTGGTCAGTATGCTCATTGGAGTGCCCTTTATGGTGCTGGGAGTGACCGTCGAGTCAGCATGGCTCTGTGTTGCGTTGCTGATGGGCGCGCGTCTGTTTAATGACGCCGCCATCAGTGGATATATGAGTCTGCCTACTGAGATGAGTCCGCGCCACCTCGGCGCCATTTGGGGATGTATGAGCACGTTCGGCAGTCTGGCCGGCATCATTGCCTCGATGCTGGCTGGATATCAGGTGGCGACGACAGGCAATTGGGCGTTGCCGTTTTATACCTCTGCCGGCGGCATTACCATCGCAGCGCTCATTATGGCTGTCGGCGTGTCGGCTCAGCCCTTGTTTACACAGGAACTCACGTCTCCAAGGGTAGTCCAGCCTGAGCCGGTCGTTCACTAGCGGCTCCTGCGTGTCGCCACCAAGATCCCGCTAATGACAATCACGCCGCCGAGCACATGCGGCGCAGTAATGGGCTCGTTCAAGAAGAAATAGGCGATGCCGATCGCCATGACTGGCACAAGGTTAAGAAATATACCTGCGCGGCTGGGGCCGATCACGGCGACGGCATCGTAGAACCAGAAGTGCGCAAACGATCCTAGCGTGCTTTGATACGCAATCGCCGCCCAGGACGCCCACGCAACGTCCGCGAAGCGCCACTGGTCGCGCTCCAAGACGCAGCTTCCCGCGATTAACCATAAGGCTCCAGTCATATACGTGTAGGTCGTCGCCGCTAATGGAGAGATTCTCTCCATTAAGCGGCGGCCATAGATGGTGTATGCGCCCCAACTGAGCTGTGTTCCTAACAGGATCAAATCTCCGCGGTTATACTGACTTTGCCTGACGACTTCCCAAGACCCACGAGTGATAATCACCGCCACGCCAAGAACGGAAAGAATAATGCCGAGGATTGCACGGGGAGGAAGGCGCTCCTTTAAGAGCAACACGGAAAGCAGCGCCAACGATACTGGCGACGCCGCGTTTAGCAGAGCGGCGTTGGTGACGGTGGTGAGTCGTAAGCCATAGTACGTACACCCCACACTGCCACAGTACCCGACAAAGCCGAGCAGCAAGAGCGTCATCATCAGCCGCGGGCTCCATGGCACAGGACGCGACTCGCGACGTAAGAAGAAAAAAAGCAACAGCGAGCCGAAGATCAGACGAATCGCCGCGATCGTGAGCGGCGGTACGCTGCGCAAGGCGATTTTGCCGGTAGGCATCAGCCCTGCCCAGACCATCGTCACCAGTGTTAAAAGGAAAAAAGCTCTCGTCTCGCGCGATACCTGCATGAAAAGGGGCACTGTAGCAGATAAGCTTTCCGTAATCAGCTATCAGCCTTCAGCACCCTCGCCAGCATCATGGGCATCAGAGACGCGCCCCCCTGGCGCTTTCCGAGGCTCTACAACTGTACTGACTACTTGTTTTTCCCTCTTGAATGCTGGCATGACCTCCCTGGCGAACAACCGCACCCCTTCACGATCATACAAGCCTGGACGGCGGAGGTTGATGATGAAGTGGGTCACGCCTGCGTCGATGTAGGCTTGCATTTGTTGCTTAACGGCGGCGGGGTCGCCGGCGAGCACGCTTCTCCGCACCTCATCGACACTGACCTTACGCAGCTCGGCCACGCGCTCAAGAAGGGTTTGGACTTCTGTCGCGTCGCTTTTGATATAGAGCGGCGTCAGGTACGACCGCTCGATTTCGGTGCAGTTCCGACCAATCTTCTGGCAGGCTTTTTCCAGGACCTTTCCTTTCTCGGCGACCTGTTCAGGCGGCAAGCTTGGGATATTCCACATCTGCGCATACTTGGCGACGAGCGGCAAAATTTTCTTTTCCCCAATGCCGCCGATCATAATGGGCGGATGGGGCTGTTGCACGGGTTTTGGCATGAAGGGCGCGTCGATGAGCGTATAGTACTGTCCTTTGAATGAGACCGTCGGATTGGCGCTCCACAGTTTGGTAATCACTTCGAGCGCTTCAGCCAGTTGATTTGTCCGGTCTTTCACGGAGGGAAACGTGATGCCGTACGCTTGATGCTCTCTTTCAAACCACCCGGCGCCGATGCCGAGAATCAACCGACCGTTGCTCAGATGATCAACCGTCGCCGCCATTTTGGCGAGCACGGAAGGGTGGCGGAACGTATTGTTTGTCACCATCGCGCCAATTTTGATTTTCGCGGTGTTTGTCGCCATGGCTGCAAGCAGCGTCCAGGCTTCGAGCTCCGGCGCATCCGCCGGGCCAACGCTGGCAAGGAGGTGATCATTCGTCCATAAGGTGTCGAAACCCAACGCCTCCGCTTCTTGCCAGACCTCTTTGAGCTCTGCCACCGTGGTCTGTTGTTGCGCGACTTGGAGCCCGAAACGAATACCCGGCTGTGTGTCGTCAGCCCAGATGGAGCCGCCGAAAAAAACCAAACAAGCAGTGAACACCCACATGAGATGTCGTCTCATGGTACGCCTCCTTTGCAGGCAGGCGTACCATAGTCAGTGAAAGGGGGAAAGAGGAAATGGGGAAGAGCAAAAAGAAACCGGAGGCGTGAAAACTGAAACCGGAGAAACGGAGAATCGAGAACACGAGGAGCCCCTTTTTTTCTTTCTCCGATTCTCCCTGTCTCCGATTCCCCGGTTCGTCTTCAGAGGGGATTGGCGTCGAAGTGGGGCTACGCTGTCCACGTAAATGGCGCAAAGTGGCCGTTCGTGCCGCTGGTGTTCCAGGAGAGATTATGGTCGCTATAGCGGTAGGCTGTAGAAGCGGCAAGCGCGAGCTTGGAGGAAACTGGATGATTGGCGTTCGTCGCCCACAGTGGCTCCATCCCGTCCCGGCCTGTAATCGCGGCGATATCAATCTCTAAAATGTTAGGAATCGTCAGTCTGCGCTCGTTGCCGCTGATCTCAAAAGAGATGGGAGCCGCTTTCACGCCTAGAAATTTCGAGACGAGACCGGCAAAGATCGCTCCTGGCGCACCCCCCGCTTTGCCCGAGAAAATCATTCCTAAAGCGTCTTGTTGCGCTTGTGAGCCTTTGTCATCGACATACACGGCGGCGGTCCAATTGCCGTTCCGCATCTTCCCTGGACCAGGAAATGACACCACGAGCACGGCATTTAAGTCATTTAAGGACGTTTGTCCGTACGCGCCCTGATTGATATGGAAGGCCAGCGCGGCGTCACAACGGTCGCGCGGCGTGGGCGCCTGGACGAGGCATGCGCAAATCAGATCACAATTACAGGATTCAAAATATTCGCCGGAAATCGTCCATTTCTCAGCCATAACACCCTCCTCTGGGATTGCTGGTTTGTCTACCACGCCGGTCCCGGCGCCACAAGTCTGCTTTTTTCTCCTGCTCTCGTCAGGGAAAAAAAAGGAGGGGCTGCGCCTGTCATGCTTGCTTGATAATGCCTGCGCCTAAGAGCCGTTCAATTTTTTCCTGTTCATATCCCGCTATCTCCTGCAGCACCTCTACCGTGTGCTGTCCGAGCAGCGGCGCCACGTACGGCAACACCGCTGGCGTGCGTGAAAACTTCGCAAGGACGCCAGTTTGCCGCACTTCTCCCCATTGGGGATGCTGATGAGTAGCGAGCAACTCATTCGCAGCAATGTGCTCGTCATCAAAGAGCGCAGGAAGCGGCAGCACCGGCGCACACGGAACGCCTGCCGCATCGAGTTGTGACATCCATGCTGCTGTGGGTTGCGTCGCGAACGCGGCGGCGAGGGTGCGCCCTAGCGGGCTGTCGACCGCCGCCCGGCGCGCTTGAGCAAATTCATAGTGGTCGAGCAAGTCGGAACGGCGCAACACCTCACACAGACAAGACCAGTGGGCAGGCTCCACCACAGCCAGGAAGAGGGAGGAATCGGCTGTGAGGTAAATGCGATACACGGCGCTCGTTCCCCATAAATCCGGCGCGCCATTCTCCATATCCGGCCGTCCAGCATAGAAGATAAAGTTGCCGGACTGTACGGCCATGGCGGCATTGAGGAGCGAGGTTTCCACGCGCTGGCCTTTGCCTGTGCGCGTGCGTGCGTACAATGCTGCTGAGACGCCGTAGGCAGTCAGTAACGCTGCTGCATAATCGCAAATCCCACAGGTCAGATAGAAAGGCGGGTGACCGTGCCCGCCCTGAGCGCGCATAATGCCGGAGCGCGCTTGCAAGAGGGGATCAAACCCTGGGTAGTCGTGATCCGGGCCGCTCGAACCAAAAGCGGTGACCGTCGCGTAGATCAGCTGAGGATTGATCTGCACCAGGGTGTCATAATCAATCCCGTAGCGTTTTGTCGCTCCCGGGCGGAGGTTTTCAACCACGACATCGGCCTTTCGCACCAAGTCATACACCACTTCGCGGCCTTCGGGGCTGTTGAGGTTCACGGCGAGCGCGCGCTTTCCTTGGTTCCAGCCCAGAAAACCAAAGCCGAACGAACGGAACGCATCGCCCTGTAATGATTCAACTTTGATGACATGAGCGCCAAGTTGCGCCAGGATCATAGGACCGAGCGTGCCGGCGATGTAGCTGGCGAAATCCAGGACAAGCACGCCCTCTAAGGGAGTTCGGAGTCCTGCGTGCTGAGGACTGAGTGCAGAAGAAAAGACCGTCCGTGCTTCCGCCTTCCGCCTTCCACATTCCGCCTTGACTTCAGCAGTATGTTGCCCTAACAACGGCGCTGGATTCTTGATAGCGCCAGGAGTGCCGTAGAGCCTCACTGGAACGCCCATTTGCACGGTCTTGCCAAGTTGTGGATCTTCGATTTGGACGCGCATGCCGTTATGGATCGTCTGACGATGTTCGATAAATTCCTGACGGCTGGTGACCGGAGCGCATGGGACGTCATGAGCGCGAAGAATCTGTAACCACTCTTCGCGTGATTTTGTGGCCATGATGGCGGCGATCTGTGCGGCCAGTGCGTCCCGATGCTCCGGCGCAATTCCCCACGGTGCTCGCTCATAGCGGGCGTCGGCCACCCATGCTGGTTTGTCCAGCGCCAGACAGAATTTATTCCAGAAGGTAGAATTGCCGCAGGCTACGAATAACCAGTCATCTTGGGCTTTGTACAAACGATACACAGGAATCGGGCCCAGTGGATTCATGCGCCCGCTGAACAAACGAAACATATCGGGATGGTACATCACCGAACCAGTTTGCATGGCAAAAGCGCCCGCCAGCCATGAGACCTCAATCCGTTGGCCCTGCCTGCTATGGGCTCGCTCATAGAGAGCCGCAGCGATTGAGCTGCACGCTACGAAGGCCGCGCCGTAACTGGCGATAGGAATCACCAGGTAGACCCCGCCGTCTCGATGCGACCACTGGCTGCCAAGGAGTCCGCCCACAGCCGCGACCAGAGCATCATCTGGATAGCGGCGCGCGTGCGGCCCTTTCCTGCCAAAGGCAGGCAGGCAGCAATAAATGAGGCGGGAATTTTTTTGGCTCAGTTCTTCATAGGCAAGGCCAAGCTCGATGTCATCGCCTGGTTGCAGGTCGAGGAGGACAATATCCGCCGTGGAGATGAGGTCCCGAATGAAGGCGCGGCCCGCCTGCGTTGACGGATCAGCAATCACGCTGCGCTTACTGCGGTTCCAGACATGGAAACCTGGCGTGCCTCGCGCAGCGTCTCCTTGGGGAGGTTCAACCTTGATAACCTCCGCGCCTTGCTCTGCGAGCAACATGCCGGTATATGGACCAGCAGCGCCCTGTGTGAACTCAATGACTCGTAGGCCGTCAAACGCACTTGCCATCGTATGCTCCTGAGAGGCGGTGAAGAATGCTCATGAACGATAGCACAGGACACTATGTGTCTCCGGAGGAAAACTCAACTGGTCTGTAGTGCAGTGCAACAAGAGAGTATGGATGAGAAAGAGGAGACTGTCTGGGGACAAAGCCAGTCTCCTCGGAAGGAATAGGAAAGAAGCTGGAGGATGGGGACTATGTCCCGCCAACTCCTCTCCTTCTTTATGGCACTTCCTGGAGGGCACGCCAGGAGTGTTTGCTCCTGTAGTGAGCAAATTAGGCGCCGCGTGAAAACGGAGGAGGGGGAGTATGCGTAAATGCTCAAAGAGCCACAATAAATAGGCAAAATCGAGGGAAAAGGTTACGACCGTGCCGATGAGGGGCAGTATGCACCTTGCAACGTATGCTCAGAGTGGAACTCTCCAATTCTTGAGTATCCAGAAGAGCCTATCAGCAGATGCAGAATGCACAGTGAGTTGCAAAGTGCAACAAAAAAGACAATGCTACACAACACGTCCACGATTTGCAGAGCGGGATGAGGTGCACCGTGACTAATCAATCATTTTCCGTCCTCGTTACGCCTGACCCTCATGAAATGCGGGCGATCGAAACGGCGTGGGAAGCGTTTATGGCTGGACAGACGACCGGCCTGGAAAAAGTCAGGCCGGTGATTCGTGAATCCTGGCGACGCGCCCAACGCTTTGGCGTTGATCCCTACCTCCGGAAGATTCCACTTGTTCTTTCCGCTGAGGAGCTGGAGAGCCTGCAAGAAAGAGCGGATCTCATCTATGTGGCTGCCCCAGTGCTCGAAACGTTGGTGAAAACCTGGCAAAATGAACACTTCGTCGTTGGGGTGAGCGATCGCCAGGGCCGTATCCTGCAGGTCAGCGGGCATCCCTGGGCGTTACAGCGCGCACGGGAAATTAATGCGATTCCCGGTGGAGGCATGGCGGAAGAACTCGTGGGGACAGCGGTCGTCAACGTCGTGCTTGCGCAAAATCGTCCTGACTACGTACTGTGGAGTGAGAACTTTGCTCAGTCGTTCCACACCTGGGCGTCAATTGGCGCGCCGATCCATCATCCTCTGACCGGAGAGACGATTGGGGTTGCGGGGATTTCCGGCTATGAGCGTGTGTATGCACATGGCGATTTGATCCTTCGGGTGACTGAGCGCATCGAGATGCTGCTCCATCGCGAAGAGTTGCTGCGGCGCGTGGCGCTCCTCGATGAATATCATCAATATGTACTCCGATATCCTCATGATATTGTCCTCGCGATTGACGCGCGGGGGCGAGTATGCGGCGCGTCCTCTGCGACAACCGCCTTGTTTGACGCGCCACAGCAACTGCTTGGGCAGTCACTGTTGCGGACGTCAAAGCTCCAAGTGCAAGGGTTCCGTCCGCTGGTCGAGCAGGCCGAAGTACAGCCGTACGCTGTCCATGTGGCGATTCCGAAAAAGAACTTGCAGTTCAA
>DATLYA010000155.1:0-14717 GCA_035575235.1 Candidatus Methylomirabilota bacterium
AGCTGAAGAACAATTTACAACCGCCTGTGGATGGATCTCGCTCATGCTGCTCGGGTCGCCAGAAAGACACACTTTGGTGGGACCACCATACAAGCCCGGCTAGAGGTAGCCTCCGGTGAGCGGTCACAAGGCGCGCTCCTACACAGCACACAGGCGCTTGAAACCTGCTGTCAGTTTTCCTACCGCTCTGCCTGCGCCATTGTTGTTGAGACAGGAGGTAAGCGGAAGGGACGCCACTTTTGCTCACGAATCGCCGCGGCAAACGATCCGGGCAATGTCGTTGGCGCGAGCGGCCCGGCAAGAAGCTGCGTGAGCGCCATAGCGCCAGTGTCGCGCACGCCAAAGATATGTCCTAATTCATGAGCAAGCAGGCCAGTAAGACTGTGAAACGGGGTGGCGGCCACAAGCAGGTGATTGCCGAGAATCTCGGAAATGCCAGCGACAACTAACCCGGAGCCGCTGGTCAAACCGATGACGACATCATACTCGTTGGTGATTGGATATGCGCGCTTGAGCGCCGCTAACTCATTCGGCATGGTGAAGGTGTGCGGCGTATCCCACGCGCGAATGCCCACAAGTTCAAAGGTAATGCCAAAACGTTGCTGATAGAGATGCGATATGTCGGCGATGGCGCGTCGCACCGTTTCTTCCCACTGCGGCTGAGCAAGTTGATACCACCCGTCGGCCACAGCCAGCGCCTTTATCACACGCGTCTCCGTCGTGAGATCTGCCGTAGTCGGCAGCGGAGCGCGCTCTACTGGAGCAGTGAGAGCACACCCACTCACGCTTCCAGCGAGTTGGAGACCATACAGCACCAGGTTAAGAAACAGGAACAGCGCTAACAGCTTCATCCAAAAAAGGAGCTTTTCCTCTTTTCCTGCAAGATAGGAAAGCTCGGGGGCAGTAGAGGGATCTTTGCCTGACGCCGCCATGTATAGCTCCTCTCTGAGCAGCAGCCAGAGGCAAGGAGGGCGCTTATACTCTTTTGCCGTTATGATGTCTGAATCACCCGCAGGCCGTCGCGCCACCAGGGAGAGAAGGTGAGCTGGGAGAGTTTCAGCGGTTGCGCTCTCCAGCGACGCACAGCCCGACTCACGGCGCGCTCTAAAGCGTCAAGCGTGGGAAAATCCGATTCGCCCCACCTCCCCGCGGAGTTCTTTGAAGCACCGTTCCACCGGATTGAGTTCCGGACTCTAGGGCGGGAGGCGGAGGGGCACGACATAGCGGGGCCAGCGCACCTGCTGGCTGACATGACTGGGACTGTTGGTCAAGACCACCCCCACCCGGGAGCGGCGATAGTGTCGACGCAGGCCGCGGACAAAGAGGGCAAAGCAGTGGCTCTCCAGAGACGGCAGGAGCAGAAAGACACTCCTCCCGGTGCGCGGCTCTCTCGCGGCAGACAGCCACAGCCACTCGCACCGGTCCTCGACCACCCCCGGGGGACGAATGCCCCGCGGACGCCACCACCGCCGATGCCAACTCTTGAGGCCCAAGCGCGCTTCATCCCTGGCAAAGACCCGCTTCACGCCGTGCGGTGCGAGCGTGGCCCCGAAGTGCTTTTTTAAAAGTGGCGTGTTGTTCCGGACTGGCCTTGCGCTGTCGGCGCCGTCCCGTCTTGAGCTTCCCCCATGGCGCTGCAGGAACCGACTCACGCCACTGAGACTGCGATACCGAATGCCACAGCGGGTCCGCAGAGAGCGCGGCACGCCCCGGAACTCCCCGATCTGGCCCGCCTCCACCTCCTTGGTCAGGCGCTGCCAAGCTGCCCCCGTGACCCGCTCCCGCCGTCCGCCTCGGGGTCGCTCGCGCACTCAGGCCGCCAAGCCCTCCTGCTGAGAGCGTCGCCGCCATCGGTGCAGTTGCCGCTCACACTAGCCCAGCAGTTCCCCCAAGCGCCCGCAGCTCTGCGCCTCCCCCCTCTTCAGCAGGCGCAGCCTCCGAACGCGATCCGCGACCCGCTGGCCTCGCAAACACTGCTCCCAGATCGTTAATGCCGCAGGACTTTTTTGAATCTGCTCAGCGTATCTCACCCACATTGCTCGCCCTCCTGCGGTGGCCTTAGCATCCAGACATTTAAAAAGCAAATCAGTATTAGACGCCGCGGCGCGCGTGGCGGCGCAGGACGATACGGTTCGCTTTCTTATCGTTGGCGATGGCGGTCTCCGCCGCGACATAGAAGACTACGTCGGCGGGCTTGGCTTTGCTGACCGGGTTATTTTCACCGGCTGGCGCCGTGACTTACCGCGCGTGTATGCCGATGTGGACGTACTGGTTGTTTCCTCAGACAATGAGGGCACGCCCGTCTCGGCGATCGAAGCGATGGCCGCCGGCGTTCCCGTCGTCGCTACCCGGGTCGGCGGCTTACCTGACTTGGTCACTGAAGGTGAAACTGGGCTCCTTACGCCGCCGCAGGATCCCGACGCGCTGGCGACCGCCGTGTTGCGTCTCGTGCACAATCCCCAGCGCGCCGCCAGTATGGGACAAAAGGCCCGCACCGCGGTCCAAGACCGTTTCACCGCGCCACGTCTCATTGCCGACATGGAGCGGCTGTACCTGCGCCTTCTTGCCGCCAAGGGTTTGTGCGACGAAGAAGCCGCTTGGGCGATGACAAGGATCACCTCGGTACAGAGCACGGGCGCTTGACAACCATCGTGACTGACGCCTCACGTCAACTCCGCCAGCAAGCGTCTTGCTTCTCTTATGTCAGCCGTCTCCGCCCCTTCGGTAAACCACGCGCAAAGCTCCGAAAGCAGGCGCCGCGCCTCGGTTGCTTTTCCCTGCTGTTTCCACAGGCGGCCCAGACGGACGGCGGTACGGAGTTCAAGCCACCTGGCCTGTTGTTGCCGAGCGATGTCCAGGGCTTTGCGAAAACTGGCTTCGGCTTCCGCCTCGGCAGAATGATGAATGGATTCCGCGTTCCGCGTTCCGCCTTCCGCATTGAGAAGAAGCTCCCCTTTTACCCGATAGAGTTCGGCCTCCCACCACCGTTCCCCGCTTTGCCGCACTTCGGCTAACGCCTCATCAAGGAGATGAAACCCTTCGTCACTGTCTCCTGCTTTTCCACACACTTCGGCCAACATCACGTATGGTTGGCCAAAGGTTTGAATGCCGATGGCGCGCCAGGCGTCAATGCCGTGTCGCATCCCCTGCGCGCCTTCAGTGAGCCGGCCCTGCTCGGCCAGCGCCCAGCCGCGGACGAACTTCCCCGCCGCGACCCAGTAGGGAAAACCGTGTTCACTCGCCAAAGCAATCACCGTTTCCGCCCGTTCCTGCGCCGCCTGGGCCTCATGACGCAAGCGATGCACCGTAGCGGCAAATTGGAGCGCATACGCCAGACTAAACGGATGCGCTAATTCATGCGCCAGCGCGACCGCTTCTTGACTCCGCTGCAACGCCTGATCGACATAACCAAGATGGCAGAGCACCCAAGAGAAATACGCGCGCACCATCATCCCAGGCTCCGCCCCATAGAGAGCCGCTTTGACCAGGCTGAGGCGATGTCTTTGCAGGTCAGACGACACAATGCCTTGCGCCAGGTGGTCGCGCGCAGTAGCAAACTCTCCGAGACGGAAGAACGTCGACCCGAGCGCCAGCTGCCCGGGCAGCAGCAGGGCGGGATTGTCCACATTTTGCACCAATTTGGGAAATCGTTGCGCCATGTCATAAGCGGTCTGATATGCGCCACGCACGAAATAAAACCGCCACAGGGAGAAAAGTTCGGGAAGCAGTTGCGGCGCGTCACCCAGTTGCTCGTAGAGCGCGCGCGCGCGGGTGTAGACTTTTTCCACCTCCGGAACGCCGTAGCCGCGCGTAATCACCAGCGGCGCTCCCAGAGCGATCTGCAACGTCAGCTCTTGCTGATCTCGCGCGGGCGAGGCAGGTAACGTCTGGAGTAATTCCAAAGCCGTTGTCAGTTGGGTAATCGCCTCCACATAGGCCGAACGCTGCACGGCTTGTTGACCAGCTTTTCGCAAGTACTCAATCGCCTTCTCGCTATTGCCGCTGTGGCTATAATGATGGGCAAGTTCACTAAAGTGATCTTCGATGCGGTCGCTGAAGATCGCCTCGATGCTTTGCGCCACGCGCTCGTGAATCGCCTTACGCCGCTCGATGAGGAGGGAATTGTACGCCACTTCCTGCGTGAGTGTATGCTTAAACGCCAACATTGGCTCAGGAAACGTGGGCTGTTCGTACAGAAACTCTTCAGTCTGCAGGCGAGCGAGCAGACCGCGCAGCCGCGCCTCCGGGAGGGCGGCAACGCTGGTCGCCAGCTGGACGGAAAACTCTTTGCCAATGACCGCGAGCGTCTGCAACAACTCTTTTTCCTCAGCCGCCAGTCGATCAATGCGCGCCATGAGCACGCCTTGTACAGTAGGGGGCAGCTGTACGTCCGTCACATCTTTCATCAGACAGACGCCGGTAGGATCGTGGGCAAGCACGCCCTGATCGAACAAGGCCCGGACAATTTCTTCCATAAAAAAGGGATTGCCTTCAGTTTTCTGCAAAATGAGGCGCTTCAAGGGCGCGAGTGAAGACGCTGCCTCTCCGTTCCTCTCCTCAAGGAGCGTAGACAAAATCACTTCAGCGTCTTCGTGCTTGAGCGGATCAAGCCGTAGTTGCATATAGTACGTTCGATTGCCCCACCCATGTTGATATTCTGGACGATAATTCACCAGCAGCAACATGCGCGCAGAAGCGAGACTCTCGCCGAGAAAGGTCAGAAACGCCTGGGTCTTGGCGTCCAGCCATTGGAGATCTTCACAGAGCAGTATCACTGGCTGATTGAGGCTTTCCCGCACCAGCAGCCGCTTCACCGCGTCAAAAGCGCGCTGACGTTTCAGTTGCGGCTCCATTTCCTGCAACGCCTCCGACTGTTCGGCAATGCCGAGCAGGACAAAGAGATACGGCAAGGCGTCTTCCAGGCTGCGATCCAGGGCCAGTACGCGGCCCATCACCTTTTCTCGCCGGCGGCGCTCATCGTCCGGCGGCGTAATCTGAAAATACTGCTTGAGCAGATCAACCAGCGGCAAATACGGATAGGTTTTCCCGTGCGCCACCGCAAAGGTTTCCAGCACCAGGCATTCAGACTGCGAGACCAGTTTGAACTCATAACACAGGCGGGATTTCCCCACGCCGGGTTCGCCCATGACCGCCACGATTTGTCCGTGTCCCTCTTTGACTCGGGCGAGCGCGCGCTGCAGTTGCTCAAGCTCATGTTGCCGTCCAATAAACCGCACGAGCCCGCGCCGCGCTGATCGATCGAGACGCGTGCGCAGCGGACCAACACCAACCGCCTCATACACCTTCATCGCTTCGCTGACCCCTTTGATCCGGACTTCGCCTAACGGCTTAAAGGCAAAATACCCATCCGCCAGTTTGTAGGTGGTCTCACTGACGATGATCGTCCCCGGGGCCGCTAGCGCCTGCATCCGCGCCGCGAGACTGGTCGAGTGCCCCACTGGAAGGTATTCGGCATGCAAGTCGTCTTTGTGGATAGAGCGCAGTACAACTTCGCCGGTGTTGAGGCCGACGCGAATCTGGAAATTGACGCCTTTCTCCCGCCGCAATTGCTCCGCGAACCGCCGGCTCTCTTCCTGCATTTGTAAAGCAGCGTACAGCGCCCGTTGCGGATGATCTTCGTACGCGATCGGCGCGCCAAAAAACGCGAAGACGCCGTCTCCCGTCGATTGCGCGACAAACCCCTCATAACGATGGACGGCGTCCATCATGAATTGGAGCGCCGGATCGATGAGCTGTTGCGCCTCCTCGGGATCAAGATCTTCGATCAAGCTCATTGAGCCTTTGATATCGGCGAACAACACCGTAATGGCTTTACGTTCCCCACCCGGCGTGTTCCGCGCCTCCATCGCCGCTTGCTCAGCGAGAATGCGCTGCACAAGGTGCGGCGGAGTGTAGCGAATCGGGGATGAGGAGGGAGGCGTTAGGGGTTGGGTGGAACCGGGAACGGGGGACTGAGAATTGAGAACTGGCGAAGCGCCCGTCCACACCAACACCTTTCCGTCTTCATCAATCGCCGTCCGTTTGGCGTCGATGAGCTCGGCTTTCAGGTCTTCAATATACTCATCGTCCAATGAAAACTGCCGTTTCAGCGCCCGGTAGGACACACGTCCTTCGCGCTGCAGAAGGGCAAGCACTTGTTCAACAACATCATAAAATTGCATGACGACCACACAGGCATATCATGAGAGCAAATGAAATCTCCGCAGCACTTCAGCCACTTTCTCATCACTGTGGCTTAAAGCGCGCAGGGCTTCGAGCAGGGAATACACCCGTTGTCGATCTTGTACAATCTCGTCCTCGATCTTTTTTGTTCGCTCTTCAAACGGGCGAGTCGCCGTTCTTCGATCCCACAGCATGAGGCCGATGGCAGCGGCGGCAAGCGCGGTAAACGCTCCGAGAATGCCAAGCATCATATTCACGACTCGGTCGAATTGGGCGTCAATACGGTTAAACTGCGCGTCAATACGGTTAAACTGCGCGTCAATGCGACTAAACTGCGCGTTCATGTCTTGCCGGAGTTGTTCTATCGCCCTGGCATTCGCTTGAATCTCTATTCTTAGCGCGTTTTGCCCCTCCTCCAGCTTCGTGAGTCTCTCGACAATCTCCCGGTCAGTAATCCGCGGAGCTCTCTCGACCGCCATCGCTGGAGAGAAGAAGCAGGACAGCAACAGCAGGGTCGCCCACCCTCTCATCATGTGCGTCATCAAACGCGACTTCCCATGGGAAGTCAACGCTAATCCCCAACTATCTCTTCACCCACCCGAGGAGCAGGCGAGGTGAGAGCAGGCCGGCACAGGCGCAGCTTGCTCACAAGGCGCCGGAGCAAAGCGGGAAACCGTGCGAGGCGTGTTTCGAGATCGTCAAAGAGAGCATACGCCACCGGCGTGACGACAAGCGTCAGCAGCAAGCACATGCTCTGACCGCCAATAATCACCACGGCAATGCCGCGATGGCTTGCCGCCGCCGGGCCTTGTCCGAGCAAAACGGGAACCATGCCCGCCACCAGCGCCATGGTGGTCATTAAAATCGGTCGTAGCCGTTCACGGTTCGCTTGCAGAATCGCCTCATCGCGGGGAAGACCTTGCGCGCGCAAATGAATCGTATGATCAATTTGCAGAATCGAATTCTTCTTGACGATGCCAAAGAGCAGCATGACGCCCAGAATGCTGAAAATCGCCAAATATTGATTAGCAATCCACAAAGAAAGCAACGCAAACGGCACGGCCATGGGCAACGCCAGCATGATGGTAATGGGGTGCACGAAGCTCTCAAACTGCGCCGCCAACACCATGTACATGCCAATAATCGAGAGCAGGAACGCCAGTTTGAAGCTGTCCATCATCTCGTTGAACATTTTGCCCATGCCGGTGACGCCGGTCGTGTAGCCCACCGGCAAGCCCATCTTCTTGACTTCCTCACCGATTTGCGTCAAGGCGTCGCCCATGCCTTTATCTTTCAAATTCCCGGTCATGGTAATCTGTCGTTGCCGTTCCTGACGATCGATCTGGACAGGGCCAACGCCAGCAATCAGGTTGACCACGTTATCTAACCGCACCTGCCCGACGGTTTTCGACGGTACGGTGACGCCGCGGAGGACCTCGGGTTTATTACGCGACTCTGGCGTCAGCCGCAGCCGCACGTCATAGAGCTCATCGCCCTCGCGGTACGTCGTCACCTTTTCCCCCGCGACCATGATGCGCAGCGTGGAAGCGATGTCCGCCGCCTCGATATTCAGGTCAGAGGCTTTGCGACGGTCTAAATGCACCTGGAGTTCCGGGTTGCCGCCCTCGAACGTCGAATCCACATCCACAATGCCCTTGATCTCGCGCACGCGCGCTTTCAATTTTTCCACGAGTTCCTGTAACACATGGAGGTCAGGGCCGCGCAGGTTGTAGGCAATGTCCACGTTCTGCACGCCGCTGCCGCTCACCGGCAGGATGTTGTCTACGCTGACGCGCAGCTGCTTGAATGCTTTGACCTTCTCGCGCGCCAGCGCCATGAGGTCTTGCTGTGACATACGACGCTGATCGTAGGGGTGCAGTTTCACGATAATGGACGCGCGCGTCACGCTTTCCCCCACGGTGGAGCCAACCAGCGAGAGCAGGTGCGCCACGCCAGGCAGTGGACGAATTTCGTTCTCAATCTCCCTGGTAACAGTGTCGGTCTGGGCGAGAGAGTACCCGGGCGGAGTTTTGATGTTGATCTCAAACTCGCCGCGGTCATCTTGCGCCATCATATTGGTGTGGACATGTTTGCCGATCCACGGCGTGCTGGCAAATACGCCCAGGGCGGCGCCTATAATCAGCCAGCGATGTCGCAGCGACCAACGCAGCATCGCGGTATACGCGCGATCTACCAGACGATACAGCCACGAATCGCGCGACGAACGGGAATGCGCGGCAAGGCGCTGAGGCAAAAAGCGCGAACACAGCATGGGGGTCAGCGTAAACGCCACCAGCAGCGACACCAAAATGGCGAACGCCATGGTGAAGCCAAAACTGCTCAGCCACATGCCGATCGTGCCTTTCAAGAAGCCGACGGGAATAAAAATCACCACCAGTGAAAGCGTCGTCGCGCTGACCGCCAGCCCTACCTCCGCCGTCGCCGCACGCGCCGCTTCAAAAGCGCTCATGCCTTTTTCTTCGATGTAACGGTAAATGTTCTCCAGCACGACGATAGCGTCGTCGATAACGATGCCGACAGCCAGCGTCAGCCCCAACAACGTCACACGATTCAGCGAATATCCCGCCGCCGCCAGGAGCGTATAAGTGGCGATAATTGACACGGGAATCGACACGGCGGCAATGAGCGTCGACCGTATGTTGCCCAGAAAGAACAACACAATGATGCTGGCGAACAACGCGCCGAGCCACAAGTGTTTCTGCACTTCGTGGACCGACTCGCGAATAAAATCCGACTGGTCGCGAGTGATCTGCACCTCGACTCCCGGCGGCAACAGTTGCCGCACTTCGGAGAGCCGTTCACGGACAGCGTCAACTGTAGTAACGGTGTTCGTCCCCGACTGTTTGCGCACGATAAGCGATACGGCGTTCTTGCCGTCAAAGCGCGAGACGGTGCGCGGCTCTACCACTCCGTCCTCCACGCGGCCAATGTCGGCGATGGTAATAGGCGAACCATTGTGGGAGGCGACGACGATATCCTCGAACTCCCGCACGGACTGTACGCGGCCCAAGGTGCGGATCACGGTCTCCCCGGTCTCTTGCGTCATCCGGCCGCCTGGGAATTCAACGTTTTGCTTAGCCAGCGCCTCCGCCACTGTCCGCATCGGCAAGTTGTACGCTTTGAGCCGCTCGGGATCGATCAGCACCTGAATCTCACGTTTGCGCCCGCCGATGAGCGACACCGCGCCAACTCCGGAGATCGATTCCAGCGGTTCCTTGACCTTCTTCTCCGCGATCTCGGTCAGTTCCTTAAGCCTCTGGAACCCAGACAACGTCAGCGTAAGAATCGGCGTGGCGTCGACATCGAATTTCTCGACGATCGGGGGATCGGTGTCATCCGGCAACCTGGCCAGGACCGAGCCGACTTTATCCCGCACTTCCTGTGCAGCGATCCCGAGATTTTTTTCCAGCTTAAATTGCACGATAATTTGTGATAACCCTTCACGAGTCACCGAGCGCAGCTCATCAATGCCGCTCACGGTATTGATCACTTCTTCGATCGGTTTGGTGACCTGGGCCTCCATTTCATCCGGCCCGGCGCCAGGCAACGTGGTCGTCACCGTCACCACCGGCATATCCACCTTCGGAAACAGATCAAGCGTGAGACTCTTGTAGGAAAACCACCCGACCACTACCAGACTGCCGACCAACATGGTGGCGAAAACCGGGCGACGCACACAAACATCAGCGAGAATCATTGAACCTCCGCAACCTGCAGCTGGACCTTCATGCCGTCAGCCAAACGCTCCACTGAAGAAACAATGACCTGGTCGCCTTCGCCAACGCCTTCCGCAATTTCCACCACATCACCATCCTCTACGCCGGACCGCACCTCGCGGGACCGCGCCACACCGTCTTTGACCACAAACACCCGCTCAACCCCGGCGAAACGGTACAGAGCAGTGCGTGGAATGAACAGCGCCAGCTCTTCACCCAGCACACCGGTCACATGGGCAAAGTAGCCGGGCCGGAGCTTCTCTTCGGGATTGGGAATTTCCGCTTCGACCAGGAGGCTACGTGTGGCGTGATCCACTCCGGCGGCGATGCGAGTCAATGCGCCGCCAAAACTTTCCCCCGGCAGCGCATTTACCTCAATACGCATGGGCAAGCCAATACGCGCCAGGCGTGCGTACCGCTCGGGCACGGGCACGCGCAACTTGAGCGGATGAATCACCACGACCTCGAACATCTTCGAGGACGCAGCCAAATATTCGCCGGGGTTGACGAAGCGTTGTTGGACAAAACCATCCACGGGCGACACAATACGCGTATCGCGCAAGCGCTTGCGCGAAATGGCGAGCCGTTTCTCGGCGGAGCGGACCGCCGCTGCCGCCACTTTGTATTCGGCTTCCGCCGCGTCGCGCCGCTGCGGCGGCACGATTTGTTCGGCGAAGAGCTCCTGCACGCGCTCGTACTCGCCCTGCGCGCGGATATGCGTCGCCTGCGCTTGTTTGACGGCGCTCTCGTCAGCGTCGACCTGGAGCTCTTGTTCCTCGCGCTCCATTTCCGCCAGCACTTGCCCGGCTTTCACCTTGTCGCCAAAGTCAACAAATACACGATTGACGTAGCCGGCCGGCTTGTTTGACAACAGAACGCTTTCCTTGGCGAAAAGCGCGCCTTGCCCCTGCGCGGTGCGTTGCACCGTGCGCCGCACCGGCGTCACTGCCCGCACGGGCAGCGGGGGCGTCTCGGTTGGCGTGCTCACGGCCTCTTGGGTCTTTGCCGCCTCGGAGCGCGCCGAATGACAACCGCACAACGGAAGACTGCCGCAGAGCAGCGCACTCCAGAGAAGAACGGAAGGAATACGTTGGTGAGAAAAGAAACGGCTAAGATAATACTGGCGACTCACGATATCTGCTCCTGAGACTGGTCAAACGCTTGCTGAGAGTTCAACACGCCGTGAAAAAAAAGATCTAAGAGGATATCGGCGTCTTCCTCGGCGGCGCGAGTGGTCAAACCCAAAGCGCGCTGTTGAAAGCATCCACGCATCGCTTCATTGAGAGCAAAGGCCGAAGCCTCAACGTTATGGGGGCGGAGCATACCGGCATCTACTCCAGCTTGAATGGTCTCCTGAATGAAGTGAATATGCGCCAAATAGAGATCGAGCATGCGCGCCGCCTCGGGGTCATCAGGCGAAGCAGCCAAAAAATTCCGCTCGAGCAGCAAGGTCTTAAAAAAATCGCGGTTCGCATCGCTCACTTGCAGACAGACCTTCACCACGCGCTGCAGCTTCTCTAGTGGTGTAGACGCCTCAGCGACTGCAGCGCGCACCTGAGTGGTAAAGTTTTGCATGCCTTGCTCGACGGCGGCTTTGAGCAGTTCTTCCTTTGTGTGAAAGTAGAGATACACCGTCCCTTTAGCGATGCGCGCTTCCTCAGCGACCCGATCAATCGTGGCTCCTTGGAACCCATGCTGTGCAACCACCCGGCACGCAGCCTCGAGAATTTCGCGGATCCGAAATTCTCTTACCAGCTCTTCTTTTGTGGCTGAATTTCTAGTCATGTGACTGACTGTACAGTCATAAAAAATAAAAAGTCAAGGCTAAAGATCCAAGACACCGGATTTCCAATGAGTATGACGCGAGGGAAGCAGGGCTATCACTGCCAGCGCAGCGAAGCAACCCTTAAAACTCGCTGCGTCCTTACGGTGCACGAGACTCAAGTCGGGATTTGGCCCTGCTTCCCTCGCCTTGCTTCCTGCCGCCTGATTCCTCAGAATCCCTGCAAAGGGCGCGTCTCTCTAGCAGGTGAAACCGTGAAAAACCTTTTCCTCTTCCTCAGTCTTCTGTTGTCCTCTGTGACGGCTCTCTGCGTATGGGCGGAGGAGTTTGTCCAGATTGAAGACTGGTCAGAGAGTGAAGTGGGGGCGCGAGGAATCCCACCAGGTTGGACGGGTCAGACGTGGGGCCACCCACAGTATGACCTCACCATTGTTCTCGACGAAAGACGAAAAGCGCTGCATTTGAAAAGCAAGAATGACAGCTCGACGATCAATAAAAAGATCGAGCATCACGTCAATCTGCAGAACACCCCTATCTTGCAATGGCAGTGGAAGGTCGTGGCCTTACCCAGGGGAGGCGACTCCCGGCGGAAGGAAACATTGGACCAGGCTGCACAGCTCTATATCTCGTGGCCGCGCTTTCCACGAGCCTTCCGTTCACGAATTATCGGCTATGTGTGGGACACCACCGCCCCAGTTGGCACGGTGGTGAAAAGCCAGAAGATGCACATGGTCACCTACATCATAGTCCGTTCCGGAGACGCCGAAGTTGGCCAGTGGTTGACTGAGCGACGGAACGTGTGGGATGACTATCAAGTCGTATTTGGCGAAGAGCCGAAGGACCTGGGGTATCTCTCCCTTTCCATCGACACCAACGACACGCACTCTTACGCCGAAGCGTTTATTGGATCGATTTTTTTTGTGAAGCCATGAACAGGTGACGAAGATCAAGCCGTCTCTCGTTCTGGCGGGAATAATTTTTCGTACAACCTCTTCAGCCGGGCTATTTCTTGGGTTATGACCCGAGCCAGATCTTCTTGCGTACGCCGCAGCGTGTCCATCAACCCGCCAACGCCGTCCTCGAGTTTCTTTAACTCTTCGGAGCGCGCAGCGCGGTCAAGCGTCCGCCCCCAATCCTCAAGCTGGCGGCTCAAATCACGAACCACGCCTTCCGCAGCCAGGAGTTGTCGTTTCAATTCCACCTCCATATTCGACTCCGCGCCAGCAATAATACTACCCGGCGGCAAAACCGGGCTGCGTTCGTCGAACACAATCAATTTAAGCACGGGCCGCGTTGCGCCTGGCGGAGTTGTCAACAAAACTGTTGACCGCTCGTGCACCCGATCACGAAACGGCGGATCAAGCGTGATTTGGACTTCAGTTGCGGTTCTCCCACTTTTTTCCGTACGAGATTCCACTGCTGTCACCTGGCCAATACGCTGCTCGCCCTCTTGCACGACATCGCCTGCCTGAAGGCCATGCGCAGCATGAAACCGCACGGTCCAGGTCGGTTCGAGTGACGGGGTGGCAAAGACATTCAAAAGAAATAACACCGCGACTCCTATTACACTGAGAAGCAGCGCCGTGCGGATCATATGCAATCCTCCATATATTTTGACTGCGCCCGGAAAAACACCTCCTCAGCCAACAAGTCGCAAAAAGATGAGAAGTTGCAGATTTGTCGGTAGAGGAGAGAGCGCCTCGTCCTACGAGCGCATAGCTAAACTATGTATACTCTGCTATTGGGACGAGAACGAGAGGGAATGCTATGAGATTTGGCTACTTCACCTTAACGGACAATCCCCCTGCCTATGGCGCGGCGCGGCGTAATCCCAATCAATTTCTCCGTGAAGTCCTGGAGGAATGCCAGGCCGCAGAAGAAATGGGGTACCACTCCGCCTGGACGCCTGAACACCACTTCGGTCTTTTCGGCTGCTTGCCGTCGCCATCAGTGTTTCTCGCCCACGCAGCAGCCAGGACGAAACGGATTCAACTTGCTCCTGCTACGGTTTTGCTTCCCTGCCACCATCCTCTGCGGGTAGCCGAAGAGTTTGCGCTGCTTGATTTGTTGAGCAATGGCCGTACGGTCTTCTCAGCTGGGCGCGGCTACGATAAACGCGAATACGATGCGTTCGCCGTACCGTTCGAGGAGAGCCGGGATCGCTTTTACGAGGGGTTGGATCTGTTGCGCACGGCCTGGACGCAAGAAGAGTTTACTTACAACGGGCGCTTCTACAAAATTGAGGAGCCAATCTCTTGCCTGCCGCGCCCCGTACAGCAGCCGCATCCGCCCATTTACGTGGCCTGCTTCAGCCGTCCCACGGTAGAGATGGCGGCGGAACAGGGTTTTCACACTTTGTTTGCTCCGTTCGCGGCGGCCATGATGTTCGGCAGTGTCGCCGCAGCCGTGCAAACCTACAAAGCACTTGCCGCGCGTCATGGCCATACCGACGCGCGCGCCAAGTGCTCGTATTTTGTCAATGTGGTCAATAGCAAGGCGGAGGAACTAGCGACCAAAGAACGCCTCCGCCATTATCTCCATTCGGTCCTGCCAGCCTTTCCGGGAGACCGCGCGTCCGCGCCGCCGCATATCGCGTATTTCGCGGATATAGTCGAACGTTTACAGCACATGAAGGCGGAAGATTTCGGCGAACGCAGCGTCGTCACTGGCGATGCGGAGACGTGCATCGCCCTTCTGAAAAAATGCGAAGCCGCAGGCATTGAGGAAGTGATTCTCTATTTTAACTTTGGCGGTTTCAATCACACCGACACGCTCAAGTCGATGGAACGGTTCGCTCGGGAGGTCATGCCGTATTTCTCCTGAGCTAGTGGAACGTGGTCAACGTCTTTGCTCAGCGGGTCTCTGCCGCGACAACGGCGCAATTAAGCGGTTCGCTAGGTAGCGACATCATTGAAGAGGACTGCGGCGGTTGGACTTGTTTCGTCGGGCGTGTCCGCCGTTTCCATTCCGGTGCGGCGCTGCCGCTCCGTGGTTTCCGCGCAGGAACGCTTTCA
>DATLYA010000156.1:0-9068 GCA_035575235.1 Candidatus Methylomirabilota bacterium
AGTGCCCTGGCGAGTCACGGGATCAAACGGCGCGACCGTATCGCGCAATCCTCCGGTTGCGCGCACGATGGGAATCGCGCCGTACCGCATAGCGTACAGTTGCGTCAATCCACACGGCTCAAACCGTGAGGGCATAAGCAAACAATCGCTTCCCGCCTGAATTTGATGCGAGAGCGTCTCATTGAACCCAAGTCGGAGTCCTAGGCGATCTGGATAGCGGCGCGCCAGGGACGAGAAACGCTCCTCGTAGCTGCGATCGCCGGAACCAAGAATGATGCAATTCACATCGAGAGCAAACAAACGCTCCAACGCGTTCGCTACGAGATCAACGCCCTTTTGCTCAGCCAAGCGGGTAATCATGCTACACAGCGGAATCTCAGGGTCATCCAGTAAGCCAAACCTGCGCAGCAGAGCGGTTTTGCACGCCGTTTTTCCCGTCAAATCGTCCACATGGTAGCGCGCGGCCAGCGCCGGATCGGTTGCAGGGTCCCAAATTTTGTAGTCCACGCCGTTCAGTATTCCGGTCAGAGCGGCACGGCGCGCGCGCAATACGCCATCGAGTCCGTAGCCAAACTCAGGCGTACAGATTTCCTCGGCATAGGTGGGACTCACGGTCGTCAAGACATCGGCGTAAAGGATGCCCGCCTTCATAAAATTGATATTGCCATAAAATTCCATCCCAGCAGGTTGAAACAGCCGCGGCGGCAGCCCCGTCTGTCCCAAGACTGCCGCAGGGAATATGCCTTGATAAGCTAAATTGTGAATTGTGAATACGGCGGCGGCAGTCGTAAGGCGACGGTCTACTCCGGGCAGGAAACGGAGATATGCCGGTACAAGCCCGGTATGCCAGTCATGGCAGTGGATGACATGTGGAAACCATGCGAGACGTTCAGTAAGGGCCAAGGCGGCGCGGCAGAAGAAAATGAAACGAACAGGATTGTCAGCATAGTCTCCGCTGGCGTCTCCATAGAGTCCTGGCCGCGCAAAGTAATCGTCCTGTTCAATAAGGTAGACAGGAACAGGCTGAGTTTCGTTATTCGTGTCCAGGACGCTCTGCCAGACGCGTGCAGTACGTTCGCCGAACGCGAGGGGCGTGCGCAGAGCCTCGATGAGCGGCGTCATAACAAAGGCGCGGTCCCGCACTCCTTGATACAGAGGCATGACCACACGCACCTCATATCCCTGTGCCGCTAAGGCCGACGGCAGCGCGCCGACCACATCGCCGAGCCCGCCAGTCCGGGCGAATGGTGAGACCTCGGCGCTGACGAATAAAATCCGCAAATGCTCTTCCACGAGGATTCTACTACTCAGGATTCAGCACTCGGAACTCAGGACTTCTTTTCACCACCACCAACTCGCCTTCTTTTTCGCTGGCAGTTGACCTGTCAATGTCAGCTGGCGACGGCGAGCGCGCCGCTGTTCTGTCCAGAACAACAGCGCGCCAATAATGACGCCACAAGCAAACGCGCCCACGACAGCCACGGATGCTGGGACGGTGAATTGCCAAAAGAACAGCTGCAAACCAACCGGTGCAGTATTTTGTACGCCAAACAGCACAAAGAGCATAATGACGAGCAACGCAATGGTGATCCGAAGGGGCATGTGAGTTCCTCAGCGCATCCAGTCATTGAATCCTGGAGCCATTTTTTTATTGACTCATCGAGTCATCGGGTCATTGAAAAAATTGCTTGAATCATCAGGTCATTGAGGAAGACCGCTCCATCAGTTCTTCATCCCTTCATTTTTCAATGGCGCAATCACTCAATGCATCTAATGATGCAACCCTCCCCCTGACTCAAGCGTTCAATCCTTTAATGGCGCAATCACCCAATGACTCGATGCCTGTTTCGGACGGATACCATAACAAACAAAAAGAGATACGCCACGGGGGATCCGGTGTTCCATAGGGTGCGGGTCGGAGGTCGTTGACGGCCCAAGCTTTTTTCACATCACCTTGTGTCAGCAGTCAGAAAGCACGGAAGGGTTAGCTCCCATACGGCGTTGACCCGTTCCTTTGGTGCAGAGCTGCCTTGGAGCCGTAGGCGAGATACGCTACTAGTGCTATAAAGCTGAAATCTGAGAGCAAACTGCGGTTAAGTTTACCCCGAATACTACTTTCACCCGCCCTGGCTCCGCTGACGCTGCCCTCTCTGTAGTAGGAAAAGGGAAAGGACGAGGGTTGAAGGTTGAAGGCTAGGGTAAAGGCGACTGTAATTTGTTTGAGATGAGGAGCCAGCGCAAAATCACCACAAAGGAGATCGTATGGGGCGTGTGCTCGAAGAGAAAATTAACAAACTTAAATTCACAGGGGCGATCGACGCCGATGGCCATATTCTCGAGGCGGCGGACCTGTGGGAAAAGTATTGTGAGCCCAAGTACCGTTCGACCGCCATCCGCTTGAAAGTCGACGACGAAGGGTATGACTACATGGAGATCTGCGGCAAACCCTCGCGAGTCAGTCGCGGCGGAACCTTCGCGGGCGTTGGGTTGATGGGGCAGGTCTCGCGCGAGAAAGGCGAGTTCAATCGGCGGCTTCATTATGGAGAAGAACACCTGCTCGGCGCAATGGACGCCAAACAGCGCCTGCAACGTCTGGACATGGAGGGACTCGACGCCGCGATTATTTATCCGAGTCTCGGCCTTGTGTGGGAAACCGAGTGTGAAGACGCGGACTACGCCCAGGCCATGACGCGCGCCTACAACCGCTGGATTGTGGACTGGTGCTCGGACAGCGGCGGCCGTTTGATTCCAGTCGCCCATCTCTCACTCGGCGACCCGAAAGCTGCGGCGGAAGAATTGGAGCGCGCCGTCCAAGCGGGCTGCAAGGGCGGATGGGTCGTACAGTTTGTGATGACGCGCAAGCCGCATGCGCATCCGGATCATGACGTCCTGTTCGCTAAGGCTCAGGAGCTTGACGTGCCGCTGGGGATTCATCCGTCGCTTGAGCCGCAGTGGGCGCTGCCGGGACGGTATGATCTCCAATACGTGCGTAAGCATCAATTCTTTCTCAATGTGACGGCTTCTGACGCCGCGCGACATGCGCTCGCCAGTTTCATGCAGTACGGCACATTCGATAAATTTCCAAAACTCAAGCTCGTCATCCTGGAAGTAGGCGCGGGGTGGGCGAGTTACTGGCTCGATAGAATGGATGCGGTGTACGACAGCATCATGGGCCGGTCGGTCCCGCTCAAGGAACGCCCCAGCGCGTACTTCCAGCGCAACGCGTGGATCTCAGCCGACCCGGACGAACATTCGCTGCCGGCCATGGTCGACCTGCTGGGCGCAGATCGTTTCTTTTGGGCCTCGGACTTTCCGCATCCTGATCATACCGGGAATTACATTAAGGAGCTGGAGGAACTGGCGGAGAAGATGCCTGAGCCGGCGCGGCTCAAGGTGCTGGGCGAAAACGTGAGGCGCGTGTACAACTGCCCGGCTGGAAAGTAGAGCAGTTTTTTCTCACGTGTACGGAAGCCAGGTGGAGTGCGGCGCCGCGCAAAAGCGCCGTTATGGCTGGCGCCCCCCACAAGGTGTCCATCCCCGTCGATGCACACGAAAATCGCTCTTGCAGAGAAGAGGAGACAAGATTCTCTACGGTATTTTTTGCTTGGATAGGTCCTGTCTATGCTGCCTCTCGCCCTGCCCCTCTCCCGCTGCACGGGAGAGGGTATAACGCTCCTTAATCCGCCGCCGCTAACGGTTCTGCGCGTTGCTTTCGCAACGCCGCGGTTTTCTCCCAATCAATATCAAGCCGCTCGGAGTCGATCACTACTCCATACTGCTCTCGCGCCGCAGTCACAGAGAGTTTCTCATCTTTGACATCGGCAAGCACTTTCTCCGGCGCACGCTCCCACGGATCGCCATGCCCGCCCGAGCCGGCAATCACATGATAGATACGGTCTCCCGGTTTTACCTCCAGATGCATATGCGCTTTACGCGGCAGTTCAAGGGCGTCATCCCCGGGATTCAGAATGTTTGTCGACAGCGAACCGGCCTTACCGCCAGCCATGCCGTCCGACGCGCGCAGCAAACGATTGGTCCGCACCATGACTTTGCCAGGCCGTAAAAACCGCCATTGTTTGTAAATCGACGTCGAGCCGCGATACTTCCCCGGACCGGCAGTATCGGGCACGTAGCCAAACCCATCAACGACAAGAGGATATTCTCGCTCCAGCAACTCGGCGGGAATTGTTCCATAGGACCCAAACGACATGGGCGCGACACCATCGATGCCGTCCTTCATTGGCCGGCCCCCCCAACCGCCGAAGAAGATATCCATCACGGCGAAATGAGAACCGTCAGCGTTCTGACCGGTAAAGTGCAGGACGTCCCCGCCTTCGCCGGGGATCGGCACGCGCTCCGGCAACGCCTGCGCCAAGGCGCGGAAGAGCACATCGAACACGCGGAAAAATAGCGGCGCCCGGCCGCCTACCGCAGCGGGAAAGCGCGGGTTAACGATCGACCCCAATGGGGCCACAACGTGAATGGGTCGGACAAAACCGACATTGGTCAGCACCTCGGGACCGACAATGCTTTTGACCGAACCATAGACGGTCGCTTTGGTCATGCTTAGCGGCAGGTTAATCGCTCCCCTTGCCTGCAGCGCTGTTCCAGTGAAATCAACCGTCAGCGTCTCTCCTTCTGCGCGCAACGTCACCTTCAGCGGCATGGCGACGCCGTCGCTGCCAAAGCCGTCGTCTTCAAAAATATCTTCATACACATATTCGCCCGGCGGAATGGCGCGAATCGCCGCGCGCGTAGCACGCTCGGAGTAATCGATCAGATAGTCACAGGCAGATTGGTATGTCTCCAGGCCATACTTATCGAGCAACGTGCGCATTTCCTGCTCGCCACGCCAGCAGCCAGCGATTTTCGCTTCGACATCGCCAAGCCATTCGTCCGACACTCGCACATTGGCGAGAATGGTCTCTAGCAGCGCCTCGTTGCGTTTGCCGCCGTCATACAATTTGAGGAGCGGCAGCCGCAGTCCCTCCTCAAAGGTTTCCGTACATTGACTGCTGAAGCCGCCGGGAAACCGTCCGCCAATGTCCGTGTGGTGCGAGTACGCCACCGAGAACGCGACGAGCCGATCCTGCCAGAAGGCGGGGGCGATAATCGCCACATCCGGCATGTGGGTAATGCCGGCATATGGATCATTAGTGATGATGACGTCGCCAGGTTTAAAATTGTCGCCATATTTTTTGAGCAGATACGGCATCATTTCGATAAAGAAGGCGAGCTGAAACGGCGCGGCGTAGCCCTGACCAATTAACCGCCCCTGACCGTCGCACATCGCCGTGGCGAAGTCGCCGGTTTTCATCATCGCCGAACGGCCAGTTTTCCATACGGCAATGGCCATCTCTTCGGTAATAGCAGCGAGTTCGTTCTTTACAACCTCAACAAGAATAGGATCAAATGTACGGTCCACCGTTTCCTCCGTGTATTGCAGGGCGAAGCGTTTTTGAGAATGGCGCGAAGTTGAACGCAACCTGACCAGAGATAAACACCATCTCTCCCTGCGTGGCGGTGACAAGGTCTGTATAACCGCGCGGCGTCGCCATGGTGGGCGGATTGATGGATTTTTTATCCATGCGTCTCTCCTGAAAGACCACGTAACACGCAAAATACGCAACACGTGCTACGTAGTCCGTGTTAGGTGACGCTCTTTCTTGAAGCTTGTGTACTGGTGTCTCTCTCCCTAGGGTCTGACTTCATAATACGCATTTAGCGGATTCTCAAAGTCGTGCCGCGTGAAACGAGTAAACCCCGCTTCAGCCGTCGCCTTGCGGGCGACCGCCTCGTTGAATCCCAGCGTGCCCAGCCCAGCGCCGCCAGGTTCGGACAAAGCAGAAGACATACACCCCATCACCGAAAAGCCGTATAGCAGCGCCGTCATGGGATTCTTTTCAAGATTTTCCTCGAACGTCGGCAGACTTTTGACATCGGCAATAAACCACGTACCGTCCGGTTTCAGCGCCTTGCGGATGGCGCGGATCATCTCAAACGGATGCGTCATATCGTGAATACAGTCGAACGTAGAGATGAAATCAAAACTTGCGTCCGCAGGAAGACCGTCAGTCTTGGCGTTGTGAAAGGTGACGTTCTTGAGACCTGCGAGCGCCTTATTCTCCTCGGCCCGCGCCAGCGCGTGTTGAGAGATATCGTAACCGTGAAACTGCGAGTGCGGAAACGCTTTCGCCATCTCAATGAGCGCAATGCCGGCGCCGCACCCCACATCCGCCGCCTTCGCGCCGGCCTGAAATTTCTCCACTACGCCGTCAAGTTTCGGTAAGACTTGGGGCACCAGCATGAAACGATACCAATTGCGAAACACCCGCTCGATGCCGCGCGCCCCTTCAGCGCCGCGGGCGTCATATGGCAGGCCGAGCCCGGTCTTGAACGACTCGGGCAACTGCTCCACCACAGCCATGCGTTGCGGCAGATCGCTGAAAATCCCGACGGCTAGCTTCGGGCTGTCCTCATCCGCCAGAAACAAGGCGATTTCCGGCGACAGTTCGAAACGACCTCCCCCTTTGTAGTCAATTAACCCAGCCGCGGCTTGCCCGCGAATCCACTCGCGCACCCAGCGCTCATGCAACCCCGTTTTCTGCGCCAGCTCCTCGCTCGTCAGCGGACCGGCGTTGAGCAGGGCGCGATACAGTCCTAACCTGTCACCCAGGTAAATCATCGCCGATACCGCCATTCCCTTGAGATAGCCGAAAATGCGTTCGCCTCCGGCTTTGACTTTTTGTGGATCAATCGCGCGCGTGTCTACAGACATGAGGTAATCCTCCCCCAGACAGGCTGGTGCTTTACGAGGAAAGCAGAGCGAGCAGCGCCCGCTCTGTCATGAGAGTCGGTCTCTATGTAAAATGGGGAATGACTTTTTCACCCCACAAGCGAATCGACTGCATCGTTTTCTCGTGGGGAATCCCATAGTTTTGCATTCGACACAGAAGCTGCGCAACGCCGATTTCTTTGCATTGGCGCACTTTAATCTCATAAAAAAATAGCGAATCGCATTGCGCTCCTCTACGGCTCTCACCGTTGCTCTACATTCCACTAATCAACTCCAGGACCGTCCCATCCGGATCCTTGAAGCAGACGACGCCGATCTTGGCGCCGCCGGGGCCGTCAACCTTTTTGAGCGGCGCGACAAATTCGACGTTCTTGGCTTTTAACTCTTCGTAGGTTTTATCGATGTCATCAACGGTGAAGGCAATACGACAGATGCCAACGTTGTTCAACGTCGGATACGGCTGGCCTTGGGTCGGCGGATCGATAAACTGCACCAGGTCCAGCACCGGCGCGTTGGGGTCGTTGCCCAGACGCATGAAGACGCCGCGCAGTTTGCGCGCTTTCAGACCGAGGGCTTCTCCAACACTCGGATCATCTAAAGTGAAGTCATTGACTTTGTTAAATCCAAGGCTCTGATAGAACCGGATCGACCGCTCCATATCACGAACGCAAACATTCACGTGAAACAGACGCTGTAGCATGGCTGGTCCCTCCTTTTCGCAGCCGTCAGCAACAAGTGTCAGAAAACAAGAAACGGAGCATCGGGGAACCGGAGCATCGGCGAATCAACGCCTCCATCTCCGCTTCTCCCCGTCTCCGTTTCTCCGCTTCTTTATAGGCAAGCAGTATATGAAATTATCCATCCTGCCGCCTACTGCCCACTCTCTTATGCTTGTCCCGAGCGCAGCACTTGCCCTGGCAGCACGCCCGTGTGTTTGCCGTGCTCGTACAGTACGGAGCCGTTCACGATCGTATACTGCACCCCCTGCGCGGGCATGATCAGCCGCTTGCCGCCGCCAGGCAGGTCGTTCACCATAGTGCCGCGTTTTTTCGAGCCGACGGTCTTAAGATCAAAAATCGCAAAGTCGGCGGCCATGCCTTTTTTAATCGTCCCGCGCTGGGTGATGCCATAGAACGCCGCCGGCTCCGACGTGAGCCGTTTTACCGCATGCTCCAGCGTCATCACCTGCCGATCGCGCACCCAGGTCCCGAGCATGTACGTGCAGTAGCCGGCGTCGCACAACATATCGACATGCGCGCCGCCATCCGATAAGCCGACCATCACACGCGGGTCGGTGATGAGTTCGGGAATGCGATCTTCGTTGGCGTTAAACAATTCGTAGGTGTACAGCAGGTTCAGGTTGTCCTCGATGGCAAGATCCAGGAACGTATCGATGGCTTCTTTGCCGCGCTCCCGCGCGATTTGCGCCACGGATTTGCCGATCAGTGATTGCAGCGCGGGGTTCTCTACTTCGTGCACGATGCAGCGCTCCCACTTGCCACTAAACACCTTCGGCGCTGCCATCTCCTTGCGGAATTCAGCGCGGAAGCGAGCATCCCGATAAAACTGCTTCTGTTCTTCTACTGGCCGCTGGAATGCTGGCTTCCAACACGGCAGATTGGCGAAAATGAACGGGCTCTTCAGATCAATCTGGATAATCAGCGGGCGGCAGGTCACTTGCGCGAGAGCGCCTTTCTGAATGAGCGGCTCAGTCTGCCGCAGCGTATTCTGGCAGGCGTCAGGCATATCATCCCGGTTAAGCAACGCCAGCCAGGTCACCGGTCGTCCACTTTCCGTGAGCAGCATGTCTAGCAACGCATATTCGCTCTCGTCCAAAATGGACACGGAATTCGACAGCGCCAGCTCCATGCAGCCTTTGCCCAATTCCTTCAAGGCGTTCGCATATGCCTTCAGCTCATCGCGGCTCGCATTGCGGCAGGCGATCGGACGACCTTTGTAGCCAATGTGCTGGGCGACATTGGTCGTGGACCAGCCAAACGCGCCAGCCGCTACGGCCTCCTTGATCAAGGCTTTGATCTGCGCCGTCTCTTGCGGGGTTGCCGCCCGTTCCATCGACTCCTCACCCATAACGAAGTGGCGGAACGGCGTCAGCGGAGCCATGAAGCCAATGTTGATGCCGCAGCCGCGCTTTTCGGCGGCGTTCATGTACTCGGGAAAGGTCACCCATTCCCATTTGATGCCCTTCGCCAGCACGTCAAACGGAATGGCTTCGACATTGACTAAGTCCCACGCGGCGATTTCGTGCACTTCA
>DATLYA010000157.1:0-13545 GCA_035575235.1 Candidatus Methylomirabilota bacterium
GCAGATCGGCAAGTACAATGCGATGGTGAAAAACTTACTCGATAACGGCTATTGCGAGTACTGTGTGGACATGGTGCTGAAATACGCCGCCAACAATCTGTGGAAAGATTAAGGACGCCCGCCTGTTGCACTCTGACGGATGGAAGTAAGGGGTGGGGTGATTCCTGCCCCTTCTGCTTTCTATATAGAGTATATGAGGGTGACGTCCGGAGTGGGGCTATGCTAGATTCAATTTTCCGACCATATTCGCCGTCCGATTCGCTACGGTCTGATCGCAGCGCTGGCGACCGGCAGCGCCACCGACAGAAAGTGCGGGAATCGATTCGTGACAACATTGCAGACTTGGTCGCCGAAGAATCCATTATTGGCAAGGATAAGGATAAGATTATCAAGGTGCCTATTAGAGGCATTAAGGAGTATCGCTTTATCTATGGTGAAAATACGCCTGGGGTAGGACAAGGCGATGGGAATTCTCAGCCCGGTCAGGTCATAGGACGCGGCGAAGGGCAGCAAGGGCAAGGCCAGGAGAAAGCAGGCGATCAACCGGGCGTCGATTACTATGAGACGGATGTGACGCTCGAAGAGCTGATCGAGATCATGTTTGAGGATCTGGAACTGCCCGATATGGAGCGCAAGATTCTGCGCGAGGTGCTCTCCGAGCGGCTCAGCAAGCGCAAAGGCTATCGCCATGCCGGCATCCGCATCCGACTGGACAAGAAACGCACGGCGCTGGCGCGCATCCGCCGCAAGCTGGCCTCCCGCCGCTGGGTCCAGGACACAGGCGAAGCGGCGGAGCAGGAAGAGGAGCGTTTTCCTTTTCACCGCGATGACATGATCTATCGGCATCTGGAGACCGATACGCGGCCGGAGTCCAACGCCGTGGTGCTCTGCATCATGGACACCTCGGGCTCGATGGACACCATGAAGAAGTATCTGGCGCGCAGTTTTTTCTTCTTGCTCTATCAGTTTGTCTGCACCAAGTATCGCAACGTGGAGTTGGTCTTCATTGCCCATCACACGGAGGGCAAAGAAGTCACCGAAGAGGAGTTCTTCCATCGCGGCGAATCGGGCGGCACGTTCATTTCCTCGGGGTACAATAAAGCGTTAGAGATTATCCATGAGCGGTATCATCCGAGTTTATGGAACGTGTATGCCTTTCACTGTTCGGATGGGGACAATTTTGAGTCGGACAATGCGGCCACGCTCAAGGCGGCCAAGGAGCTGTGTGAAGTCTGCAATCTCTTTGGCTATGGAGAGATCAAACCCCTGGGCTCTCGATATTACGAGAGTTCTATGTTGAACATCTTTCGAAGATTAGAAGCGGATAATTTTCAAACCGTGCTCATCGAACGCAAAGAAGATATCTGGCCGAGCTTCAAGGCGTTTCTATCGAAGGAACGAACCCGCGAGGCGACCGTCGCCGCGGAAGCGTAATAACAAGAGGACAGCTATGGCTGCAGATTGGGACCTCAAGGACTTAGAGTATTGGGATGCGCGGATTCGGGAGAAGGTGGAGGAGTTTGGGCTCTCGTGTTATCCGCAGGAGTTTGAGGTATGTGACCACACGCAGATGCTGGGTTACATGGCCTACGCGGGCATGCCCTCGCACTACCCGCACTGGAGCTACGGCAAGAGCTTTGAGAAATTGAAGACCATGTATGACTACGGGGTGTCGGGGCTGCCCTATGAGATGGTGATCAACTCCAACCCCGCGCTGGCCTACCTGATGCGGGACAACTCGCTGTGCTTACAGATTCTCACCATTGCCCATGTTTATGGGCATAATGATTTTTTCCGCAACAACTTCACCTTTCAGGCCACGCGGGCCGAGCACACGCTGGGGCGCTTTAAGGTGCAGGCGGAGCGGGTGCGCCGCTACCATGAAGATCCCTCCATTGGGTTAGAGAAGGTGGAGGCGGTGCTGGACGCCGCGCACGCCGTGGCCCTGCAGTGTCGGCGCAACCTGGCGATCAAGAAGCTCTCGGTGGCCGAGGCGCGCCAGCGGTTGGTGGAGGCGGCGCAGCCGCCGCCCGATCCCTTCCAGGCCATTCACAGGCGGGCGGCGTACACCGAGCCTGACGTGCAGCGCATGCCGCCGGAGCCCGAGGAAGATCTGCTGCTCTTCATTCGCGATCATAATCCCTACTTGAGCGAGTGGGAGAAGGATTTGCTGACCATCGTGCACGAGCGCGAGCAGTATTTCGTGCCGCAGATTGAGACCAAGATCATGAATGAGGGGTGGGCCAGTTACTGGCATCGGGAGATCCTGAACAGTCTGCAGTTGCCGCAAGACCTTCACCTGGAGTTTTTGGTGCGCCACAACCAGGTGGTGCGGCCGTTTCCACGGGGCATTAATCCCTATTACTTGGGACTCAAAGTGTGGGATGACCTGGCCCGACGCCACGAGGCGCCCACGGCCGAGGAGGTGGCGCGGTATGGCCGGCCGACGAAGACGGGGCGGCAAGCGCTGTTCGAGGTGCGGGAGGTGGATCGGGACGTGTCCTTTTTACGCCGCTTTCTTACCGAGGAGCTGGTGCGAGAGATGGATCTGTTTCAGTATGAGCCGCGGGGGGAGGAACTGGTGGTGTCCAAGGTGGCCGACAAAGAGGGGTGGCGGGAGGTCAAGGAGACGCTCTTAAAGAATGTGGGGATGGGAACAGTGCCGGTGATTAAGGTGGAGGACGCCGATCATCAGCACCAGCGCATTTTGTATCTCAAGCACTATCATGACGGGCGGGATTTGCAGTTGGAGTATGCCGAGCGCACGCTGGCCTATCTCCACCAACTCTGGCGCCATGAGGTGATGCTCGAAACTGCGGTCAACGGCAAGAAAGCCTTGCTCTCCTACAGCGACAAGGGGTTTTCGACGAAACCGCTCAAGTAAACCCTTCGGTCATTGCGTTCTCCAGTCTTTCAGTCGTCCACTCTCGTTTTCAATGGTTTGACTGATAGACTGAAAGACTGGCAGACTGTATTGTATGTTTTCTTCTACTGAGCTGTTTCTTTCCCATCCCAAATTTCAACAAGGTCTCAATTTGATCATGGACGCACTGGCCGCGCTGCAGACGGCCGCGCCCGCCATCGACAGCGACGCTTACTCACAACAGTTAGAGCAGATTGGGCAATTGCGAGGGCGTCCGCTGTTTTTTCCGTATTTAGGATCGGGAATAGGAAAGGGCGCGAAAGTGCGCACTGCCGACGGTCGTTGGTTGCTCGACTTCGCCATTGGCATCGGCGTGCATTTCTTTGGCCACAGTCATCCGGATCTTGTGCGCACGGCGGTCGCCGCCGCCGCTAGCGACACCGTAATGCAGGGGAATCTCCAGGCGAATGCCGAATATGGCGCCCTGTTACAGATTCTGCTCGCGCACTCCGCACCGCAGCTCGCGCATGGGTGGTTATCATTGCCTGGCACAGAGGCGAATGAGAACGCACTGAAGCTTATTCGCTACCATCGTCAACCTGCGCGTGATCTGATTGCGTTTCGTCGTTGTTTCCATGGCCGCACGACCACGATGGCGGAAATCACCGATCGGCCAGACTACCGCAAAGGACAACCGACCCGAGAGCGCGTTTTTTATCTCCCTTTTTACGAGCCAGATGACCCGGAGAGTACACAAAAAACGCTGACGGCTCTCCGCGAAGTGCTTGATCACCATCCTGGCGAGATCGCCGCATGCCTTTTTGAGCTGGTGCAAGGTGAAGCGGGTTTCCGCACAGCGCCGCGAGAATTTTTCGCGCCGTTAATGGAGCTCTTGCGGGAACGCGGCGTCACGATTTGGGTTGACGAAGTACAAACGTTTGGCCGCACCGGGGAATTGTTCGCCTTTCAACGGCTTGAGCTTGCCGCGTATGTTGATGTGGTGACGATCGGCAAATTGCTGCAAAATAGCGCCGTCTTATTCCGAGAGGAATATCTGCCTGATCCGTCGTTAATCTCAGGCACGTTCGCGGGAACGACAGTCGGCCTGGCCGTCGGTCGACGGATTGTCGAAAAGCTGACACAAGAGAACTATCTTGGTCCGGACGGGCATATTGCAAAGCTGGAACGACAGGTGCGGGATGGGCTCGCTCGCCTGCAGCGTGAGACGCCGCAGACAATCCGCTCGTTCGATGGGATCGGCGCCATGTGGTCGGTAGAGCCAATGCCGGCATCTTACCACGACATCAAGGCGCTGCTCCACGAGTGTTACCGGAACGGACTGATTCTGTATTATTCAGGGTTCGGAGAAGGTCCGTACCGGCTCCGCATTTTCCTCCCTGGAGGAGTAGTGACGACAGATGAGCTCAACGAGGGACTCGATATTCTGCGGTTTAGTCTAAAGCAGCTCTGTTCGTAGAACAGCAAAACGATGAAGGATGCATGCTGAATGATGAGCAAAGAAAAGCTCGCTCTTATTCATCCTTCATCGTTCTGTCTTCATCATTTCACTTTTCCTCCGCTTTCTTCCCCCTGTTCGATGTTGCTATTCTAAAAGCAGAGCTGTGGGAGGAAGCATGTATGCCTCCAATGGAGCTTTTTTCGTCTGAGCCGAACACAATAGCTATTCCATCTATGCAGCCGCCGCCTCTCGCTTCTCCAGTGATTTCGTTTTTGTTGCGCGAAGCGGCTCCTGCTGATAGTCCACGCATTCTGCGCCTCGCACGAATGCTTGATTCTATCAACTTGCCTACGGAAGAGGCCGATCTCGCCGCCCTCATTACACGGTCTACTGTGTCGTTCCGCGGCGCCTGGGAGAAACCAGAAGATGGAGTATATCTTTTCGTGTTAGAAGAAGCTGTATCCCATGACATTGTGGGCACAGCGATGATTATCGCAAAGCATGGAACGCCTGAGTCGCCTCATTTTTATCTGGAGATGGCGACCGATCAGCGATACTCCAAAACGCTTAAGAAAATGTTCCGCCATACCTACCTGACGCTTCGCCGCTGTATCGATGGGCCGACTGAAGTTGGCGGGCTGATCGTTGATCCAACTTATCGCCAACATCCCGCTAAAATCGGTAAGCAACTATCGTTCGTGCGGTTTCTCTACATCGCCATGTATCCTGACCGCTTCGAGGAAGAGGTGTTGGCGGAAATGATGCCGCCATTGACGAAAGAGCGGGAAAGTCTGTTTTGGGAGTGTTACGGCAAACGGGTGACCGGCCTGAATTTCCGTGAGGCGGACAAGCTGAGCATGAAAGATAAGGAATTCATCGACGCTCTATTTCCCTCGATTCCCCTCTACGTGTGTATGTTCCCGATCGAAGTGCAAGAGCAACTTGGCGTAGTAGGGCCGGATTCGCAAGGCGCCGTGCATTTACTCGAAAAGATCGGCCTGCGGTTCTTGCGCCATGTTGATCCCTTTGATGGCGGACCCTTCTACGGCGCGAAAGTGAAAGACCTGGTGCTGGTGCAGCAGTTTCGCCGTTGCCGTGTCAGGGCGGACACGGTAGAGCAAGAGGTTGAAAAAGGTGAAGACCTGTTAATCGGCTGGGAGAGTGCAGACGGATTTCGCGCCGCGCGGGTGCGCGCGCGGTCTGACTCGTCTAGGCTTGTTTGCTCTGCAGGAATCTTGAGTGCGTTGGAATTGGCGGAAGGGACCGAAGTTGGGGTGATTCCGTTCATATAAAACGATGAAGGATGAATGCGGAATGATGAATGAAAAAATTCCCTGGTCTTCTATTCATCATTCCTCCTTCTTCGTTCTTCATTGAGATAGAGTACGCGCTATGCCAACTTCTCGTGTTGTCCTCATGGGCGACCCTACGTACTTTTCGATCCGTGGCGGAGCCAATCCTCACACACGCACAGTGTGGGGCCGACGGAAAAGTGTTGATCGCGCGAGAGCCATTGAGCAGTGGCATGCGTTTGCGCGGCTGCTGACGCAGTATGACGTGCGGGTGCTGGTGGTTCCGCCTGACCCGGCCTGGCCTGGGCTTGTCTATCCAGCCAATGCTGGATTTCTGTTCCCGCTTGATGCTACGGCGCCGTTGCAAAAGAAAACTTTCTATCTGGCGAATTTATTGCCGTCGCGGGTCGGAGAGCAGCCCATCTACGAGCGATTCCTGGAGTGCTGCGGCTTTCGCACCGCTCGCTTACGGGCGCGCTTTGAAGGAGAAGCCGATTTTTTTCCCGTCGGGAGCCGATATCTGTTTACCTATGGGCGAGTGGAGACTCAACGTTTCCGGCTCCGCTTCGGCGTGCCGCCGTATGAGCGCGTCTACGGCTTCCGCTCAGAGGAGGGAGCGCTTGCGGAGCTGCAAGCAATCGTAGGCGAGAGAGAGATCATACCGCTAGAGTTATGCAACGAGGCCTACTACCACGGCGATACGGCGCTCTGCGCGTTTGGTCCTGAGCGGCGCTTTCTGCTCGCGTATCTTGAGGCGCTCACGCCGGCATCGCGCGCGCGTCTTGTCCCGTTGTGGAAAGATGACCTGATTGCTCTCTCAGAGCCGGACGCTGCGCTCTACGCGGCTAATTCATTTACGTTGGAGAAAGACGGCCGTCAGTATCTGTTCATGCCTGCCGGAGTGAGCGCTGCTCTGCGCGCCCAGGTGCGTGAACGAGGAGTTGAGCCTGTCGTGATTGATGTTTCTGAGTTCTTACGCAAGGGCGGCGGCGCTGTGAAGTGTATGATTGGCGACCTTGGACCGGACGAGGCGGCTGGACTTACTGCGGAGCAGCGTCAATTTCGGCAGAAACGGGACTATCGGACGCTGTTTTCTTCCCGGACAGCATAGTTATAATTCGGGGCAGTTGATGGAGGAGGCTATGCCGATCTACGAATATCGTTGTAACAAATGCAAGAAGAAAGTATCTGTGTTAACGCTGCGGATTAGCGAAGAAGTCAATCCTGAGTGTGAATACTGCGGGAGTAAGGACTTGTCCCGGCTCATGTCGCGGTTTGCGACGGTGAAGTCGGAGGAAGCGCGGTTCGATGCGCTGGCTGATCCCGGCAATCTTTCCGGTTTGGACGAGAATGATCCCAAGAGCATGGCGCGCTGGATGCGGAAAATGGGCAAGGAGCTCGGTGAGGAATTTTCTGGCGATGAGTTTGATCAGATGGTCGAAGAAATGGAGGCCGGGCATATGCCGGATGATGAGAGCGGTGATACGGAGAGTGGCGACAGCTTAGGCGGCGGTGGAGATCTCGACTGAGAATCCACGTAATACGCAATCTCTTTTACAATTCCCAGTATTTTGCACGGCGCGGTGGAGGCGATTCATGGGAAGAACGCCAATGAACCGGTGACGATCTCAAATAGTGAGTATTGGATCAATCCTCATGTGATGGTGTGTCAGGGAACGAAGAGTAAAATCCGCGACTTTGGCCGCGTGTGGGACCTGTCCGGCAAGAGCGCCGAAATTTGTCAGATTCAGTGGAACGGGGGGGGTGATAAGGAGCGCGCCGCGCCCCTAGGTTTTTTCAAGGAGCACAACCGCTTCCGCCATCATTCCTTCCTCGCGCCCCACAAAACCCATCTTCTCTCCGGTCGTTGCTTTAATATTAATGTCTGCTGGATCGACTTCCAATGCCGCTGCCAGATTTGCGCGCATCTCTTCCCGATAGGGAGCAAGTTTCGGCCTCTCGGCGAGAATCGTCAGATCGGCATTTCCCACGCGAAAGCCGCGCGCTTTCACCACACTCATCACCGCGCGCAACAACTCGATGCTCGACGCGCCCTTATAGCGCTGATCAGAATCGGGAAAATGGCGGCCAATATCGCCCTCGCCAATCGCGCCAAGCAGCGCATTACTGAGCGCGTGACACACCACATCTGCATCTGAGTGGCCGAGTAAGCCCTTCTCCCAGGGAATCTCCACGCCGCCGAGAATCAGTTTACGCCCTTCAATGAGCCGGTGGATATCGGCGCCTTGGCCGATGCGGAATTTCATAGGCTCCTCTCAATGATTCAATGTCTCAATCCTGCTAGGAGCTGCGTGCGTGGGGCTAAAGATGTTAACATTTGCACGGTCAGCCTGGAATCCATTTTACGCTGCATCCTAGACGCTGGACGCTAGACTCTCTAAGAGCGTCTTTGCCTCCTGTAGATCTTTGGTGTCAAACCCTTCGGTGAACCAGTTGTACACATCAGCGAGCATGGCGCGGGCTTCCTTGAGTTTTGTGCGTGCTTCGTGTTGCGTGACGCGTGATTCTTGTTGAGTCGCTTGTTGTTGGCGCAATCGTACTAGGCTCATGACTGCTCGCAGCTCCAGTGACCTGGCCTGCTGTCGCTGAGCAATCTCAATTGCCTTGAGAAAGCACGCTTCGGCTTCGCCAGGAGCATCGGGCATCAGGGGGCGGGGGTCGGTATTTTCAAAGTTTTGACTTTTGCCCTTTGAGTTTTGATTTTTGATTTCCTGCGTGAGCAGAAGTTCGCCCTTGAGGCGATAGAATTCAGCTTCCAGGCGATATTCTCCGCTGGTCGTCATTGTAGTCAAGGCTTTAGACAGCAAGGATAGAGCGCGCTCACTTTGTCCCAGTTTGCCATATACTTCTGCTTCTAAGGCAAGAAAATAGGGTTGCGCGAGTTCGGCTCCAGTTGCTTGCCGGGCGGCAAGCCCTTGCTGCATGTGGCGTAGGCCCGCCTCTTCCTGGCCTTGGGTTGCGAGCGCCCATCCTCGTCGAATCGTCCCAGCCGATAACAGTGAGGAAAACCCATATTCTCTCGCCACCATGATGCTTTCCTCGGCCCGGCTCTGAGCGAAGAATCCTTCTCGGCGAAGTTGGTGAAGTCCCGCGGCAAAGACTAACGCAAACCCCAGACTGAAGGGATCAGAGAGCGACCGCGCAAGGGCCAAGGCTTCCTGACTGCGTCGCAAAGCTTGCTCTGGGTAGCCGAGAAACCACAACACCCGAGCTATCTCACAGAGACAAGAGACCACTGGGTTGGCCCCGCCATAGAGCGACGTCAGGGACTGCTGCTGATGTTGGTCGCAGAGGATAATGGCGGCTTCTAAATGGGTGCGGGCGAGAGTAAAGTCTCCTTGCCACAGGAACGTGCTTCCTAAAGCTCGATGGGCTTCCAGTACGAGTGCTGCATCCTGGGCGCGCTCAGCCATTTCGAGCAGTTGTTCTCCTAATGTCCTGGCTGCGACTAAATCAGCTTGTACGTGATGCAAGACCCATAAGCCGCGCAAGACCGAAAAAAACTGCTGCGGCGTTCCTCCTTGCTGACAGAGAGTGAGAGCCCGCGTGTAGGCTGCTGCGACTTCAGCAGCGGAGGGGCCTCTGGTCGCCTGGAGGGAAGCCGCCAGGGAGAGCTGTAAAGTCAATTCTTGCTGCGCGCGTTCAGGGGCGTCGGATAGGGACTGGAGTAACCCTAACGCTGTCGTGAAGTGAGTCACGGCCTCTTCATGAAGAGAGTGTTGCGCCGCCTGTTGCCCTGCACGTTGCAGGTAGTTGACGGCCTTCAAGGTATTCCCGCTCCGAGAGTAATGATGCGCCAACTCGTTGTAATGCTCATCCAGGGTCTGGCTATACAAGCGCTCGGTCGCCTGTGCGATCCGTTCATGCAACGCTGTGCGTCGCTCTTGCAAGACAGAGCTATAGGCAACCTCTTGCGTGAGCGCATGCTTAAAGGTGTACTCAATGTCCGGAAAAACTGGACGTTCGTAGATGAATTCGCTGATCTGCAGGTGTGAGAGTTGGTGAAGGAGATCGTCTTCGGGCTGGTCAGCAACGTGTTTGAGGAGACTGAGCGAAAACTCTTTGCCGATCACAGCCAGGATTTGGAGGAGGGCCTTCTCATCAGACGGCAGGCGATCAATCCGTGCGGCGAGGACGCCTTGGACGGTAGTGGGAAGGCGTAAATCGGCCAGAGCTTGCTTTTGTAGGGCCGCCCTTACCTCGCCACGCGCCAATACGCCCTGTTCTACTAATGCCTGCACGATCTCTTCCATGAAAAACGGGTTGCCTTCGGTTTTGTCAAGGATGAAGCGTTTGAGGTCTTGTAAAGACGATTCATGCAGCGACCGTGCATGTTCCCCCAGCAACGCCGTCAACATCTCTTCCGCCTGCTCCTGTCCCAATGGGTCAAGCCGCAACTGTGAGAAATATGTCTTCCCATTCCACGCATGCTGATACTCGGGGCGGTAATTCACCAACAATAGAACACGGGCAGGCGGAAGACTGTCGCTCAGCAGTTGGAGAAAGGCTTGGGTCTCGGCGTCCAGCCAGTGCAAGTCTTCAACAATGACAATCAGTGGTTGATTCAGGCTTTCGCGGATCAAGAGGCGCTTCACCGCCTCCAAGGTGCGCTGACGCCGGCTCTGGGGGTCCATTTGCTGCAGCGGAGATGTCGGCTCAGCGACGCCCAGCAGGAAGCAGAGATAGGGCAGGGCGTCTTCTAAGCTGCGATCAAGAGTCAACAGACGCCCCGTAATCTTCTCGCTCCGCCGGCGCTCATCATCGTGTGGACCAAATTGAAAATAATTCTTGAGCAAGTCAATCAAGGGTAGAGAGGGGTACGCTTTGCCGAGCGGGGCCGAGAAGGTTTCCAGGATGAGACAATCGCGGGCGTGTGAAGGCAGAGCACGCTGCGCCCCCACGAACTCATGGAATAATCGAGACTTCCCCACTCCCGGCTCGCCCATGACGCCGACAATCTGGCCATGTCCTTGCTTTGCGTAGTCGAGCGCCCGCTGTAAGTGGTCCATCTCGCTTTGCCGTCCGACAAAGCGCGTCAAGCCGCGACGGGCCGATACTTGCAGCCGCGTACGCAAGGGACCAACACCCAGAACCTCACAGACCGTGAGCGGTTCTTCGACGCCTTTGATCTCGGCTGCGCCCAGGGCGTTCAAGTCGAAATAGCCTTCGATCAATTGCCGGGTGTACTCGGTGATCAGAATCGACCCGGGCGCCGCCATCTGCTCCATCCGCGCCGCTAAATTGATCGCGTGTCCTACCGGGATGTAGTCAGTGTGCAGATCATCTTTGCGAATAGAGCGCACCACGACTTCGCCGGTGTTTAGTCCGACCCGTAACACCAGTGAGGCGCCATGCTGGAGGCGGACTCGGTCGGCATACTGCCGCATTTCTTCTTGCATACGCAGCGCAGCGTACAGCGCCCGTTGCGGGTGATCTTCATGTGCAATCGGCGCTCCGAACAGCGCAAAGACGCCGTCGCCTAACGACTGGGCAACATAGCCCTCATAACGATGCACAGCGTCCATCATAAGTTGCAAAGCGGGATCAATAAGGCGTCGGGCCTCTTCCGGGTCGAGATCCGCCATGAGCGCAGTGGAGCCCTTGAGGTCGGCAAACAGAGCGGTGATGGTTTTGCGCTCACCATCTGGCGCGCCGCGCGCTTCTAGCGCTTCGCGCTCGGCGAGAATGCGCTCAGCGAGATAGCGTGGAGTATAGGCGGCTGGGGATTGGGGGGTAGGGATTAGAAGTTGGTTTTTCTTTTTGCCTTTTGCCTTGGGCCTTTTGCTTTTTGCTTTGCCCGTCAGGGCTGTCCCACATTCCGCGCAGAATGTCGCTGCCGGGGGCGCTTGATGTCCGCACTGTGGGCAGACATTGACGAGTTTGGCGCCGCACTCCTCGCAAAACTTCGCTGTGTCTTTGTTTGGGTGCTGGCACTGCGGACAGTGCATGTCCTCTCCTTTGTCTGTTGCTTCTAAGAGCATTAACATGTTGCAAAGAGAATAAAAACCTTACCCTTGACATATCAAAAAAAATTGATATATTCCCCCGCATGACTGCGCCAGCGACAAGAGCCTTTTTCCCGCTACGCGAAGATCTCGTGCCGCGAGTGGCGCGGTGGTTTCATGCGCTTTCCGATGAAACGCGGCTGCGCATCGTGGATCGGCTCAGCGATGGGGAAAAGTGTGTATGTGACCTGACTGATCTGCTCGACACTGCGCAGTCGCGCCTGTCGTTTCATCTCAAAACCTTGAAAGATGCCGGCATCTTGAAGGACCGCCGCGAAGGGCGCTGGGTCTATTACTCGCTGAACCCCGACGTGGTGGAGGATTTAGAACAGTTTCTGCACTCGCTGACGGATTGCTGCCGTAAGCTTACCAGGGAGGCGTCATCATGTTGTAAATAACTCTTTTTTTACTCTGATTTATCAAGATTTTTTGATGAAAGAAGAGAGAGACTGAAGACAAAGAACCAGTTCTGTCTTGCTCTGTCTCGCTCTTCAATCTCTTTCTGACCGTAATAAACTTGAACGCGCAAGGAGATCGACCATGTCGCACAACACCTTCCATATTTCCATGTACGTCAAAGATATTCCCACTGCTGTTGAGCAGTACAAGAAGCTGTTGGGCGTTGAACCCGCAAAGGTAAAAGCCGACTACGCGAAGTTTGAGCTGACCGATCCGCCGGTGATTTTTTCGCTGACGCTTGGCGGCGAGCCGGGAAAGGTCAGCCATCTCGGCATCCGTTATCCTGGGACTGGCGAAGTGGCGACCGCAATGGTGCGAGTGAAGAATCAAGGCCTTGAGCTGCTGGAGCAAAGGGGTGCAACCTGTTGCTACGCGAAAGCAGACAAGTTTTGGGTCCGCGATGCCGAGGGCATGCCGTGGGAGTTCTATACGCTCCTGGAAGACGTTGAGGCCGAGACAGCGGCGGATCCGCGCTTGCGAGAGTTTTTAGCGCAGGGGAAAGGAAACGAGATTGATCCGGTCGGCTGCTGTACTCCATTGGTCAATGTCCAGAAGAAACCGCAGGCGGAGCAGGTGATGTCAAAGCGCAGTTGTTGTTGATACAAGCGTAGCGGCGGCTCGCGAGCCGCCGCTACGGAATTCCTATGTCCTTGCTACCTAATGGCGTCTACTACGGCTGGATTCTTGTTGGAGCGCTCTCTCTGGCGGAGATGACCTCATGGGGAGTGCTCTACTACACGTTCTCGGTGTTCCTCGTGCCGATGCAGCACGAGCTGGGGTGGTCCCGCGCGTCAGTGGCTGGCGCGTTTTCTCTGGCGTTGCTCCTCTCCGGCGTTGCGGGGGTGCCGATTGGGCGGTGGGTCGACCGGCATGGTCCACGATTGCTGATGACGACAGGTTCCATTGCCGCAACGCTGCTCGTACTGGCGTGGAGTAGGGTGACGAATCTTGTAGAATTCTATGCCATCTGGGGTGGAATCGGTATTGCAATGGCGGCGATGCTGTATGAACCAGCTTTTGCCGTCATTGCCAAATGGTTCATGCGCCGGCGGGGGCGAGCGTTGACTGTGCTCACGTTCGTGGGCGGTTTCGCCAGTGTCATTTACATCCCTCTGGCGGGATGGCTGATTCGCACGCGCGGTTGGCGAGACGCCCTTTTTATCCTGGCCTGTGTCCTGGCGGTGGGAACGATTCCGCTGCATGCGCTTGTGTTGCGTCGGCGTCCCGAAGATCTCGGACTCAGACCAGACGGCGGAGATGGCGCGCCAGCGTCACACGTTGCCCATCCTGGCCGTGAAGCTGTTGAGCGCAGCATTGATCTCGATGCGGCGTTGCGCAACGCGACGTTCTGGTGGCTGACCGCCGCGTTCGTGATGAATATTATTGGAGTGCTGGCGATTAATGTCCATCTTGTTTCCTATCTCATCGACCATGGTTTTGAGGCGG
>DATLYA010000158.1:0-17879 GCA_035575235.1 Candidatus Methylomirabilota bacterium
TTTTGCGCAGCGCGGGTTCCGGTTGTCGGCTGCGCAGTACCTCGGGGAGATACAGTGGCTGCAGGTGTGGGCGCGCCGTGTGGGACAATGGTGGGCGAGCGGCTACGACCTGCTGCTCACGCCGACGATCGCCGAACCGCCGCCGCCGCTTGGCACGCTGGTCGCCAGCAAGGAAGATCCGACAAAAGGTTGGAACCGGTTGCTGGATTTGATGCAGTTTACCCCTGCTTACAACATTACTGGGCAGCCGGCCATTTCTCTTCCGCTGTATTGGAATGCCGCAGGTCTGCCAATCGGCGCCCAACTTGTCGCTGCGCTAGGGCGGGAAGATGCGCTGATTCAAGTCGCTGCACAAGTTGAGCAGGCGCACCCGTGGGCGGAGCGCAAACCACCGGTGTGTGTATAAGACGCACGAAGTTAGCGCGCCCCCAAGATGAAGCGTGACGGGTTACGCTCCGTCACCCCGGCTTCCGCCGGAGTCCAGGCTCTTATCGAAGGAGAATCATATGGCCCTCCCGCCAGCCGCTAGACTCCAGTTCACCCCCGACCTCCGCATCTGCCGCGTGCTCAACGGCATGTGGCAGGTGTCGGGCGCGCATGGCCGCATCGATCCCACAGCCGCGATCCGCAACATGTTCGAGTACCACGACGCAGGGTTCACCAGCTGGGACCTCGCGGACCATTACGGCCCGGCGGAAGATTTCATCGGCGAATTCCGCCGCCGGCTCGCCGCCGCGCGCGGCGAAGCTGCGCTAGCGGATATCCAGGCATTCACTAAATGGGTGCCCCGCCCTGGACCAATGACCCGGAAGATCGTGGAAGACAACATCAACATTTCATTGCAGCGGATGCATGTGACAACACTCGACCTCCTGCAATTCCACTGGTGGGATTATGGAGATTCGCGCTATCTCGATGCGCTCGCCGCACTTTCCGAACTGCGGGACGAAGGCCAAATCCGCCATGTTGCGCTGACGAACTTCGATACCGAGCGCCTCCACATCATGATCGATAAAGGCATCCGCATCGTCTCGAATCAGGTGCAGTACTCGCTCATTGACCGCCGTCCGGAAGTGCAAATGATCAAGTTTTGTCAGGAACATCATATCTGGCTGCTGCCCTACGGCGCGGTCTGCGGCGGGCTCCTGTCCGAGCGCTACCTTGGTCAACCCGAGCCCAGCTACTACCGGCTCAACACTGCCAGTCTACAAAAGTACAAAGACATGATCGACGCGTGGGGCGGGTGGGCGCTCTTCCAGGAGCTCCTCCGCGTCCTCAAACAGATCGGCGACGAGCATCAAGTGAGTATTGCTAACGTCGCCGTGCGGTACATTCTGGACCGCCCGATGGTCGCAGGCGTTATCGTCGGGACACGCCTCGGCGTTTCCGACAACCGCGCCGATACCGAACGAGTGTTCACGCTCACCCTCACGCCGGAAGATCACCAGCGCATCGAGGCTGTACTCGCCAGGTCGAACGATTTATTTAAGGCTATTGGCGATTGTGGAGATGAGTATCGCTAAGCGGTGTTCCTGCAGCTTTGCCGCTTGTTCTTGTGGAAGTCTTTGAGGAGATGTCTATGCCATACGCTGATGCCAGTGGAGTCAAGCTTTACCTGGAAGAAACCGGAACCGGGTATCCAATCGTCTTTGTACACGAGTTTGCCGCCGACCACCGGGAGTGGGAAACCCAGGTGCGCTATTTCTCGCGTTACTATCGATGTATCACCTATGCCGCCCGCGGCTATCCGCCGTCAGACGTTCCTGATGATGAAGCCGCCTATGACTACACTCACTTTGCTGATGATATTGCCGTAATCATACGGCATATAGGAGCATCCACAGCGCATGTTGTGGGGCTCAGCCAGGGGGCGTATGCAACACTGATGTTCGGGCTCCGGCACTCTCACATGGCCAGTGCGCTTGTCGCTGCAGGAGTCGGCAGCGGCTCCGTGCGCGAGCAGCGCGAGGAGTTCATGAAGCAATGTGAGTTGAATTCGCACCGATTCCTGACAGAAGGAGCGGCGGCGATGGCGCAAGAACTTGGCCTTGGCCCCAGCCGGGTGCAGTTATTGAACAAGGACCCGCGCGGGTGGCAAGAGTTTGTCGATCATCTGAGCCAGCATTCCGCGAAAGGCTCGGCGCTGACGATGCGAAATTATCAGGGGAAGCGTCCTTCTTTATATGATTTTGCCAAGCAGTTTTCAGAATTGACGATTCCTACTCTGATTATGGTTGGCGATGAGGATGACCCATGCCTCGAGCCGAGTATCTTCCTCAAGCGCACTATTCCGACGGCTGGATTGTTCATCCAGCCGCGGACGGGTCACGCCATCAACCTCGAAGAGCCGGCGGTGTTTAACCGCGAGGTGCAAGAATTCTTCGGCGCCGTTGAACGCGGAGGCTGGGGCAGACGCGATCCAAGAGCGACAGCGCACCTTTCCCCGCAACGCTGAAACAGTGAAAGAAGAAAGTCATTGGGACGCGCGTTTCGCCCCAGCCAAGTCAGCCTGCAGCGTTCGACTAGCCATGAAGTAGTGAAACGCCGTCCATACATTGAGGCACGCCAAGCTCAGTAACGCGTAACGGAGCGACTCATTGCCGTACCTGCTGCTAAACAGATCGCTCAGGATGCCGACCGTCTGTGGTCCGAGTCCTAATCCAATAATGTTGGTGACGAACAACAAAATCGCCGAGGCGACTGACCGCATCCGTAAGGCGACCAGCCCCTGATTCAATGCGAAGCTGGGGCCAAGATACATGCCGCCTAACAGGGCTGGAACCAGCGAAAGGGCAAACGCCACAGGTGTTGACTGCGCCAAATAAAAAGAAAGTGAAAATGGGAGAGCGAGCAACAGCGCCGCGCTCACCGCCCAGACATTCCAGCGGAGGTCGTGTTTCGCCAAACGGTCTGCTAACCTGCCGCCCATATACGTTCCGACTCCGCCAAAAACGCCAAAGAGAAGCGCAAGAGCGGTACCGACGGCGCCGCTTTTTAATCCGTGCGAGCGTACGAGAAAGGCAGGCAGCCACAGGACAACGCCATAGCCTACGAACGACGCCAGAGTCGTTCCCGCCACGACATGACGCAACGCCGGGGTTGACCACATAAACTTAACAACCGCGCCCAGACTGGGTGCGTCGTGCGAGACCATCTGCAACCCTTCGGCGTAGCCGCGCGGCGGTTCACGCAATGAGCAGCGCACGAGCAGGGCCAATACTAACCCCGGCGCGCCTGCCACCCAAAACGCCGCTCGCCAGCCGTACCACTGATTGATCCATCCGCCGACCAGAAAGCCGAGCAACAGGCCAAAGTTAATCCCCAAAGAAAACGTCCCCATCGCCGTCGCCCGTTCGCCTGGAGGATAGAGGTCGGCAAGGATCGAATGCGATGGCGGGTAGGCGCCAGCCTCGCCGACGCCTACACCGATGCGCGTCAGTGCTAACTGCCAGAAGTTGGCCGCCAACCCGCAGAGCATGGTCATTCCACTCCACATCGTTAACGCCAGGGCAATAATGTTGCGCCGGTTGCCGCGGTCCGCCCACATCGCCATGGGAATGCCCAGCGTTGCGTAGAAAATGGCGAATGCGATACCCGAGAGAAACCCAAGCTGCGTGTCAGAGAGGACGAGTTCGTGTTTGATGGGTTCAAGCAGAATCGCCAGGATTTGCCGGTCGAGATGACTGGATGTCAGCACCAGCAGCAATACGAGCAAGGCGTAGCGACGATATTCTGGCGTGATGAGTGCGCGTGCGGGTTCGTGCGGTGTTATCTCGGCGTGGAGCTGCGCTTGTCGGTTCACGTATGGCCTTTCTGCGATGAAAATAGTCATGCGAGGTTCGGCTTCTCATAGCAGTGGAGCGCGCGACTGTCATGCCCTAGGAGGGGGCCACATTAAAGCTAAGCAAAGCAGCGAGCGCTGTTTGCGGACGAAACAAGGGGTTACTGACTACCAGTCACTGTTTTCTGATATTTTCGATAGAGCGCGCGAAACTGATGATACGTAAGCCCCAGGATGAGAGCGGCTTTCCGTTGGTTATATTTCGCTTCCTGCAGCGCCTGCCGCAAGAGCCGGATTTCCAATTCTTGCACAGCTGCCATAAAAGACTTCTCTCTGTGAGCGCCGGCTACGGAGGAGCCCTCTGCCGTCAACCTCTGCGCGCGTAAAGGCGATTCTGCCGTAGACAGATCGTTCGCAAACAAGGACTGAAAAGGGTCGAAGACGATGTCGGTGATCAACGCCGACTCGGCGCGATACACCGCGCGCTCGACCACGTTTTTCAGTTCACGAATGTTGCCCGGCCATGGATACCGTTCGAAGGCGACAATCGCTTCCTCGCTAAAGCTGGGCACTTCTGTGCGGCCCAATTCGAAAGCCATGCGCGCGGCAAAATGGTTCGCCAGTAACAGAATGTCCTCGCGGCGCTCGCGCAGCGGCGGCAAGAAAAGCACCTCGAAAGAAAGACGATCAAGCAGGTCACGTTTGAATCGCCCTGCCGCCGCCAGCGTGGGGAGATCGGCATTCGTTGCCCCGACGATGCGGACGTCCACGTGAATCGGTTGCGCACTCCCCACACGCTCGAAGGTTCCGTACTCCACCACACGAAGAATTTTTTCCTGCACCTCAAGCGGAATTTGGCCGATCTCATCGAGAAACAAGGTCCCGCCATGAGCGGCCTCAAATCTCCCGGCCCGGCGTCGTGTCGCGCCAGTGAACGCCCCTTCTTCATGGCCGAAGAGTTCTGCTTCGATCAATGTCGGTGAGAGAGCCGCGCAATTAAGCGCCACCAGCGCCCCCTGCCAGCGTGGAGAGAGATAGTGCAAGCGAGACACCGCAAGTTCTTTTCCCGCGCCACGCTCGCCAACTATTAACACCGGACGATTGACCCGGGCGACACGAGACAATCGTTCTTGGAACTCCAGGAATACTTCAGATTGTCCCAACGCTTCAGTCATCCCGACTTGCGAGACTGCTACAGGACGTTCCGGTCTGAGACGAGAGGTATTGCGTTTGGCAGAAATTTTCATCTTCCGGTCAATTTTACGAATTTATGGTGAAGAGCACCAGGACCGCTGAGGCTTCGCAAAGAATCAACTTCCTCATCGCTATTTGACTTTTTCATAGTTACGGCTCTTGGCATATTTTCTGCCGGGGAACGAGGCAAACACTGACCAAACGGAGGAAAAGGCCATGGGCGTCTTTACTCGCTTGAGTGATATTATTAGCTCGAACATCAACGCTATGTTGGATAAGGCTGAAGACCCGGAGAAGCTGATCAGACTCATGATCCAGGAGATGGAAGATACGCTGGTCGAAATCAAGGCCTCGTGCGCTGGCGTCATGGCGACCAAGAAAAGGGCTCAACGGGAACTGGAAGAGGTCCTGACCCGCGCTCAGCAGTGGGGAGAGAAGGCCCAACTGGCGGTAAATAAAGGGCGGGAAGATCTTGGTCGTGAGGCGCTCATCGAGAAACGCCGGTACCGTGAGCGCGCCAGCGTGCTGGAAAAGGAATTGGCCGACTGCGAGGCCTTGCTCGAACAATACCAGACAGACATCGCTCAGCTCGAAGATAAGCTCAACGGAGCGCGAGAAAAGCAGCGCATCCTCGTGCAACGGCATATCCATGCGCAGCGGAAGAAACGCGCCCAGCAGGGGATCCGGCGGTTTGACACGAGTGACGCTTTGATTCGCTTCGAACAATTTGAAAATCGTATCGAACGGATGGAGGCCGAGGCAGAGCTGGTGAACTTCCGCCGTAAGCCTGCACTCGAAGACGAGTTCGCTCGCCTTGAGGGTGATGAAGAGATCGAAAGGGAGCTGGAAAATTTAAAGGCGACACGGACGAGGAAGGCTGAGTAAGCAGCAGCTAGGGTCAGGAGCCAGTTATGAGGGAACAGCGGCAACAGTCTCTAATCACTGATTCCTGATCACTGACAACTGAGCACCCTGGCAACTACGTCCTCCCCAGCTTAGGGTGAGGAGACGAAGAGGAAAGAGTAATGAACCCTGAGAGTCTCGCCCTCCTGTTAATTTTCGGACCGATTTTTGCGGCCGTTGTGGGCGGCGTCTTTATCAAGGCGTTGAAAATCTGGAAAGGGATCACGCCTGAGCAAAGCCAGCGCCTGCAGGCAGAGGAAGCTCGCTTGATGCAAGAGCTGTATCAGGGGTTGTCCCGCATGGAAGAACGAGTTGAAGCGCTCGAGACGCTCCTTCTCGACAGGAAAAGAAAGGACGGAAACCCATGAGGCATGGCGCCAGACAAAAAGGCGGCTTGTACCGTTCGCGTAGCGGCAAGATTTTGGGAGTGTGCAAGGGCCTGGCAGAGTACTTTGATTTTTCAGTGTGGGGGATGCGCGCCATCGCCGTCGCCCTTCTCCTCCTCTCCGGAGTCTGGCCGATGATCATTCTCTATTTCGTGGCGGCGCTCCTGATGAAGCCTGAACCGATCTTGCCGCTGGAAACAGAGGAAGAGCAGGAATTTTATAATTCGTACGCCAGTTCGCGGCGCATGGCGCTGCATCGGTTAAAGCGCACCTATGATAATCTTGACCGCCGCATCCAACGGATAGAGAGTATCGTCACGTCGCGGGAATACGACTGGGAGCGGAGATTCAACGAAGAAACAAGGTAAAAAACACTGCGTCCGCAGCGGTCGTGACGCTACAAGCGTTCGCTGCTCTTCCTCTTCCACAGCGTCACCCTTGCGGCGCAAAGTACGCGCCCATGCGAATCAACAATCGGAGGTCGCCTTCCACCTTGAGTCTGCCGTTGATGAACGCCAATCCAAAGGGGTAGGCTCCCGTCACAATATTCAGGTAATCCGCCGCGGACGCCGACACGATGACATCAGGGTTTTCCGCTACGCCCTCTTTCACCGTGCACGTTCCTTGTTTGATCGTGACAGCAAACTGCCCTCCCCCCTCTCCACTGAGGTTGAATTGGTAGACCACATTCGCATCTCTCGCCGTTTCCTTATTCAGCCCCATGGGCATCGCCTCAAAGATAGGTTTAACACTCACTACTTCAGACACAGATGCCTCCTTTACTTTGCGCTCCAGTGCAACAAGTGACGTGCGTATTGCGTGTTGCGTGCAACCGCCGGCTAAAGAGCACGACGGCTAGTTCACGCAGCACCAAATATGCACCACGCATTAATGCTTTGGGCCGTACTTATTATCGATAAACTTGCGGATTTCTTCTAAAGGAGTGCCAGTCATAAATAATGCGTGCGCATCCAGCGCCTCGTTCACGCAGTGACTTCACCCGGCGCCATGATCGTCAGCAAAGCAATAGAGTAAACTTTTATGCCCGTGCGATTTCTCACAACCACAGTAGCAGGAGACGCCGGCGAACACTTCGGGAATATCTGCCGCCGCTTTATACGCTTCACGGACTCGCCCTTGAAACATCTCCGCTGGCAGCGGCGTCGGCAACGCTTCGTTCTTCGCATTTTGGGCTAAGAGAACCTGCGTAGAAGCGTTGGGCTGCGTGGGAAACTCTGCCCAGAGGAAGCTCGCGACCCCTACAGTGGCGAGCGTCACTCCGGTAAGCAATTTTTTCACAAATCTCATTCCTTTCTCTTTGCTGTCTTCACTCCCATAAAAGATGAGCCGGCCACATCAGTTTGCGGCTCCATCCATGGCGACCTCCGTCAGCACGCCGTAATGATCCGACGGCCAGAGCGTGCGACCATCAGGGAGCCGATGCGGCGTATTCAACACTACTCGACTTGACACTACCTTGCCAGGGACCTTTTGCCCGGGCGCGAGAAAGAGATAATCCACGCGGCGAAAAGCCGTCGACCGCGGAGCATACACCCATTGCCACACGGTTAACCCAGCGTCTGTAGGGTTCGCCTGGCGAAAGGTATCAATCAGACCAGCCTGTTGCGTCAACGTCGTGATCGCCGGGGAATTTTCCCGGGCGTTAAAATCCCCCATTAAAAACAATGGCAAGGAGTTAGTTTTTTGTTGCAGCACCTCCATAATGTATTTGCTCTGGCATACATCGCCGGAAATATGCGTAGAGCAGACCGGCAACGCTCCCCATGGAGTCTCTAGCTCGGCGCACAGAAGCACTCGTGGATCGGTAAAGCGTCCACAGCGCGGCAAATCGTAAGCGCGCCACGAGGCGATCGGAAAGCGGCTGACGATAGCAGGCCCCTCGGTAAAGTTCATCACCCAGTTGGTGAGGGAGTTGATGATCTCACTCGTAAACAAACGAAAGCTGGCCGGAGCATAAATGTAATGAAAGCCGAGCTGCTGAGCGAGCCGCTCGGCCACATTGCCCCGGCCTTTTCCAGTCGACGCTTCTTGCAAGCCGATGATATCAGGCTGCAAAGCGCGCAACTCCTCGACCGTCATATCTAAGCGGCGGTCAAGATCTTGCCCGTTCCCGCTCAATCCAGAAAACACTCCACCGTGCAGTAAATTAAACGTGAGACAACGAAGGGAGGAGGATTGTTGCGTCATAGTGATGGCATTGGCCTTTGTTGGCACAAGGGCAAAGAGGCAGGAGACGAAGAGAGCAAGCACTGGCATGCTGAATTCCTTCCTCCTCTTTGCAAGCGAGACTAAAGAAATATGACGAAAGGAGGTCCTCATGCCACTCTCTATCCCATATCGCTCTTAGCTGTTAGCTTTTAGCAGACACAGTCAGGCCCGAGTTTGGCCACTAGCTAAGAGCTAAAGGCGAACAGCTCTTAGAGCACCTCAACATTCATCGGACTCCGTCGGGTAAATGTATAGAGCGTTGCCGGCCGGTGAGCGCCGCGGCGGGTTTTCTGCAGCGGTTTGAGCAACCCTAAAGCGAGAATTTTACGCCGGAAGTTCCGACGGTCGAGTTTCTCATGCAAAATGACCTCGTAGATCGCCTGCAGTTCCGCCAGGGTAAATTCACGCGGCAGCAAACTATACACAATGTTAGTGTAGCCTAACTTTGCCTGCAAACGCTGCAACGCATATGCGGCAATCTCATTATGATCGTAGGCAAGTGGGGGCAATGACCGCACGGGAAACCATCCCACATCGGCATACTTCTCGCCGCTGCGCAGCTCATGCGCAAGATGCGGCACCAGAGCAAAATAGGCGACTGCCACGGTATGCGCGGTGGGATCACGCCGCGCATCGCCAAAAGTGTAGAGTTGCTCCAGATAAAGATCCTGCACGCCCGTTTTTTCATACAACTCACGGCGCGCCGCCTCATCAAGTGACTCCCCTACGTGCACGAGCCCGCCCGGAAACGCCCAGCGTCCGGCAAACGGTCCCTTTTTGATCTTTACCAGCAGCGTCTTCAGTTCCTTGTCCGCGATCGTGAACAACACAGCATCAACCGCAACACGAGGATAGGTCTGCGTCGCCAGATCGCGAGCAGCCGTATTCATATCGCTTTCAGGCAAATGTGCGCGATAAAAGGTCGCAGGACAAAGTGTCATAGATCAACCTTTCAGAGAAGCCCCTGCTCCGTTTCCCCGCTTCCCCGTTGCTCCGATTCCCCCTCCGCTTCACGCGCTCAACTCCAGCATGCGGTCCAATGAGCGCTCGGCGCCAACACGCACGTCTTCAGGAAGGGTAATTTCGTACTGCATCTTGCGCAACGAATTGAGCACGCCACCCAGCGTGATCATCTTCATAAACGCACAGAGCTTGCAGCTTTTGTAGAATTTCTTTTCCGGCGCTTCAAGCAACAAGCGATCTGAGAGTCCACACTCGGTAACAATCAGAAACTCCTGAGCAGGACTTTCTTTGGCGTAGCGCATCATGGCGCTGGTTGAAAGCACGGCGTCAGCCAGTTTGATCACGTCTTCACGGCATTCAGGATGCACGAGCACCTTCACGTGCGGCAGATGCTTGCGCACGGCGAGAATCTGTTCCGGGGTGATCTGGTGATGCACGTAGCAATTCCCTTCCCACGCGAGAATCGTCTTGGTCGTGTGACTTTGAACATAACGCGCAAGATTTTCATCCGGTACGAACAGAATATGTTGACTCTCGAGGGCGTTCACAATTTGTATAGCATTCGCTGAGGTGACACACACATCGGACTCGGCCTTCACATCCGCCGTCGTATTGACATAGCAGGCGACCTGAAGGTCAGGATACGCCTTGCGTAACTCCTCTTTGCGTTCGGCCAGCGCTTCAGCAGTAATGCTTTCCGATAAAGAACACCCGGCGCGCAAATCCGGCAACAGCACAGTCCGTTCCGGATTCACAATTTTGGCGGTCTCAGCCATGAAATGCACGCCACAGAAGACAATCATATCCGAGTCTACTTTTTTTGCGGCGCGCGCTAACTCCAGCGAATCGCCGATAAAATCCGCCACCTCGAAGATTTCTGGCCGTTGATAATTATGCGCCAACACTACGGCGTTCCGCTGTTTCTTGAGCGCCTTGATCTCACGGATCTGGTCGGCGTACTGTACACACGCCTCGACCGTGTATCCACTGTCGAGCTGCGCCAGGTGTTCATAGAGTTGCTGCGGAGACTTTTCTCCGCCATATACAGCGTTCATATCGTTCTCCCCGGAGATACTTTGCGTATTTTTGACGCATAGTAGGGCTTGCGCCTCTTGCTGTCAAGAAGTGCAGGGGTTCGCGGGCAACATCCGTCGTCGCCTCGTGCATGCCTGAGGGGAAGACGACCTCTGTTCGTACTAAGGATTACAGGACAAAACTTTCTTGCCAATTGGAACAGGAGGCTGTCCTTGCGAGGAGCGGCAGCGACGAAGCAATCTCTGGGTTTGGACAAAGATTGCTTCGCTCCGCTCGCAATGACAGGCGCCTGCCCTAGCGCCCGAGAGTTTTGTCTCAAAGTCCTAAGGCAAGTGGGGCTCAACTACTCTTCAGATCGACTCTCAACAAAAATCCGCTGACCAAGCTCCACACGGTCCCGCGCTGAGAGTTCAGGGCTCACATATTGTTCCGCTCGGGCAATCAGTGGACGGAGACCGCGGCGGTTGGCGAGTTGAATGGATAAGCCAGGGCGGGCGTTTAATTCTAGTACGACCGGTCCGCGGTCTGCATCTAACACGAGATCGACCCCAAGATAGCCAATCGCCACCGCATCCGCGCAGCGGGCGGCGGTGAGAAGCACTTCGTCCCAGCGAGGGATTTGGATATCGAGTAAAGGGCGCTCAGTATCGGGATGAACCTCAATCCAGCGCTTGCCAAGCACGGCGGCGGTTGTTTTCCCGCAGAGAAGATCAATGCCGACGCCGATCCCTCCCACGTGCAGATTCGCGCGTCCATTGGACGCCTGAGTCGCGAGCCGCACCATCGCCAGCAGCGGCACGCCACAGAACACTAAGATGCGGATATCGGGCAACCCGCGAAAGCTTAACCGCGCCAACGTCGGGTGCCCGTGCAAGCGCTGCTCGATTAACACCTCATCGTAGCGTTGATTTAAAGAAAACACGCCGCCGAGAATGTCGGACAAATGGCTTTCGAGCTGCCGCGCTGCTACGCGTTGTCCGTTCGACGTCATGAACCACCTGTCTCTCCGCTCAGTCACAACAACAATGCCTTCTCCTCCTGCTCCTTGCGCCGGCTTCACCACGAATTCCGGCCACGCGCGTGATTCATCCGCAAAGCGTCGGATGTCATACGGCGAGCGGTACACTGCCAACGTGTTCGCCACCGGCGCGCCGATGGCGGATAGTGCTTCTTTGGTCTTGACCTTGTGATCGACAAGAGGGAAAAGCGAACGCGGATTGTAACGCGCCAGCAGCTCCTGGTTCCGCCGATTGATGCCGAGCATCTGCTGAGAGAGGAGCCGTAATGCGCGAATCATCCAACGGACGCCTTGCGGCGGAGTTCGGTGGCAGGGGCCGCCTCTGGTTGCCGCAGCACGCCATAAAACCGCAGGTATTCAACCAAGCGCAGGCCACGCCAGCGACCCAGGAGCAGTTCAACGATAATGACGCCCACGAGCATCTCAGGAAAAGTGAGCACAAATGGTTTCAATCCGGTCTCTTCAATTCCGATGTAGGAACAGGTCGCCACAAGCAGTGTATTAAAGGTTAAGCGGAAGGCTTCTCCCGTACCCCGCTCCAGCTGCGTATTGGTGAAGTTTTCAATCGTGTTCGCCATAATCACCATAGGAAATATGCTCGCGTGCAATAAGGCCCCAATGCCTAACGCCGCGCCTAATACAGTCAGCCCCACCATACTGACGGCAACAACAGCGATGAGGATGGCGACTCGTGATACTAAATGCAGCCGCAACCGTTGCAACACCAAGCGTAACCCAGCGCCAAGCCCGACGATGATGACGAAGACAAGCAGTCCCCAGCCTAACCCAGTGGTAAGAAACGCCAGGGACAGTAACATCGGCGAGAACGTGCCAAAGGTCTCCAGACCGATGACGTTACGAATAATAACGAGAAAGAACGCGATGAGCGGCAGCGCCAAAATGAGATTCAGCGCAGGCAGCGGCACCTGTGAGCGCACGGCTACTGTCCATAAACCAACCACGCACCGCCGCCACCAGGAGAGTCGCGCCACAGTATCCGCTGTCAGCACTATTGCCTGAGTGTGTTGTTGAGCCGCACTCTCCGCTATTGAAGCTCTCCCATGCAAGTGTACACGGGCGATCTCCCATAAACGGCTGAGGTCGGCTTCCTGTTGGGCTAACACTAACTCTTTTGGTTTGAGCAAACGCAGCAGTACAGAGCCAAGCACCAGCGCTGTAGGGCGGGCAAACCTCCCGGCCAGCACGATGTGTAAATTATTGAGTTGTACGCCTGTCTCCCCTTGCTTGAGCAACGCGTAGAGGCCATCAATATCCCGTGAGTGAATGAGTAAGAGAGTAGCCTCACGAATCAGCGTCATATTGTTGCTTATTAACGATTGTAGGTAATGTTCGCGCAAAGAGCTTGACTCAATATCAGCGCTCAGTAAGGCTACGTTGATTTGATTATCCTGCGCTGCCGCGACAATTTGATCGACAACGCTTTGGGGAATGGCCTCGTCATTGATCAGTACGACATTGGCGATGGGATGATCGACATAAGCAGCGATAGTATGCAGGTGTTCGCTCTCATAGCGAGACCCTGTCTGATGTCTTTTATGGGATGGCGGGGTCGGCTGCTCCGTGGCCAATGCTTCACTGCGCGTCACCTGGCGAATCGCGAACATATATTCGACCGGCGCGTGGCGCGTATGGATCAGGAGCGGCAGATCATTACGATAGAGCGCCAGGTAAGTGTTGGGCAGCCAGGCAAAATGTCCGCCAGCGGGGTCCATAGGAACCCAGACGTCTCCTATTAGCGCCTCCACCCACGAGATCGTGGTCCGCTTCTTCGTCGTATCGCCAAGGCGGATGCCTCCTACAATACGCGCGGGCACGCCAACAGCGCGCAGCAGCGCTACTAAAGCACGAGTTTTGCCGGTGCGGTTGCCTCGCCCGGCTGTCAGCACAGACAGCGCATCCTCTTTGCCGCCGTCGTCTGAGGCTGCCGGTAGGCTCTCTACATAGGCATGAAGAGATTGCGCGACTGCGCCGAGCGTCGTTTTTCCCCGGAGCAACTGCCTCGCGCGACTGCGCACTCGCGCCGAGTTGCTCTGAATTAACGGAGACGATAAGAGATAGCGTCTCCACTCCAGGGCAATTCCCTGTGGCGGAAAAGGCGCTATGGGCAGTTTACTGCGCGCGTCGGCAATCTGGACGGTGTATTCATAGACCAGTTGCGTCGGAGCAGCGGCAGCATCGGTAATGAACCAGTGACCCCAGAGATTCAACCCATCGGCTTCTTCTCGATACGATGCGCCAGTAACGCTTGCACGGCGCGACAGCACGCTCTGCCGTCCATCAGATAAGGGCAAAAGCATTTGCACATGACTGCCGGCGGCGGGCTTGGGTAGCGCTATGCTAACCGTAATTTTCCAATAGGCAGTCGCGGGATACGCAGGAGACTCTGCACGCCGTGGCGTCTCTGGAGTAGTGAGGGCGTCCTCCGTGCTGAAGATCGGCTCTTCATCTTGAGCCAGACACGTGGACAGGAGCATTGCCCACCAGAAGAGGCAGAGAAGATAGCGCCGCATGAGAGGAGGAAACCAGTAATAAACTGTGCTATCCTAGGGAGAAAATAAAGCGAGCGCAAGGAAATCCACTACACCGCTCCTACCCGCTCCTTGCGTATCCGTTGAACCTTCTTGTATATTTGGGCCTCGTACTTATAGGAAACCATTAAAAGTGACGGATCTTCGTCAAGCATACGCAACCATTCTTCCACTCGTCGAACAGCCGGCCCGCTATACCGGCGGCGAGCGTGGCGTCGTCGTCAAAGACCCGGCGCAGGTGCGGCTGCGGTTTGCCCTCGCTTTTCCCGAGGTCTATGAGATCGCGCAATCCCATCTGGGGTTGCAGATCCTCTATGATCTGCTCAGTGGCCGCGCCGACATCCAGGCAGAACGAGTATACGCCCCGTGGGTAGATATGGAAGCCCAGCTCCGTCAACGGCAGTTGCCGCTGGCTTCCCTCGAGAGCTGCTCGCCTCTCTCAGCCTTCGACATCGTTGGCTTCAGCCTGCAGTACGAACTCACCTACACCAATATCCTGATGATGCTGGATTTGGGAGGCGTTCCGCTGTTCTCTCGAGACCGGGAAGCAACCCATCCGTTAGTCATCGCCGGCGGCCCATGCGCTTTTCATCCCGAACCCATTGCCGAGTTTATTGATGCGTTTCTCTTGGGCGACGGTGAAGAAGCGATTTTTGACATTTGCGATGCGTACCTGGCGTGGGATAAAAAAGATCGTCGCGCGCTGCTGCAAGCGCTGAGCCGGATTCCTGGCGTGTATGTTCCGGCGTTCTTCGACATGGAGTATGCCGAAGACGGGACGTTGCGGGCGATTCATCCGCTCGATCCAGATTACACCATCGTGCGGAAACGCATCGTGCGCGATCTGAACGCTCTTCCAGCGATCAAGAATCAAGTCGTGCCGAATGTGAATATCGTGCACGATCGGATCGCCGTCGAAGTCATGCGCGGCTGCGTACGCGGCTGTCGCTTTTGTCAGGCAGGCTACATCTACCGTCCATTGCGAGAGCGAGATCCACGTGCGTTGCAACAGCAAATCGAACGTCTGGTCGAACAGAGCGGCTACGAGGAAGTGTCGCTCCTGAGTCTGAGCACGGGCGATTATAGTTGCGTGAATCCGCTGTTGCGCAACATCATGAATCGTTTCGCCGGGTTGAAAGTGTCAGTCTCGTTGCCGTCGACGCGGGTCGATGCGCTCTCGCCCCATATTCTGGAAGAGATCCGCCGTGTACGCAAAACCGGATTTACGCTGGCCCCGGAAGCCGGCTCACAGCGGCTGCGCGACGTGATTCAAAAAGAATATAAAGAAGAAGAGTTGATTGACGCCGCGCGCATGCTCTTTGAGCTAGGGTGGAAGAGTGTGAAACTGTACTTCATGCTCGGTCTGCCCACGGAAGCCGAAGAGGATTTGCTTGGCATTGTAGACCTGTGCCGGAAAGTATCAGCCGCCGGCAAGCATAAACGCCAGGTCACGGCCAGTGTGTCTACGTTCGTGCCCAAGCCGCACACGCCGTTTCAATGGGCGGCGCAAGTCAGCCTGGAAGAGACCGAGGCGCGTCAGGAACTGCTGCGAAAAAACCTGCGGCGCTATGGCATTCAGTTCAAGTGGCATGATGCGAAGTCCTCATTTCTCGAAGGTGTGTTCGCACGCGGCGACCGGCGACTGGCGGGACCGCTGCTGACGGCGTATCGGCTTGGTTGCCGGTTTGATGGGTGGACAGATCAATGCCGCCTGGATCTCTGGCACCACGCCTTTGCGGAGCATGGGATCGAGCCACACTTCTACTTGCGGCGGCGTCTTCTCGATGAACCGCTGCCCTGGGATCATCTTGATAGCGGCGTCGCCAAAAAATGGCTCCAGCGGGATCTCGCGAAGGCGTTCGCCGCCGCACTGACCCCTGATTGTAGTGTCGAGCGCTGTTCGTACTGTGGCGCGTGCGATTTCAAAACCGTGCGCAACGTTACCTATCATCTCAACGGCGCTAAAGGAGCGGAGCATCGCGGGACTCAGGTAGACCAATGGGCCAAAACGGTGCTGCCGGAGCACGCGGCTTGGGGCACGCGGCAGTGGCAAATGATCCAAGAAAAAAAGTTAAAAGTCACGAGTCAAAAGTCAAAAGTCAACAATGGAGAAGCTGACAGCCAGGAAGCAGCGGTCAGGAGCTCTTTTCCTTTGGCGCAGGACGCAGGACGCAGGACGCAGGACTGTCGTCCGCAAGTTTCAAGCCCCGTTCCCCAGGTCGTCGCCAATGCAGAGTCCTGGTTGTCTGGCGACCCGAACACTATCGCGGTCAGCCGCGGCGAGCACAAGCCTGCGGTCACGCGGGTGCGGGTCATGTACAGCAAGCTGGACGAGGCGCGGTTTTTGGGCGCAAAAGAAGTCGCCACCCTGTTCTCGCGCGCGGTCAGACGCGCACGGCTTCCCATTGCGTACAGCCAAGGGTTTCACCCGTTGCCGCGCTTGAGTTTTGGCCCGGCGCTGCCTATGGGCATTGAAAGTGAAGAAGAGTTTGTTGATCTTGAACTGAGCGCACAAGTCCCAGCCGAGGAAGTTGGCGTACGGCTCGATGCAGAACTGCCGCGCGGTTTTTGCGTGCAGTGGGCGAAAACGATCGATTTTCGCGAGCCGAGCATCGACGCCAGCATTCGCGCGCTACGGTATGCGGTGAAGCTCGAATCGTTACCAGCGGACAAACGCAATGCAGCGTTTGTAGCGGCGCGGCTCAACGCCTACCATACCGCCGCCACTGTGCCGTTGCGCAAGCATACACGTAGTGGAGAAAAAATCGTCGATGCGAAACAGTTCGTCGCTCGGGTGCATCTCTCCGCGCCGCTGATGTTACAGCTTGAATTGCGCGTGACGGAAGCTGGAACGATTAAACCGCATGAGTTTATCGGAGCGCTGTTGGGACTCGCGCCAGAGGAAGCCAAGATCTTACGCTTAACGAAAATTCAGACCCTGTTTGACTCGCCCTCAGCGTTTGTGCTTCCAGTCGAGGGTGATGAGGGTGCAACCATGCCGCTAGAGACTGCGGCGTCATAGTACTGTACGTGCGTCAACGCATTATTATCAATTCGACACCCCAAGAAGCGAGGGTCGCACTCCTTGAGAACGATATCCTCGTAGAGATTCACATTGAACGCGCTCAACAGCGCAACATCGCCGGGAATATCTACAAAGGAAGGGTGGCGCGCGTGCTGCCGGGCATGCAGGCCGCCTTTGTTGATATCGGTCTCGAGAAGGCTGGGTTCATCCACGCCTCCGACTTGTTCGGCGGCACGCTTCCCTCCGGCCTGTTTGAAGAAGACGATCAAGACGACTCCTCGGCCAATGATATCCCCGAAGAAGATTCCTTAGAAGAGGATCAGGCTGTGGAGAGCGACGCGCTGCGCTCAGCCTCGCCAAGGCGAGGGCGACGTGAGCAATTCGTTTCCCACCTGCCGCTCGAAGAGCGCCTCAAAAAGAACCAGGAAATTCTGGTTCAGGTGACGAAAGAACCGATTGGCACGAAGGGGTGCCGCTTGACGTCGCACCTCTCCTTGCCTGGCCGTCATCTGGTCTACACTCCTACAGTGAACCATATCGGCGTGTCCCGTCGCATTGCCGATAGCAAAGAACGCAAGCGTCTCCGCGACATCGTGCAAGAACTGCGTCCGCCGCAAGGCGGCTTTATCGTCCGCACAGCCTGCGAAGGACTGACCAAAAAAGAGATACAGGACGATATGCGGTTTTTGCTCAAGCTCTGGAGCGGCATCGCTCAGAAAGGGGAATCCCAGAGCGCGCCGGCGCTGCTGCACAATGACATGGACGTCATTCTGCGCATCATCCGCGATCTGTTCAC
>DATLYA010000159.1:0-6735 GCA_035575235.1 Candidatus Methylomirabilota bacterium
TCTCTCTTCCTTGGGAAGCTTCGAGAAGTCCTCCACCAGGTCACTCCCTACCGCCATCCCTCTTTGCACGGCGGGACGCGCCGAGAGCTCCTCGAACCAGCGCTTGAAGTATTTAAACTCGTTGATGTCCTGGCCCTGAGCTTCCCAATTGACGGTCCAGGGGTAACAAATCATATCGGCAATCGTGTATTCATTCCCAGCCACATAGCGCCGGTCATAGAGGCGATTATTGAGCACGCCATACAAGCGATTGACTTCATCAGTAAACCGCCGCACCGCATAGGACTGATCGCCTTGCTCGGCGCCCAGGCGGCGAAAATGGCCACACTCGCCGGTTTTGGGTCCCTGGTTGGCCATCTGCCACATAATCCACTGATTGACCTCGTAGCGACCGCGGAGATCCTGAGGGTAGAACTTCCCCACTTTTTCGGCGATGTACATCATGATCGCGCCCGACTCGAAAATGCTGATAGGCGGGCCCCCGCCCAGGGGCTCATGGTCGACCATGGCCGGCATGCGGTTGTTCGGGCTGATCTTGAGAAATTCGTCCGTGAACTGGTCCCCGCGGCCGATGTTGCAGGGAATGAGGTTATACGGCAGGCCACATTCTTCCAGTAGAATGGTGACCTTTTTGCCGTTAGGTGTAGGCCAGTAATATAGATCGATCATAGTGCGTCTCCTGGGGTAAGGCGTTCGCAGACCAGACGAAGCAATGTTGCCCCACAATAATACCGATTAACTCTGCTATAACAAGAAGTCCGTTGAACAGAAGCGGACATCGACTGCAACAGTTCGAGGGTCTTTTTCTTCTTCAGCGCGCCGCAACCTTCGCACTCGTGTGCTCTCTCTTCCTGACTGCATGGAGACTCAGGTGATCTGCTCTTCCTGGCGTCGCGCGTCCGTAATCACCAGCTCCAGTCAGCCAGTGAGACGGAACGGCGTCAGTACGATGGCCGCCAGGAGAAGCGACAGTACGAGGGCGACCCGTTTGAGCTTGCCGTTGGCTTTTCCCGGGGGGATCATTCATGACGCCTTCCGACACTCCTTCACAGCACGGGTCTCATCAACTTTCAAGCCTAATGAGGCTGTAGATTGCCGGGTCAGGGACGGCGATCACTTGTTTTCCCTGCTCTACTGTAACACCGCTCGCACCCCTGCGATGATTCGCTCGCGGTCGGGGAACACATAGCTCTCCAACTGTGGACTGTAAGGAATCGGAACCTGCAGGGCGCAGACGCGTTTGACCGGCGCTTTGAGCGCGCGAAACGTCGCCGGGTCTTCCGTGACCAAGGTCCGGCGCTCGCCGCGCCGTCGCCGAAGAACGATACGGCGACACGGCCTTTGCCGTCAAGCTGCGCCGCCAAACCCGCGCCGGTAATGATGGGAATGCCGCCGGCGACGATCCCGTTGGCGCCTAACATGCCGATGCCAAAATCGGCGATGTGCATCGAGCCGCCCTTCCCTTTGCAATAGCCGGTCGCGCGGCCGTACAGTTCCGCCATCATGCGCTTGAGGTCTGCGCCCTTGGCGATGCAATGGCCATGGCCGCGGTGCGTGCTGATAATCTGGTCCTCGCGGTTCAGCGCCGCACACACGCCCACCGCCACCGCTTCCTGCCCAATGTAACAGTGCACGACCCCATAGATATGGCCGGCCTGGAACTCGTCAGAGGCTCGTTCCTCAAAGCGGCGGATGGTTTGCATGGTGCGGAGCATCGTGAGTTGTTGCTGTGGCGTGAGGTTCATACGGCTCCCTCCTTATTGTTGCTTGTATGATACAGTTGTATGACAATAGCGACAGCGCGCGCTCCTGCAGGGTCTCATTTCCCCTGCTTCAACAACCCTTCGCGGGTAAAGAGCTCTGGCGACAAGCCGACTCCGAAAGCCAGCGGCTTTTCTCGTGTGAGAGGCTGCTCGACGGTGGCGGCATTTTGTTGCTCGTCTACCGACAAGGTAAAATCTGGTTGCGCGACCGAGAAGTCCCCATCAGGCGTCCGCGCCACGGAAACCGAATTCAGCAGCATGCGCCAGAGCTGACCCGCCCGATTGTAAGCTTCTTTGTAATAGGCGATGTACAGCTCGCGGTCGATCCACAGCACTTGACGACTGTAGGCGTATTGGGGATCTTTCGCCGCCGCCTCAATGATCCACACGGGCCGCTTGACAAGGTTGTAATTGGCCGGCCACCACGCCGTTCCTTTCCACCCCTCCTTTTCCCAGCCCATCAGGAGGGAATCTTGAGCCGTATCCAAAAGATAGCCCTGGGCCGCGGGGCGCAAGGTTTTGGGGTTCGGCAGCGTATAGGGAACAAGCGCATCCCGTGTCCCTACCAGTTTCCAGGTAAAATATTGCACTTTGCCGGAAAAGAGGTACGGGTCATCGTGGGCCAGGTCCGACCCGAACAGGTTCTCCGAACCGCCGAAGGCAGGAAGCGTCCGTACGCGCCTGAGCTCCGGCACATACGCCCACAATGAGTTCCACTGCTTCGGGTCTAGATACACCCATTCCAGCGTCACAACTCCGTAAATCTCCGGCGGGGAAAAGCCGGCGATAATGCCCTTTCGCAGGGTTGCATCCGGGTTCGCAATGGGGCCGGAAAAGCGCGAGCCGTAAAACAGAAGCCGCCCCAGAAATTCGGCGCGACGCTCGAACGCCGTTGGCTTCACCCAGTTGAGCGTGCTGACGCGATCTGCGTCGTCCGCTTGCATCAGCGTGTAGGAGAAATTGTAGATCACTTTTGCCGCGGCCTGCGCGTCGTTCGGGTTAATCTGCGGAAACGGGAGACCGTAGAGAAACTCAGGATAGGCGCCGGTGGCGTTCGCAATCAACGAGTCGTCAGCGTTAATCGAGAATTTCCCGGCGTTCGCCTCTGAAGCCGCGGCAAATTTTTTACTCCAGCTCAGGGACGTCGGCAGGGTCGCGATTTTGGCTTGATACCCGCCATCCCGAAAACGGTGGAGCACGGCGTCTGGGAGCAGTCCTTGCGCTTCCTGCCAATTCTGTTGCGTGAGGAGATCTTCAGGCTTGAGTTCGGCCCAGGCAAGGGGACGACTGCGCACATTCAGCGCAGCACCCAAAACAAACAACAGGGAGAAGAAAACCCTACCGCACCGTTTCGGCATAACCAACAAACCTCATGTATTCATCGCTCCATGCAAAGCGCGCCAGGATTCGGCGCACCAGACATATAAAATCGGTTGGATCGTCGCCAGACTCCGCTTGTTCCGAGCCCTTCGCCAGGCTCGGGAGAGACGCCGCGGCCGCGAAGGAAAAGCAACAGGGGACGCATAACATTCAGACATGAGCCGCCCTCAGCGCGCCTGTGCGCGCTGATCTCCCTGACGCCCCGGCGCTCGTTGTATAGTGTACTGCAGCCGGTCGAGGAGCATCGTCGACAGATTAAAAAACACCCGGGCGGCGATCCGCGGATACCTCCACACCCGGGTGCGAAAACGTTCATCCATGGCCAAGACCTCGACATCTTCCAACGCCACAACTTCAGAGACGCGCTCTTCGCTGCCGATGAGGCCAGTAACGCCAAAGACATCGCCCCGCTGCACTTCCCACAGCGAGTGGGAGTGGCCCGCGGAGTTCACGCGCACCTCCGCACGGCCGCTAATCATGACATACATAGCGTTACTCATGTCGCCCGGACGGATGATGGCCTGTCCACGCGGGAAGGATTTCAACTCTCCCATCAACGCCACGATTTTGGCCTGCGAAGGGCGCAGGTTGGCGAACAGGCCGATCGTCTTATGAGGATCCTTGCCCAGTTTGACATACAAAAGATCCCAGAGGGTGATAATCGGGGTGGTGGCGAGTAGCGCGGGCAACAAAGCGATCTCGCCAATCAGGCCAACGACAATGGTGACGGCGGAGAGAAAGCCGAACTCGCGAATCGGCACGAAGGTCGAAAAACCCAGGGTGAGAAATCCCAGACACAGCACAAGAGAGGCGTAGAGCGCGGGTTTCCCGACCGTCGACAGTGTCTCTAACAGGGCTTGCTCCTGGCTGGTGGTGGTGCGCACGGTGGAGCTCAGGCGCGTCATAATATGAATGGTGTCGTCCACGGCGACTCCCAAGGCGATCGAGGCGATGATATTCGTGCCGAAATTGAGCTCAGCGCCCGTCACGCCCATAAGCCCAAAAAAGACGAACAGGGGAAAGACATTGGGAACCATGGCGATCAGTCCGACCCGAGCGGAAAGAAACATCACCGCCATGAGGACGAAGATGATGCTCGCGCTCAGCGCGAGGCTCTGAATTTGTCCGCTGACAATATCGCCGGTGGTGCGGGTCAGCAGGATGAGATTGCCGGTGGGGTGCACCCTTAGCTCGGGCGGGAAATGGCTGCGGGCGAAGGCGTCGATTTGCTCCACCAGCGCCGCGATATCGTTGGAGCGTGAGAGCGAGGTGCGGACGAGAATCGTCGTGCGCGTGTAATTCGGATGGTTCACGACGCTCGCGATGCTCTCGGCGTTTAAGAACACGAGTCGCATGACGCCTTTCAGTTGCTCGGGATTCGCCCAAAAGGTGGTTTTGATCTCGGGTGGCGCGGGTTCGACAATTTCTCCTTCAGGAGGCTCAAGAGGAATCTCCTGAATGCCGCGATCGAGCAGCTCGCAGTAATCAACAAACGAGACTGTTTTCTCCACGCCCGGCAGCGAATCAATGTAGAGTTGGAGGTTTTTGATTCGCCACAACGTGTCCCATTTTTTCACGATATCTTTTTCCTCGCCCTCAACCACGACATAGAAAGTCATACTGCCGACGAGCGCCCGGTTAATAACGTCGGTCGCCTGACGAATGGGGTCAGTTTCGCGGAAAAAGGATTGGAAGTCGGAGCCAACCTGGATCGCAGCGCTTTGCCAGACGGAAACTCCCGCGACCAGGAGGCCCACGGCGATGACAAAGCGACGGTGACGGCTCGAGAGCATAGCGAGCGTGCGCAGCACGGCGCCAATGCGCGGCGAAAACGCCTCGGCCTGTGTCGTTGGAAGCGAGAGCAGCATCAAACAGGCGGGCACGAAGACGACGGATAAGAGAAACGCGATGGAGATGCCGAAGGAGGCGTACAGCCCAAGCTCACGAATGCTGACGATGCTATTCACAATAAGTGAGAGAAACCCGATGACGGTGGTCAGGGCGGCGATGAACAGCGGCGTCGTGGTTGTGTGTAACGTCTCGACAACGACGTCACGCACTGAGCGCCCGGGGCGAGCGAGCTCATAATACTCGGCCACGACGTGGAGCGAATAGGCCGTGCCCAGCACGAGCACCAGGGGAGGCAGCGCCATGTTGCCCAGGCTCAGGCTGCTTCCCGCTAACGTCATGATCCCCAAGGTCCAGAGCAAACTCACCACGACTGTCAGCGTGGGCAGCACCACGCCCCGCAACGAGCGAAAGCTTAAGAACAAAATGACGATAATAAGCGCGAGGGTGAGCGGCACGAATAAGCTCAAGTCTTCCCACATCGCTCTGGTGGAATGCACTTTGAAGTGGGGCAGCCCTGTATAGTACAGCTTCGCGGGTCCGGAGTGATTTTCTTGCTCAATCAGCGCCTGGATGCGATCGTCGACGCCGCGGCGGAAAAATTCGTCATCACCCAGATTCTCGAAAAAAATGTTAATCGCTGCGGCTCGTCCGTCCGCCGACACCAGGTTCTTCAGATAGACCGGTTGCTCGGTGAGTTTCCTCTTGATCTCCTCCAGCGCAGCATGCGTAGCGTTGACGTCAGGCACAAGGCGGGCGGATTCTCTGGCGACGCTGGTGATGACATCCGGGGCGCTGGTGAGACTGATGACGTTCTTGACCTCGGGGAATTGGCGAATAGCATCGGTCAGACGTTTGATCTTCTGCAGGGCTTCCGGGGTGTAGATGTTGTCGGCGATCACGCCGATCACCCCGATCTCATCGCTGCCGAACTGTTGCCGGATCTCGTCGTAGTAGGTCTTTTCTGGATCCTCCTTCGGCAGCAGACTGTCGACGGAGCTATCGAGGCGGATGCGCCGCGCATGGTCGGCGAAAAACCCCGTGAGCAAGAAGATAACGAAAAGAATCAGCTTTGGTCGAGAGACGATCAGGTGCGAGACCCACCGCATAACTATCCCGGCGTACAACAAAAACCTAATTCTACAGCCGCCGCGCCCTAATTGAGCAGGAAACCCCACTCCTCACAAGGGCTGTAGCGCGGCCCAGAAGGGTCGCATCAGGGCGCACGCGTGACAGCTGAGAGAGGCGCTGCGGCCGGAATCTGTCCGTCGAAGACCAGGCGCCCGGCGGCGTCTTGCGCCTGAATGCGGTCTTTCAGCGTCGCCGACAGATGCAGCGGCCGTCGGTCGGGAAATTTCCCTGGTTCTAATCCGGGACGTAAGAAGAACTCTTCCGGACGATCCACGCCGAGATAACTGCGCACGGGCGCCAGCTGCCACTGTCGGCGCATAAAATCCGGACTAAAAAAGGTCAGGACGTCTTCTGGAGACCAGCGCATCAAGCGGACGCCGTCACGGATATTATAGGTTATGATGTCGCTCTCCAGATCCCAATAGACTTGAATGAACGGACTATAGCCGCGTTCTCGCAAGGCGGCATGGACCATCTGCGTCAGTCGCACCTCTACGCGGCTGAGCTTTCCGTCGCGATCGTAGGTCTCCGTGCGCAAGGGATAAAACGAGTGCGTCTCAAGCCAGTAGATCAGGTAGGAAGCGTGATACTCGGGCAACCAGTCGGCGCGAGT
>DATLYA010000160.1:0-31642 GCA_035575235.1 Candidatus Methylomirabilota bacterium
AGAAAATACTTCCGCCTCTCTTTGCTCCACTGCCTCAACCCCCTGCTCCCCCTGCGGCGTTCCTGCAGCCCCTGTCCTTTTCAGCCCGTATTGACAGGAGTTTGCCACACCTGCAAAAATCCCAAACCTCAGCAACCCCTCTAGTAGTTAGTTTTTAGCATAGCAACGCACCCAGAAGTTAACAATTGATGACTAATAACTGAACACTTTGGAGCAATCATGCCGACAACCTATCTTGATTTTGAAAAGACACTGGCGGAGCTAGATAAGCGCCTTGAGATGCTGCGGCGGCTCTCGGTCCGCTCTGATGAGGAACAACAGGCGCTGACATCCCTGGAGGAGCAGTGCCGTCAGCACGAAGCGGAAATATACGGCGCCTTATCGCCATGGCAGCGGGTGCAGCTCTCACGTCACACCGATCGTCCGTACACGCTCGATTATATTGAGCAGCTCTGTTCCGAGTTTGTCGAATTGCATGGCGATCGCACGTTTGCCGATGATCCGGCGATTGTTGGAGGGCTGGCGCGTTTTCGTGGCAGATCGGTAGTGGTTGTCGGTCATCAGCGTGGTCGGACTGTAGCCGAGAAGGTCCGGCGCAACTTTGGCATGCCCCGGCCAGAGGGGTATCGCAAAGCGTTACGGCTGTTTCATCTGGCTGAGCGGTTTCATCGACCGGTGATTACATTCATTGACACGCAAGGAGCATATCCGGGTATTGACGCGGAAGAGCGCGGACAAGCAGAAGCCATTGCGCGGAATATCCGAGAAATGGCCGGCCTTCGCACTCCGATTATTGTCGTGGTCATTGGTGAGGGTGGAAGCGGAGGGGCGTTGGCGCTCGGCGTGGGCGATCGCATTTTGATGCAAGAGAACGCGTGTTACTCTGTGATTACGCCCGAGGGGTGCGCGGCGATTCTCTACGGGGAACGCACGCCGGAACGCGTAGCATGGGCCGCGGAGGCGTTAAAGATTACCGCTGCTGATTTGCTCGCGCTCAAAGTGATTGATGCGATGATCCCTGAACCGTGTGGTGGTGCTCATCGGCATCCTGAAGAAGCGATTGCGCTGGTGGGTGAGGCGCTCGCGCGCCACCTTGATGAACTCGTGAAACTGCCGCTCGACGAACTGCTCACCCAACGGTATGCGAAGTTTCGCCGCATGGGCGAAGCAGCGATTGTAGACCCGACAAGGAGAATGATCTCAGCTTAAATTGGACCTGTAAGATTGACACGCGATAGCGCGGCGCTCTTTCTGTTCGCCCACTCGGCGGCCGCACCCGGCAGGGCGCGGGCAGGCTTTCCCCTGCTCCTGTGTCGTCCACCACATAGACGTGGCGCAAGAATCATAGTAAGAAACGCTCCGTGCCGCAAAAACGAACTCCTCCGTCACTGTCGTTGCTGCGTGAGCAAATCGATCGCATCGATGCGCAGGTGTTGAACCTGCTGAATCGCCGCGCACGCCTGGCCATGCGTATTGGTCAATTGAAAAACCAGGAGCGCGCCAGCGTCTACGCGCCAGGCCGCGAACGACAAGTGCTTGCTCGCTTGATGGAACTCAACCCTGGTCCCTTATCAAATGAGGCGATCCGCGCGATCTACCGTGAAGTGATTTCTGCTTCGCGCGCGCTGGAAGAACCATTGTGTATCGCCTACTTTGGTCCGGAAGCCACTTATACGCACATGGCGGCGCGCGAACAGTTTGGTTCACAAGCTGTGTTCACGCCGCTGGCGACCATCCCGCAAGTCTTCGCCGAAGTAGAGCACGCACGGGCGGACTACGGCGTGGTCCCGATTGAAAACTCGACTGAAGGGTCTGTCGCCATTACGCTGGACACGTTTGTTGATTCGCCTCTGCAGATCATTGCCGAGGTGGCGTTAGAGATTCGTCATTGTCTCTTGAGCCGTGCGGCTCGTCTTGAGCACGTGCAGCGCGTCCTGGCGCATCCCCAAGCGCTGGCGCAATGCCGACGCTGGCTGGCGGCTCATCTGCCTGGGGCGATAACGGAAGAAGCGGCCAGTAATGCGCGCGCAGCTGAGTTGGCGGTGGCGGATCCTCGGGTTGCCGCTATCGCTGGGCGTATGGCTGCTGAGCATTACAAACTCAACGTGCTCGCCGCCGGCATTCAAGATCAAGCCGCGAATTTCACCCGGTTTGCCGTGCTGGGCCGTGCGCAACCGTCTGGGCAACCAACGGGACATGACAAAACGTCGCTGTTGCTCTCGGTGCGCGATGAGGTGGGCGCGCTCTATCGTGCGCTCCAGCCGTTCGCGGAGAACGCCATCAATCTGTTGCGGATTGAGTCTCGTCCTCTGAAAGGGCGACCATGGGAATATCTCTTCTTCATTGATGTGGAAGGCCATATTCACGATGAACCGATTCGTCGGGCGTTACAGCAGATCCAGCCGCTGGCTTCCTTAGTCAAAGTGCTTGGGTCATATGTTTCAGCCAATCATATGACACGGTGAGGTATGGATATTAGTAAACTCGTCCCCGAATGGATTCGCACGCTAACCCCGTATCAACCTGGAAAGCCCATTGAAGAGCTGGAACGGGAATATGGCGTGCATGACTCCATCAAAATCGCCTCCAACGAGAACCCGCTCGGCCCTTCCCCGAAGGCCGTGGCCGCCATTGCTGCGGCGTTGCCCCACTTGCATCTGTATCCGGACGGAGACTGTTTCTACCTCAAGAAACGGCTGTCGGAAAAATTGGGCATTGACCGCTCGCGGCTGATTATCGGCAATGGCTCGAATGAACTCATTGAAATGCTCGTTCGTACGTTCATGCGAGTCGGCGAAGCCATCGTCGTCGGGGCACACGCCTTTGCGATTTATCATCTCGTCGCGCAAGCAGCGGGCTGCCGCACCATTGCCGTGCCGCATCAGGGATTCAAATTTGACCTGGAGGCCATGGCCAGAGCCATTACGCCGGACACGCGGATCGTGTTTCTTGATAATCCCAATAACCCAACCGGAACAATCTACACGCGCCGTGAATGGGAAGTGTTTCTCGCGGCAGTGCCCGCTGACGTGCTGATTGTCGTTGATGAAGCATATTTTGAATTTGTTGAAGACCAGGAATATCCAGACTCGTTTCAATATCACGACGGGAAGCGGTTGTTAGTGACGCTGCGCACGTTCTCAAAGATTTGTGGTCTGGCCGGGGTGCGGGTGGGGTATGGCGTTTCATCGCCTGAAATCATTGATGCGCTCAATCGCATCCGCCAGCCGTTTAATGTCAACTCACTGGCGCAAGTCGGGGCCTTGGCGGCGCTGGATGATGAAGACCATATCCGTCGCACGCAGGAGAATAACCGTCAGGGCTTGGCGTATCTCCGCAAAGAGCTCGACCGTCTGCGGTTGAAGTATGCGCCGAGCTGGGCCAACTTTTTACTGGTTCAGGTCGGTGCAGGAACATACCAGCGACTGCTGCCAGAAGGCGTGATCATTCGCCCCATGGAAGGCTACGGCTTTCCTGGATACGCGCGCGTGAGCGTGGGAACGCCGACAGAAAATAAGCGGTTTATCACCGCGATGGAGAAACTATTGAAGACATAGGGATTGGGAGTCGGGGTTGGTGCGCGGCGATTGTAAGGGTATACTTGTTTTTGACTAATCCCTACTCTCCAATTCCTCATTCTTAACCTCCTTTGCTACGGATTACTATGCTGTTTAATCGTCTTGTCATTGTCGGCGTCGGTCTCATCGGCGGCTCGCTGGGACTCGCGGCGCGCGCGCGCGGCCTGGTCGGGGAAGTCATCGGGTTTGGTCGCACCGAGGCGAATCTCAAAATCGCGCTTGAACGCGGCATTATTGACGCCTACACGTTTGATCCCGCTGACGCCGCGCGAAACACTGATTTACTACTGTTGGCCGTGCCTGTCGAAGCCACCGGCCCGACGGTGGAGAAGTTTCTGCCGTTTCTTCCTCCAGGCTGCGTGATTACTGATGCGGGCAGCACCAAAGAACAGGTTGTGAGAGACATGGAGCGATTGTTGCCGCCGACGCTGCCGTTTGTGGGCGCTCATCCGATCGCTGGGACAGAACATGCTGGAGCGGCGGCGGCGTTTGCGACGCTTTTTGAAAAACGGCTGTGCGTGCTGACGCCCACGGCGCGCACCGATCGCGGAGCGCTGGCGCGCGTGCGCGCGCTGTGGGAAGGCGTCGGCATGCGCATCGAAGAAATGGACGCGGCTCTCCATGATCGTATTCTGGCCCGCGTGAGTCACCTACCGCATCTCATCGCTTTCAGCGTCATGAATGCTACGTTAGAGGTTCCTCTTCCTGGGATGGATCTTCTCGCGTATGCTGGGAGTGCGTTTGCCGATCTGACGCGGGTCGCGGCGAGCCCGGTTGAGATGTGGCGTGATATCTGCGTCTCGAATCGTGACGCGTTGCTTATTGCTATCGAGGAGTTCGAACGGGCGCTTATCCAGATAAAAACGTGCGTGGCGAAGGGTGATAGGGGGGGATTGGAAGCTGCGATCGCCCGAGCGCGAGCTGGGCGTCAGCGGCTGACGAAGATGCGTGAACATCAGTCATGAGTGAAACAATAAGCATCAGTCCAGCTCATTCCGGCGTGTGTGGTGAAATTACTCTACCCGGAGATAAATCGATTAGTCACCGCGCCGTCATGTGCTCCGCCATTGCGCAGGGTGAGAGTTGCATACGGAATTTTTCCGGCGGCGGTGATAATCGCAGCACCATCCGCGCGTTTCAGACCCTTGGCGTGGAGATCAAGCAAGCGGGAACGGAGGTGATCGTTCAGGGGCGTGGATGGGATAGTCTGCAAGCGCCTTGCGAGACGATCGATTGTGGCAATTCAGGGACGACTATGCGTTTGCTGTCCGGCTTGCTGGCTGGACGCCCGTTTGTGTCGCGTCTCGATGGTGATGAATCGTTACGGAGCCGACCTATGGGGCGCGTGATCGGTCCGCTGCGCGAGATGGGCGCGGATATCATAAGTGAAGGGGGGGAGAACCGCGCGCCGTTGCGCATCAATGGCCAGGCCCTTCATGGCATTAGTTATCGCAGTCAAATAGCGAGCGCCCAGGTGAAATCCGCTTTGCTCTTTGCCGGGCTCCAGGCGCGAGGACGGACGACTGTATGGGAGCCGGTGCGGTCTCGGGATCATACCGAACGGATGTTGCCTGCTTTTGGGGCGTCCTTAGAGGTGCAAGGCACAGAAGTCGCGATCGAAGGCGGACAGACGCTGCGAGCTTGCGAGATGGAAGTCCCTGGGGATCTCTCCTCTGCGGCGTTTTTCATTGGCGCGGCGCTTATGGTTCCCGGCTCTGAGCTGTGCGTGCGTGGGGTTGGTCTGAATCCTACACGGACAGGCGTTTTGGATGTCTTTCGCGCCATGGGAGGATCGATCACGCGCCTGAACGAGCGGGAGGTCTGCGGCGAGCCGGTTGGCGACCTGCTGGTGCGCTACAGCGCGCTCAAAGGGGTCGAATTTGCTGAAGAACTCGTCGTGCGCGCCATTGATGAGATTCCTATTATTGCAGTCGCGGCCGCCACGGCTCAGGGAGTCACGACAATTCGTGGAGCGCAAGAACTGCGCGTGAAGGAAAGCGATCGGATTCGCGCCTTAGCCGTTGGCTTGTCGGCGCTCGGCGTACGCGTAACCGAGTTGCCAGACGGATTGATCATTGTCGGAGGGGAACTGCGCCGCGGCGCAGTCCGGAGCTTTGCCGATCACCGTATTGCCATGGCTTTTTCTATTGCAGGGCTAGCAGGAACAGGGCAGATAGTGCTAGAAGGAATATCATGCGTGGATATCTCGTTCCCGAGCTTTTATAGCTTGGTGCGAGATCTCACCGGGCCAACCATCAAACACTCATGAATGCTGGTCTGATTATCGCTGTGGACGGACCGTCCGGCGCGGGAAAAAGCTCGTCGAGCCGCTTGTTGGCGGAACGTCTCGGGTATCGTTACGTTGATACTGGCGCTTTGTATCGCGTGGTCGGGCTGCTGGCGATTGAAAAAGGAGTGCCTGCGGACGACGCGCAGCGGCTCGCGGCTTTGTGTCACGGGCTTGCGCTACGATTTGCGCCAGAAGCTGGTGGAGTACGAGTGCTGCTGGGGGAACGCGACATTACCGCGGCGATTCGTCAGCCTGAGGTCAGCCAGATGGCGTCAAAAGTCTCAGCTCAGCCGCTTGTGCGTCAACAGCTGCTAACCGTCCAACGTGAATTGGGGGCGGGTGGCCGGGTGGTGATGGAAGGCCGTGATATCGGCACGGTGGTCTTTCCCGAGGCCGATGTAAAATTTTACCTTGATGCCTCGCCTGAGGTGCGGGGACGTCGGCGCTACACAGAACTCCAGGAGCAGGGCGTGTCGGCGGACCTACAGAAAACGATCCAAGAGATGACTGAGCGGGACCAGCGTGATAGGAGTCGTGCTTATGCGCCGCTGCAGCAAGCGGCGGACGCCGTGTTGATCGACACTACGGCTCTCTCGCTGAAGGAAGTGGTGGAGACTATGGTGCGGACTGTACAGGCCGCGCGCAAGTGCTGATATGAAAAGGAAAAAAGGAGAAAACCGCAGCTCTTGCAACCTGAGGAGGAGGAGGGTATGGAAAGGCGATGATCAGGGAGAACTCTAGGGGGTATACCGGAGAATGGAACAGGACAAAGTAGATTTTTCGCAAACATCAACACGCACCCAGAGCGGCGGCATGGAAGATTTCATGCAAATGCTCGAAGAGAGCGAGCGCACCATCAAACCTGGGGAAATCGTACGCGGCCGAGTCGTCAAGGTCGGACCAGAAGTCGTCACTGTTGACATCGGCTACAAGTCCGAGGGACATATTCCGGTTGGGGAGTTTCGCACACGGGACGGTCGCATTGCGGTCAATGAGGGTGATGAAATTGATGTCTACTTTGACGCGGCGGACGCGGAACAAGAGGGCATCGTTCTGTCCAGAGCGAAGGCAGAGCAGTTTCGCGTGTGGCGTGAGATCGAAAACGCCTACACCAATAAGACCCCGATTGAGGGCACGATTGTTGGCAAAGTCAAAGGCGGGCTCAAGGTTGATATTGGCGTGGCGGCCTTCCTCCCTGGGTCGCATGTGGATCTCCGCCCCGTGCGTGACCTGGATCGCTTCGTGGGCAAGCGCGGGAAATTCGCCGTACTGAAATACAACCGGGCGCGCGCCAATGTCGTGGTGTCCCGACGCGCCATTCTTGAAAACGAACGCGACATGCTCCGTGAGGAGACGCTGAAGCTGCTTGAAGAAGGCGTCATTATCGAAGGGACGGTCAAGAATATTACTGATTACGGCGCCTTTGTTGATCTTGGAGGGATCGACGGTCTCCTGCATATTACCGATATGTCATGGGGGCGGATTGGTCACCCCTCCGAACTGTTGACCGTTGGTGAAAAAATCAAGGTCGTCGTGCTGAAGTTTGATCCCGAGAAAGAGCGCGTGTCCCTTGGTCTGAAACAGCTCGTGCCTGATCCGTGGAGCACGGTGACAGAACGCTATACTGTGGGCAGTCGTGTGCGCGGGAAAGTCGTCAGCCTGGCGGACTATGGCGCTTTCGTCGAATTGGAAAAAGGCGTCGAAGGATTGTTGCACGTGTCGGAAATGTCCTGGACCAAGCGGGTGACCCATCCTTCGAAGCTGTTCTCGGTGGGAGATGAAGTGGAGGTGATGATCCTCGAAGTGGCTCCGGAACATCGACGTATTTCCCTCGGACTGAAGCAGATCTCGCCGAATCCGTGGGAAGTAGTGCGGGCGAGTCATCCTGTGGGCAGTCGCATCAAGGGGAAGATTAAAAGCATTACTGACTTTGGCGTGTTTGTCGAAGTGGGGGAAGGGATCGATGGCTTGGCCCATATCTCGGACTTGCATTGGACGAAGAAGGTCAAGCATCCGTCGGAGCTGTTTAAAAAAGGGGATGAAGTCGAGGCCGTAGTGCTTGGAGTGGATGTCGAGAATGAGCGCGTGTCCTTAGGCATCAAGCAAGCGACGCCGGATCCCTGGTCCACGCTCTCGCAGCGGCATCCGATCGGCAGCCGCGTCAAAGGAAAGGTGACGAGTGTGACCGACTTCGGCGTGTTTGTGGAAGTGGAGGATGGCATTGAAGGTCTGATTCATATTTCACAACTGTCAACCGAGCGGGTGGAAAAGCCGTCGGCGCTGTTTCAAGTGGGGCAAGAAGTCGAAGCCGAAGTGATCCATATTGATCCGCGTGAGCATAAAATGGGCCTGAGTATCAAAGCCCTCCGCCGGAGCGAAGAACGCGCCGAGATGGAGTCGTATTTGAAGAGGGAGCGGGAAGAGGCGCGCTTTTCGCTTGAGGATGTGATGCCGGAAGAATTCCGCCTGGACAAGGATGACCGGGACGATAAAGGTGGACGGCGGGGAGCATAAGCTGACAGGGAGATCATTGTGCCGCAACGACGCGCGGTCAGGCGAGGATTTGGTATCCTGGGGACGTTCCTACTGGTCTTCGCTTTGCTGGCGTGGTTGCTGACCTCTTTCGAGACCGGGGCAGGAGGCGGTCCATGGTCTTCTGCTGTGGGCGTCATCGAGATCCAGGGGATCATAGACAACGACGAAGAAACGATTGACATCATCCGGCGCTTTGCGAAAGCTGATCACATTCGCGCTGTTGTACTCCGTGTGGACTCGCCCGGCGGCGCGGTGACGCCCTCACAGGAGATTTATCGTGAACTGCTGCGGTTGCGAGACAAGAAACCGCTTGTGGCCTCTCTTGGGGACGTGGCGGCTTCTGGAGGGTATTATATAGCCAGCGCGTGCAGTACGATTGTCGCCAATCCAGGAACGATTACCGGCTCCATTGGCGTGATCATGGGGACAGTATATAACGTACAAGGCTTGCTAGAGAAATTGGGCATAAAGGGTACGGTGATCAAAGCGGGAACCTACAAAGATATTGGCTCGCCGATTCGAGAAATGACCCCCGAAGAGCGGCAGATCCTCAAGGATATGCTTGACGATGTGCATCGGCAATTTATTGCTGCTGTCGCCGCGGGGCGAAAAATGGATGAGGCGGTCGTACGGACTCTGGCCGATGGACGCGTCTACTCAGGCGAGCAGGCAAAGCGGTTGGGCTTGGTAGACCAATTGGGGAATTTTCAGGATGCAATCGCGCTGGCAGCGCAAGAGGCCGGCATTGTTGGCGAGCCTCGTCTCGTGCGCGCGCACGCGCCAAAACGCTCCTGGTGGCGACAGCTCTTGTCATTCTGGCTTGGAGCAATGCTGAGCGGAGGGGAATCCGGAATGCGGTTATTTTTTCTGGGCCCCCGGCTTTCATGAGAAGGGAAGCTGAGTTGTGACGAAACGGGATTTGATTGAGGAAGTGGCGCAGCAGTATCCACGATTCTCTCGGCGGGATGCTGAAGTAATGGTGAATGCCGTCTTTGATAGCATGACCGATGCGCTCGCTAAAGGTGAGCGTATCGAAATTCGCGGCTTTGGCAGTTTCATCGTGAAGCAGCGCGCGGCGCGAGAAGGACGCAATCCGCGCACCGGCGCCGTGGTTTCGGTGGCCGCGAAAAAGGTGCCGTTGTTCAAAGTCGGCAAAGAACTGCGTCTGCGCGTCGACGGACAACCCGTCAGCGAAGACGATCTTGAGCAGGACGACGAATTCCAGGACGAGGATCAAGAGTGAGTTCTCCCGTAACGCAAGAGGGCGTTCGAGAAGACCCTGTCAGGCAAGTGCTGTGGGCGCCCTGGCGTATGACGTATATTGAGGGAGAAAAGCCCCATAGCTGTATCTTTTGCACCTCAACAGAGGAGGCGCTCCTGCGCTCCTCGCTTATCCTGGGAACTTCTCAGCATGCCCGCGTCATGTTGAATAAGTATCCTTACAACAATGGTCACTTGTTAGTGGCTCCTCACCGTCATACCGCCCAGTTGACTGCTTTGCCCGAAGAGGAATTCTGTGATCTCATGGCGCTGCTGCGCCGTGCGCTTGCCGTCGTGCAAACCGTCTTTCGCCCCGAAGGCGTCAATATCGGCATGAATCTTGGCGTCTGTGCAGGAGCCGGCGTCGCAGATCATTTGCATTGGCACCTTGTTCCCCGCTGGACCGGGGACACGAATTTCATGCCAGTCATCGGGGCAGTGCGCGTGTTGCCGCAACACCTGTTGGAAAGTTATGATCGGTTGCGGCCGTATTTTGCTCCTTCCTCTGAGTCGGTAGCGGAAAGTTCTCTGCAGAAGTGAGTATTATCGTGCAAAACGTCAAAATTGATCAGGCTTTTCGTGACAGCGTCCATACGGTTGGCGACCTCCGAAAGTCCGGGTATCAGGTGCTGCCAGTGCGCGAAGAGATGCGCGCAAACTTGCTGCGTTTGCTTGCCGCTGGTGAGCGCATTCTTCCAGGCATCATTGGCTATGAGGAAACGGTTATCCCAGAAATCGAGAACGCTATCCTGGCGGGACACCACATTGTGTTCCTCGGGGAGCGCGGACAAGCGAAGTCCCGCATTATTCGTAGTCTCGTCTCATTGCTTGATGAATACGTGCCGATTATTCGCGATGCGGAAATTCCTGAAAATCCCTTTGCCCCCATCACGCCGCTTGGCCGCCGTTTACGGGCGGAGCGCGGAGACGCCTTGGAGATCCGTTGGTTAGGGCGCGATGATCGCTACGCGGAAAAACTCGCGACGCCCGATGTTGCGGTCGCTGATTTGATCGGAGAAGTAGATCCCATTAAGGTCGCGGAGGGGCGGTATCTGGCGGACGAGGAGACGATCCACTACGGCCTGATTCCGCGCACGAACCGCGGCATTTTCGCTATCAATGAGTTGCCGGATCTGACGGAAAAAGTGCAGGTCGGCTTGTTTAACCTCATGGAAGAGAAAGACGTGCAGATCAAAGGATTCAAAATCCGCTTGCCGCTCGACATCGTGTTGGTGGCCAGTGCGAATCCCGAAGACTACACAAGTCGGGGGCGGATCATTACGCCGCTGAAAGATCGCTTCGACGTCCAAATCCGTACGCATTATCCGCGCACGCTTGATCATGAGATCGCCATCATGGAGCAGGAGGCGACCAGACTGCCGCGGGGCGAGTTTACAGTCTACATTCCACAGTTCATGAAAGAGATTATCGCGCAAATCACGATGGAGGCGCGGAGTTCAAATGAAATCAATCAGTCTTCCGGGGTCAGCGTCCGGGTGACGATCAATAACCTGGAGAGCGTGTTAAGCAATGCGGAGAAACGCGCTGTGCGGCTCGGCGAAAAAGAGATCGTGCCGCGTGTGAGCGACCTGCATGCCCTCTTCGCCTCAACCGCCGGGAAAATTGAACTGGAATATATGGGCGAGGAGAAGCGGGAAGAAGAGATTATTGAGCGCTTGATAAACCGTGCTGTACTCAAGGTGTTTGACCGGTATATTAGACTCGAGGCGTTGAAATCCACGGTCGCTTATTTTTCCAACGGCTGGGGCGTCAAGGTGTCGGATGATATGCCGTCTGGTGAGTACCTTGAAGACGTGCGTAGCATCCCAGGGCTGAGTGAAGCGGTGCGTATGCTGAACATTGATGGACAACGCCCGGCGCAAATCGCTTCGGCGGCGGAGTTCATTCTTGAAGGACTCCACCTACATCAGAAACTGAATAAAGAACGCGAGGGAGGACGGTACACTTACCGGGCATAACTCATGGTTACAATCCGTTACTCCGAGTGGGACGGCACGCAGCGCGTCCGGCTATCTGCCGATCAGGTGTTCGAGAAACTGGCCGAGCACTTATCGCACACTGATGATCTGCAACAAGCAATGGATATGTTGATGCGTCAGGGGGTGGAGGGAGAAAACGAGGATGGCAAACTCAAGGGCCTGGATGATCTCGTGCGCGAACTGCGCGAGGAGATGCGCAAACGGTTTCGCGAATTCAATCTGAAAGAATCGCTCAGCGAAATACAACAACGACTTGAACACATTCTCCAACAGGAGAAGCAGACCCTGACAGAAGAGCGCCGCCAGCACAAACCGGGAATCGAGGAGAAACAGAATTTTCTCAAACATTTGCCGCAACGGCTCAGCGACCGGATGGAGAAGCTGTCGCGGTATGAGTTTGAAGATGAAGATGCGCAGCGTGCATTTGATGAACTCATGCAAGAGTTCAACGACATTCGTTCAGTGGAAGATTTCCAACGCCGCTACAAAGATCTCTTCAATGGTCCGCAATCGTTGGATTTTCAGCAAACGCTGGAATTGATGGAGGAGATGCAACAGCTGCAGCAAATGGAGCAAAGCCTGCTCTCCGGCCGTCTAGATAATGTAGACATAGAGGAGCTGCAGCAGCTCATGGGACAGGGCGCGTTGCAGGATTTCGATCATTTGCAGCAACTGCAGGCCATGCTGCAAGACGCAGGCTTTCTGATTCAGAAAGAAGGCCGTCTGGCCCTGTCTCCCAAAGGCGTGCGCCGCATTGGTCAACTCGCTCTGCAGGATATTTACGCAAACCTCCTGCGCGACCGCACTGGGGCGCACGCGGCGGATTTTCGCGGCGTCGCCGAGATCAAACCTGATGAGACGCGCCTGTATCACTATGGCGATCCCATGCATCTCGATCTGGTCGGATCGCTAAAGAAATCGCTGCTGCGCAGCGTCGGCGTCCCGATTAAAATGGGGCCGGAAGACTTTACGATCTTCGATACTGATCACACCACAACCAGCTCGACCGTGCTGCTGCTTGACATGAGCTGGTCTATGAGCTGGGAAGGACGGTTCGCCGCGGCGAAGAAAGTAGCGTTGGCGTTGGAGAGCCTCATCCGCACCCGCTATCCACGCGATTATTTTTCCGTAGTGGGCTTCTTTACGCGCGCTGTGGAGCTGAAAATTAAAGATTTACCGGAAGCCAGCTGGAACATGGGAGATCCGTTCACCAACTTGCAAGACGGCATCCGACTCGCCAGCGATCTGCTCCATAAACATCCGAGCCACAATCAGAACATCATCGTCGTAACTGATGGTCAGCCGACCGCGTATTTCTCGCGTGGGCGTCTGTATTGTGAGTGGCCGTTATCGTTTGGCGGCATCAGCATGCGCGCGGCGCAAGAAACGCTGCGCGAGGTGGAGCGCGCAACGCAACGCAGGATTACCATTAATACGTTCATGCTCGACGACAGCCCGAGCCTGCGTGCGTTTGTTGACAAGATGACGCAGGTGAATCGCGGCCGGGCATTCTATACCCGACCGGATCATCTTGGCGAATATTTGTTGGTTGATTACGTGGCGCGGAAGAAGAAAAAAATCTAAGAGGGAATCTACAAAGACAGGAGGTCGAGAGTGCGAGCATGGATCAAGGCGGCTCGCCTTTTCTTTCTTCCCTCTTTTTTTCCGCTGTAATTTCTTGCAGCGCTTTTTGTTCGTCTGCGAGCATTTCTGCGAAAGCTTCGGCTTCGAGCCGCCGGTAGCGGTCTAGTGTGGCGGCGACTTTTTCTGCTCCTTCGATTTGTTCAAGTTTTTTCAATTCGTCTGCCACCCACGCGAGATGCCATTCTTCATCCATGCGCATTTCGGTAAGAGCTTTCAGTGTGTCGGGGTCAATGTCCGGGCGCACAGCGTGTTCCTCATATCGCTTGCTGGCCCGTTCTTCCACAACATAGGTCAAAGCAAGCAAGTCAAGCAGATTGGATGGTAATCCAGCTTTGCGCCGGAGATGGCGATGGTAGCCGTCATCAATGCGTACTGGCTCGCCGCCAAGCGCGCGAATCCGCTCAGTCCAGAGCCAGGCATGGTTTGTTTCATCCGCTAGATGACGTGTGAGGTTTGCCTGTAAGGCAAGATTATCCGTTCTATTGATCAGGCGCAAAATCAAATCCGCCCCACGCAATTCGGCGTCCCTGTAATAGCTGAAGAGTAAGATGTTGTATGCTTTTTTATCCATGTTGGATTGTTTACCACGAGTCGGAAAAGGTGGCGAGGCGGGTGAGGCAATTACATCAATGCGTACTTGAGTGACCGGGTGATTGAGTCATTGAGCCATTTGAAGAATTGAGTGAGTGAGTCATTGTCGGATTGAGTCATTGATAGAGTTGAGTGATTTCTTGCAGCAATAATGTTTTAACCAACGACTGATACTGCTGGCGAATGTTTTCGCCTCGGCCGCCATGCGTCAAAATCCCCCCGCGCTGCGCGCGGCCCCCTTTGCAAAGGGGGCTTTTAGGTCCTCCCCTTTGAAAAAGGGGAGACAGAGGGGATTTCGCCAGCAAGATCATGACTCAATAGCCCGATGCCTCGATGAGGCAATTTTCTAATGGCCCAATAACCCCCTCCCTCACTGACTCAATCTTCTACGAGAGAGTTTGCCGCCAGACAGAGGTCAACATTGCTTCGAGTTCGATCAGATGGCGAAGTTGCTGGTCATAGTCTTCCCGCGCCGCATCGGAAGTGAGGCGATAGTGAGTGGCCAGCTCGTCACGCTCCAAGTCTGGCCAGCGCTCTTGTACGACTCGGCAGGCTATGGGGAGGGCCTGCCGAATTGAGCCGCTCTCATCCGTTAACGTTTCGTCGAAATCAAAAAGAGCGCTTTAAGCCGTTCTTTCAATCCCACACCCCAGCTTGTTCACTGTCAAGCAGCATGTCATCTTCGTATTCTTCATTATATTGCGTGGTGCGTTGGCGACGCGCAGCCCGTGGCGAACTTTGCCAGGCGCGGTCTTTCCAATGGCCGCTCGGCATCGGCTCGTGCAGACGGGTGTAATACTGGAGCAGGCTCTCTTTGGTATCTGCCCGGCCGAACAGCATATCTCCGACCCACATTTCCCAACCAGGCCGCTCTTGTCCGTCCGGGCCTTTCAGCGAGCACGGAATGAAGGCCGGAGCGTTAGGATCCCGTGTTTCTCTTGTATGAGTTGCTTCACGGTGCGCCTGCCGTGGCGCACGTTTCGTTTTCAGTGAGGTCCTTGGGGCTACTTTCTGTGGGCGTGTTACTTTCGCTTTCTGTTGGTGCATCGTGCCTGCCTCCTCTCTTACCACAGTGCTAATTATTGGCCGAAGGCAGAGCAAAGAGCTTGCCAAAGACGGCAGAGGGAGAGAACTTAAGCGAAGATATTCAGCAACGCGCCGGGCGTGGAGATGCTATCCTTTTGTTTTTGCAAGGAATATGGTGTGGTTTGGGCAGAAGAAAACTCTGGCGTAGTATCCAGGCGAGGCAAGGGAAAAGAAGTCCCAGCAGCTGAGAATAATGAGTGAGGTGAGGCAAATTTTTTGCCTGTGTTGGTGATTTCTTGACTCTGCCGGGCAAGTTCTTGGCGCGCCGTGAGGGCCAGGGCTGCAGCACGAGCTGCGACTTGGCGGTCTTGTCCCGATGGCTCAGCTGGAGCCAGCGCAGCGCGTTGAATTGCCTCGGCTTTTTGTAGGGTTGCCTGTGGATTAGCAGGGACTGGGCTTACATCAATTGGAACTTCGCCTCCAACCGCATACATAACGCCGTCAGGACCTTTTTGATACGTGAATGATGGTGCTCCGCGAGCGTGGCCGCCAGCAGCAGATAAATGGGCCAGCTCATGGGCGTGAACTTCCCGGTCCCTCGCTTTTAGTTTTTCGACCTGTTGTTTTTCCTCTGGTGTTAATTCCTCAGATGCTGAGCGATCTTGACCGATGGATTTAGCGTCAGCGCCGCCACCCGCCAGCTTTCCTCTGGAGGCTGTGACAGCAGCAGTAGGGTTTTTTTCACTCTGGGAGTGGCAAAATGCACATTCCTCTAATGTATGGCGGCGCCTGACTTGAAATATGACTCCAGATCGGACAACTGTTGCGGCTGCGCCTGAGCTGATGGCGTTTGCCATACAGACTTTCCTATCGACCAAAGATGTGAGTTTTTGAAGGGAGTTGTGGCGTGGAAAAGCTGCTCGACTTCGTTAGCTAGATTGGGCAAGATAGGTAAGACTCTCTCTACGAAAGGGTCGAGGTTCTCGACCCTCTTTTATTTTCTCAGGAGGACTATATTGCAGACGAAGACGCTTCGGCGAGGCGACATTCGCAATGTCGCCATCATCGCCCATGTGGATCACGGCAAAACGACGCTCATTGACGCTCTGCTTCGTCAAAGCGGCGCTTTTCGCACCAAAGAACATGTCGTGGAACGAGTCATGGACTCGTTTGAGCTGGAACGTGAGCGCGGCATCACGATCCTGGCGAAGAATGCGGCCATTACGTATGGCGGCGTGAAGATCAATTTCGTTGATACTCCCGGTCATGCCGACTTCGGTGGTGAAGTGGAGCGCTCATTGGCCATGGTCGATGGCGTCATGCTTCTGGTTGACGCCTCTGAAGGACCTTTGCCGCAAACACGTTTCGTGCTCAAGAAGGCGCTTGAGGCGGGATTGCCGCCGATCGTGTGCATCAACAAGATCGATAGGCCAGATGCGCGCGTCAGTGAGGTGCTGAACGAGGTATACGACCTCTTCATTGATCTTGGTGCGACGGATGAACAAATTGAGTTTCCGGTTGTCTACACCAATGCCCGTGCCGGCGTCGCAAAGCGCTCGCTTGATGATGATTCTGAGGATCTCCGCCCCTTATTCGAACTGATTATTTCAGCGTTGCCAGGACCGTTGAGTGATCCGTCCGCCGTGGTCCAGTTTCAGGTGAACAATCTTGATTATAACGATTATGTTGGCCGGTTAGCGATTGGACGCATTGTGAGCGGTGAACTGCGCAGTGCGGAACTGTACACGCTCTGCCGTCTCGATGGCGCACAAGTTCCCTGCAAAATCACTCAGCTTTATAGCTGGCAAGGACTCAAACGCGTTGAAATCGAGACCGCTCAAGCTGGCGATGTTGTGGCGGTTGCCGGCATTGAGGAAATCCAGATTGGCGAGACGATCTCCGATCGGGAAACTCCCAAAGCGCTGCCTGCGATTCGTGTAGACGAACCAACGATTGCCATGATCTTTGGAGTAAACACCGGTCCCTGGTCGGGGCGCGAAGGGCAATTCGTCACGTCTCGTAAATTGCGCGAACGGCTCTGGACCGAGCTGCGCAAGAACGTAAGCTTGCGCGTCGAGGAAACTGACTCGCCTGATTCGTTTCGCGTCATGGGCCGTGGTGAATTGCAGCTCGCTATTTTGATTGAGACCATGCGGCGTGAAGGGTATGAACTGCAAGTCTCCAAACCAGTAGTCATCACCAGGGAAATCGACGGGAAGCAGCACGAACCGATGGAGCTGTTGTTGATTGATGTCCCAGAAGAGTATATTGGCGTCGTGTCCCAACTGCTGGCCATGCGGCGCGGGGTGATGACGAAGATGGACCACCTTGGTTCAGGCCGGGTACGCTTGGAGTTCTCCATTCCATCCCGCGGATTGATTGGTTTTCGCTCGCATTTTCTCACCGATACGCGCGGCACAGGCATCATGAATTCTCTGTTCAACGGCTATGCGCCGTGGCAAGGACCGATTCAGGGTCGCACCAATGGCGCTCTCGTTGCCGACCGTGAGGGCGTGGCCGTACCGTATGCCTTGTTTCACTTACAAGAGCGTGGCGTCTTGTTTATCCCGGCGGGAACCCCGGTGTACGAAGGCATGATTATCGGAGAATACTCGCGTGATAAAGATCTTGATGTCAACGCTTGCCGTGAAAAAAAGTTGACAAATATACGCGCTGCCGGGCATGACGAAGCCGTGCGTTTGACGCCGCATCGCGAGATGGGGCTAGAAGACGCGCTGGAGTGGATTGCTGAGGACGAACTCGTGGAAATCACGCCGCAATCAATCCGCATGCGAAAAAAGATCTTGCAGCAAAATTTACGGCCGAAGAAGAAGGATAGTAACTAGCAGTCAATAAGTTAAAAGTGAACCGGGGAATCGGGGAATGGGAAAAAAAGGAATTGGCTTTCTGTCTTCGTTTCCCCGATTCGTCTTGCCAAGGAGGTTCCATGCCTCTGGCTGATGATCTTGCTTCTCTTGTCAGTCCGGACCGAATGTCAACGAAACCTGCGGATCTCGAACTGGCCTCGCATGATGAATCGTCCTGTCCGCCTGCCGTTCCTGAGGTGGTGGTGTGGCCGCTGAGCACAGAGGAGGTAAGTCGGGTCGTTCGCTACGCCTATGAACGGAGCGCGCCGGTGACAGCGCGCGGCGCTGGATCAAGTTTGGAAGGAAACCCTATTCCTGTGCATGGCGGCATCGTGCTCGATCTGTCGCGTATGGATAAAATCATCGCCGTGCATGCCGAAGATCTGCAAGTAACAGTCCAGCCTGGCATTGTCTACAATCATCTGAACGAACAACTCAAACCTTATGGCCTGTTCTTTCCCCCCTCACCCGGCGGCAGCTCGGATGTCGCAACGATCGGCGGCATGGTGGCGAATAACGCTAGTGGTATTTATTCCGTCAAATACGGCGGCACGCGCGATCACGTCAAAGCTGCGACGGTGGTGACTGGGACGGGTGAAGTGCTCCGTCTCGGCACGCGCAGCCGTAAAACCTCGTCCGGTTATCATTTGCTTGGATTGCTGATTGGGTCAGAAGGAACATTGGCCATTGCTACAGAAGTAACCCTTTCCCTTGTCGGCTTGCCCCAAGGAAAAAAGCAAGGAGCGGTTACTTTTCCTTCCGAAAAGGCGGCGGTGTCGGCAATTGCCGAAATGATGCGCTATGGAGTAGATCTTGCTGCGGTTGAATTTCTTGATCGCCGCTCTATTGCCGCGCTGAATCGGTTCCAGCACTTCGGACTTGTCGAACAGCCATCTTTGTTTATCGAGGTGCACGGTTCGCCTCATGCCGTAGACGACGCGTTTGCAACGGCGACCGCTTTATGCGAAGAGCATAGCGGACAACTGCTGGCCTTGCCAGGCGGGCGGAATCCGTGGGAAGTGCGTCACTTCACAACCCGGGCGATTCAAGCGTTGCACCCCCAGGCAAAGACGCTGCGCACCGATATGGGCTTTCCCATCTCTCGTCTTCCTGAAGTCGTCGAGCACAGTTACGCTATTGCTGAACGGCATGGCGTCGTGCTGTATACTTTTGGTCATGCCAGCATCGGCATTCTGCATGCGCTCATCCGAGAGGACCCGGCTGATAAGGCGCGTTGGCAAGCGGCCAATCAAGCTAAAGATGAAATCGTGGCGTTTGTTCTCTCCGTTGGCGGCACAGCCTCAGGCGAGCATGGTATTGGCCTTGGCAGCCGTAAATACGTACGACAGGAGCACGGCGCTGCGTTGGACTATATGAAAGGCGTCAAGCAGGTGTTTGATCCCAAGGGGATTTTGAATCCAGGAAAAATTTGGTGAGGGGGAAACTCCAGGGAAATACGATGGCTCTGGGGCCCGCTTGGCGCAGGGCGGTGGAGTTCTGAATCGTCAGGCGGGAGCCGCGCTCCCGCACTCCCATATGAAGCCTTCCTTATCTTCGCGCTATTTCCGCGCACGCTGGCCGAACAGCACTTTCTTGGCCTCCTCAGTCATTTCCGCGCGCAACTCCTGTCCAACGGCCTTTCCTTTCGCCACTGCTGGACGCGCTTGCATGGCCTCGAACCAACGCTTGAGATTCGGGAACTCATTGAGATCTTGTCCCATGCGCTCGTAGGGGACAATCCACGGCCACGACGCCATGTCGGCGATAGAGTATTCACCTGCTAAGAACTCTCTGTCGGCGAGCCGCGTGTCCATGACGCCGTACAGACGATTGACTTCATCGGTATACCGTTTAATGCCGTACTCGATTTTTTCTGAGGCGTAATGACGGAAATGATTCGCCTGCCCTGAGTTCGGGCCAAGGTTAGCCATCTGCCAGTACAGCCACTGTAACACCTCATATTTCCCGCGCGTGTCTTTCGGCATGAACTTGCCGTATTTCTCCGCCAGGTACTCCAAAATCGCGCCAGACTCGAAAATCGACAACGGCGGGCCGCCGCCGAGCGGCTCATGATCCACGATCGCCGGCATGCGATTGTTGGGAGAGAGTTTGAGAAAATCTGGTTTAAATTGATCGCCTTTGCCGATGTTGACTGGGATAATGTTATACGGAACGCCGAGTTCTTCAAGCATAATTGTGACTTTCCAGCCATTCGGCGTGGGCCAGTAATACACATCGATCGGACGAGCCATACGAAACGCCTCCCCATCTACAGGAATAATTGTTCGATCCTATAGGGCCGCATAGTTGAGTAAAGCAGGGTAGCGGCGAAGACAGCAGAATGAAGAGGCGAAGTTCGCTCTCCTTCCCTCGCTTCCTCGCGTTTCTCTTTTCTTCCCTCGTCTCAAGGGTTCTTCTGCTAGGGCGGTTGAGTAGATATATGAAGAAGGACAAGACTCTTTTGCCATGCTCATTTTGTCTTGAGGGCGGTTGTGATGAGGCGTAGGGTTGGTTGCAATACAATATTTTTACTATGTCAATGGAATTGTCGTAGGAGATTGAGCCTTTTTTAGGAGCGAGATATGGCAGGACGATTTGACGGCAAAGCAGCAGTCATTACGGCTGGAGGTTCTGGCATTGGCGCGGCGACGGCGCGGCGATTTGCGCGGGAAGGCGCGTCCGTCGTCATCGCTGACATCAGCGGCCGACGCGCGGAAGAGGTTGCGGCGGACATCAACGCTGAGGGCGGCAACGCCGTGCACATCAAAATGGATGCGGCTGATCCTGAGGGCGTGCAGGCGACCATCAAGCTCGCGCTTGATACGTATGGCCGTCTCGATGTGATGTGTAACAATGCGGGAGCGGCTGACGCTGCCCCGCTCGAAGAGATCACGCTGGAGAGTTGGAACCGCGTGCTGGCGGTGACGCTCACCAGCACGTTCCTGGGCATGAAATATTGTCTGCCGATTATGCGGAGGCAAGGCGGTGGAGCGATCGTCAACACAGCGTCGGTGTCTGGCACTGGCGGTGACTACGGCTTGTCGTCGTATAATGCCGCCAAAGCCGGCGTGATTAATCTGACGCGCGCGGCGGCGATTGAAAACGCGCGGTTTAAGATCCGCGTCAACTGTGTATGTCCTGGCGCGATCAATACGCGCGCCGCGCAGATTCTGGCTGGCGACCGCGCCGAACAATTCCGCGCCCTGCAAGCACAGGCGCATCCGCTGGGACGCATGGGCGAGCCGGACGAGATCGCCAGCACCGTGCTCTTTCTGGCCTCGGAGGAGGCGTCGTTTATCACCGGCGCAGCGATCATGGTAGATGGGGGAGTGACCGCGGGCACAGGCTTGCCGAACATGTTTCTCCTGCAGGAATAGCATGCTAAGAGGCAAGAAGCATGTACAAAAAGGAGAGGAGCCACAATGAAATTTGGCGTGATGTATGAGATCCAAATTCCAGAACCGCATTATCCGGGGATTGTGCAGGACACCTACAAACAAGTGATGGCGCAGGTGATCCTGGCCGAAGAGATGGGGTTTCAGTACTTCTGGACCGTCGAGCACCACTTTTTGACCGAGTTTTCCTATTGTCCCGCGCCGGAAGTGTTATACGGCGCGGTCTCGCAGCGCACCAGCAAAATCCGCATTGGCCACGCCGTCGCGCTGCTGCCGCCGCAGTACAATCATCCCATTCGCGTCGCCGAACGCGCCGCCGTACTCGATATTGTGAGCGACGGCCGCTGTGAGCTTGGCACCGGGCGCTCCACGACGCTCATTGAGATGGGCGGCTTTGACATTAACCCAGAAGACACTAAGGCCATGTGGGAGGAAGCGGTGTCGATCATCCCGCGCATGTGGTTGGAAGATCCGTTTTCCCACGAGGGCCATTTCTTTAAGATTCCTCCTCGCTCGGTTATTCCCAAGCCCGTGCAAAAACCTCATCCCCCGCTGTGGGTGGCGTGTGCGCAGCCAGACAGTTTCACCGGCGCCGGACAAAAAGGATTGGGCGCGCTCTGTTTCAACATTGGTCAACCCGAAGAGCTGACGCGGCGCGTACAGTTGTACCGCGAAGCTGTGAAGCAGGCGCAGCCGGTTGGCGCGTTTATCAATGATCAGATTGCCGCGCTCGGCGTCATTCACTGCGCGGAAACCGACAAGCAGGCGCGGGATGTTGGCGGTCCCGCCGGGATATGGTTCCTCAACAAATCATTGCAGTTGTATCGCCCCTGGCAGGAACAGGGTGTGAAGATTCCTGATTCCTACAAATTTGCGGTGAATGCTGTCAGCGGCGAACGTGCAGGGAGGTCGGTTGATGACCTGATCGAAGGCGGCACGTTCTGTATGGGCAATCCGGATACATGCATCCGCATTTTGCAAAAGTATGAGGCGGCGGGCATCGATCAGGTGTTATGTTTCATGCAGTTCGGCGGCATCCCGCACCAGAAAATCATGGATTCTATCAAGTTGTTCGGCAAATATGTGATTCCGTATTTTCAAGGGAATTGATGTCGGCGCGTGTTACGTGGTGCGTGCAACGTGAGACGTGGTGCGTGATACAGGATCCACCATATATGACGGTGCGGTTCGAGCCTTCTGCTCTCCACTTCACGCATCACGTAACACGCCATACGCCTCACGTTGCACGCCGTTCTCCCGCTCGCTCATTCACTCCTCCCGCACCCGTCCATCCTCGCACCGCAGTACGCGTGTGGCGACGTGAACAATACGTGGATCATGACTGGCCACGAGAATAGTGCGACTCTCCTCGTCGACCAATTGTCGCAGTAAATGAATGACTTCTTCTCCTTGTTGTGAGTCAAGGCTGCCGGTCGGCTCATCAGCAATGATAATAGGCGGCCGTAACGCAAAGGCGCGCGCCAGGGCGACGCGCTGCTTCTCGCCGCCGGAGAGTTGTGCGGGCATGTGCGTCAGGCGGTGCGACAGCCCAAAACGATGCAACAGCATGTCTGCTTCTTGTCGAGCAGTCCGTGAGGAGCGCCCAGCCAGCCGTAGGACGAGTTCGACATTCTCTCGTGCAGTCAACGCCCCTAGCAATTGGAAAAACTGGAAGACGAAACCGATCTGATGCAGGCGAAAGGTGGCAAGCGCGTGCGCGGGAAGATGGGAGAGATCTTGGCCGGCGACACGAACGGCACCGCTGGTTGGCCGTAGTAAGCCGCCGATCAATGATAACAACGTGGTCTTTCCTGCTCCCGAAGGACCAAGCAGCAGCACAAACTCTCCCGCCTCAATTGAGATATTTACATCGTCAACAGCCCGCACGGCGGCAGCGCCGGCGCCGTAGACCTTGGTGACGTTGTGCAGGGTGATGAGGCTTGCGGCCTGGACAGCCGAGTGCTGAGTGCTGAGTGTTGAGTGCTGAGTCAGTAGGGCTTGGGGATGAGGGCTCAAGCCTGAAAGTCGGTTGCGCATAGTAGTCTTCCACCTCGTTTTTTTGTTCTCTGCAAGTCTTTAGTCTCTAGTCCCTTGCCCCTTTTATCCCTTGAACGCCAGCAATGGGTCAATGCGAGCAATGCGCCGGGCCGGAGCAATCGCCGCCACAAGACTCATGCCCACTGCGCAAAGGAGCGTCCACAGCGCATGCCGAAGTTCGAACGAAGCGGGAAACTGCGGCACAAAATATTGCACGAGCGCGACGACACCCCAACTGCACGGCGTTCCCAGCAGCCAGCCGCACAGACCACACACGAGAGCCTGGATTGTGGCCGTCTGGTACAAAGCTCCATCCGGCGCGCCAATGGCTTTAAGGACGCCGTACTCAGCGCTGTGTTCGACTGTTAATGTATACACAGTCAAACCAACCACCGCGGCGCCGACGAGCGCGCCGATCACTTCCAGCACACGCAGGATGGGTAAGAAGTTGTCGCCGGTGAGAGACAAATTGTTCGCCAGGAATTGTTCTTTCGTGTAGGCGGAGACGAGAGCAGACGTCTGTTCGATGCGAGCGACGGCGTCTGCAGGCGATACCTGAGGCTCAAGCTGCACCAAGAAATAATTCACAAGTCCCTCAAGGCCAAGCAGTCGCCTCGCTTGCGCGAGCGTCACAAACGCATACTGGTACAAGAAAAAGTTGCCCCCGCGCGCAATGCCGACGACACGCAGCGGCGCGCCCGCCACGGTGAGAGTATCATTGAGCGTGATACGCTCTTTGCGGGCGAACACGTCATCAATAACAATTTCGCCATCGTTTTCGACGTTCCGCCCCGCAGCGAGACTCACCGGTCCACTGGCGGGATCATTGACGCCGATGATGAACGTATGCCGTCGCCGCCCCCGCACGTCGCACGTGACGAGACGGCCCACGAAAGACGTCACTCCGACCACCTCATCCGCTTGGTAAAACATCTGCTCGCCGGCAGCCGGAAGAATTGAAAGTGTTTGAAACAGATCCGCCGCGCCTTTCTGTCCCACCCATACATCCGCCGGCACGTGACGCAGGTACATAGACATATTCTCCCGCCAGCCTGCGTACAGCCCCGTCAAGAACAGCACGAGCACCACGGAACACGTAATGCCTGCGATGGCGAGAACAAAACGTCCCTTGTGAACGAGCAGATTACGATAAGCGAGCAGCACCATTATGAAGTCCGATGGAAGGTTGGCAGAAACCGTGGTTTTCCCGCCATTGTGCGACGATAATCTTCCCGCGTCAAAAGTGCTGCTTCCTCGAGGCGGATGCGTTGAGACAACACCAAGGCGTTCAGCGCCGAACAGCCGCTGGCGGTCACGTAGGCGCTGTGCGCGAGCGGGATAGCGAACATTTCAACGATGACAATGGTATAGTTGGGATGGCGGACATAGTGGTAGGGGCCGCTATGAATAACAGGAAGCGGGGAGGCCATGATTTGAGTGTGCCATTGCGTCCCAAGACTGCGCCATACCCATACTCTTCCAGCGATACAGCAGACAAGCAGCCCCAACATCGGCCATCCCAGCCACGGGAAGAACGGACGCTGCAGCAACCATACTTCAAGCGTACTGCCGACGAAGAGCAGCGTATGGACGCCAATCATAAGAGGGTAAGTGGGCTCGGCAATTTTCTGCCCGCCTTCACGAAGCAACTGGTCTTGATGCCGGCGGGAGACGATCAATTCCGCCACGCGGAGCAAGGCGAAGCCGGAGAGAAGAACAAAGTACCACAACACGGTCATCAGTAGTCAGTTGCCAGTTCTCAGTGGCCAGTGAGAAGTGGGGATACCGCCTGCCCTCTGACTTGCACCTATGGTTTCATTATCCTTCACTTTTCAACCTTGAGCCTTGAACGTTGAACTTCTTACATCCATTCCAACAGCAGTTGCTCCGCACTAAACCCCGGACCAAAAGCGATCAGCAGGCCGCGCTCTCCCGCTTGCGTGTTTTCTTGTGTCAAGAAACGGTCGAGGATAAACAACACCGAGGCCGAAGAGAGATTGCCATACTCTCGTAAAATCGCACGGCTGACGGCTGTGCGTTCGTCCGGCAACGCGAGACGCTGCGAGAGCCCATCAAGCACCCGCCGCCCGCCAGGATGGAGCAAAAAATGGGTAAGGTCTGGACGCCTCAGCCCTTGGCGAGCTAAGAAGGCGTCGACCAGGTCCGGCGCGGCGGCGCACACGACCTCAGGGACCTCCGCCGAGAGCACGATATGCAACCCGGAGTCTTTCAGTTCAAATCCCATCAGGTCAACGCTCTGCGGAAATAACGTGCTCTCCGTGGCGAGGATACGCGGCTGCCCTGCCTGGGGTCTCCCCGTGAGCACGACGGCTGCAGCGCCGTCGCCAAACAATGCACTTGAAACGATATTGGCCGGGGAGAGGTCGCGGACTTGAAACGTTAACGAGGGCAGTTCGACCGCGATAACCAAGACGATGTGATCAGGAAAGGCTCGGAGATAATCAAAGGCGCGCGCCAGCGCCACGGCGCCGGCGGCGCATCCCAGCTCGGTGATGGGCAAGCGTTTCACATGTGGTGAGCACGGCAGGGCGTTAGCCAGGTGGGCGTCGAGCGAGGGAATCATAAAGCCGGTGCAGGAGGTGGTAATGAGAAGATCAACTGCCTTCGGATCCACTCGCGCCTGTGCGAGACTGTGGCGTGCAACTTGTTCTCCAAGTTCGCGGACATATTGTTGATACAAACGACTCGTTTCCGTGATGGATAACGGGCGCACAAGATCGAAGAGCGCCCGGCAGCCATAGCGCGTCTCCACCGCGGCATTGGCAAAGACTCGGCGAGCCAATACCAGCATCCTGTCCTCGTCGGCGAGCCACAGCGGCAAGGAGCCAAGAATTTCTTCTTGGCTATAGCGATGCGGGGGATGAGCGGTAGCGGTGGCGGCAATAGTTGCCATGATATGTCAGCAGGGCCAGGGTGCGCAGGATACGGTCACGCGTATTTCAATTCTGCGTGAATCTCACCGCCTTGACAATGCACCACGATGTAGCCGCCGGCTGAGAATGGGCCGGCGTTCAGAATTTTTGTCCGTCCCAGGAAATCGACGCCTGGAGATTCATGAATATGGCCGGTGATGCACACATGGGGCTGATGTTGCAGAATGAATTGTCGCACGGCCTGACTGCCAACGGGGACGCCGTTCGTTAAACGATCAAGTTTTGTAGCGTACGGCGGCGTATGACACGCCATGAGTCGCAGCGGCGCGTCGGCCACTCCCCTGCAGGCTTGGTTGAGTATTGTTCTTAATTCATGATCTTGATACTCCAATGGCGTGTGGAAAGGCGTAATGTTCGATCCGCCGCAACCAAAGATGCCGAGGTCAGCAATGCGTCGGCTCTCTCCATGCAGCGCGGCATGCTCCTCACGAAGAAACGTGAGAACTTCTGGACGATCAAGATTACCAGGGAGGGCAAGCACGGTAGGACAGTACGTCCGCGCTGCGGTGAGCACTTGTCGCGCTTCCTTACGACCGCCGAGATTGGTGAGGTCGCCTGAGAGAATAGCGAGATCGGCCGTTGCAAGTTCCACTGCGAGGCGCGCCATCTGAGCGATGGCCATATGCACGTCGCCAAACGACACGATTTTCATGCCCGACTCCTTGCATACTCCAGCTGCCGATGTTGTAGTAAATGTCTGGAGCAGGGTCAACGCGTTATGGCGCGCCGTCATGCCCGGACTTGCAAAAGCGCCAAGAATAGGGAAATACTACAGCGACCTGGAAGGCGTTGCACGCCCATGGAAAAAAATATCCGCTCCAAAGTGCTTGCGATTGGTCGTCCACTCCGTATCGAGCTGCAGCTCGATGGCGAGTGGCTTGATCGTCTGCGCAAGCTGTTGCAGGAAATGGGAGAAGAGGGCGGGGCGTATCCTATCCATCGTTACTTAGAAGAGCTTCTGGAAGCGGATATTGTGTACCGAGAAAGCCATCATACGCGTCGGCGCGGACCGTTCGTGCAACGAGAAGCGATCATCCGTTGGCTGCGGCAACAGCGCAATGCTGAGAACTCGACGAGCGCTGCCGCCGGGAAGCGATAGCGCGTAGTGGGTATTGGTTCGACTGGTCTTGCAGCACTGACTCGTCTGATCCATTGTTGCCAGGGAGCACGCCGCTGGCGCTGTTATGAGTCTGAACAATCTGCGCATCGTGCTCGTTCGCCCGCAATACTCCGGCAATATTGGCGCGGTGGCCCGGGCTATGCGGAACATGGGGATCACTGACCTTGCGTTAGTGAATCCCGCCCGCCTGCATCGTGAGCAGGCAGAGATGATGGCGGTCCATGCCCGGGATGTCTTGGACGCCATGCACGTGCACGCCTCGCTCCGTGCTGCTGTGGGAGATTGTGGTTTGGTGGTGGGCACAACCTGCCGCTCGGGACTCTATCGCGATCATGCGCTCAGCCCGCGCACGCTGGCGCCCGATATTGTGATCGCGACCGGCGCCACTCGTGTGGCCTTGGTGTTCGGGCCGGAAGAAAGCGGCTTAACGAACGAGGATCTCCGCATCTGTCACCGCTTAATGACGATTCCGACCGATGCGGCGTATCCGTCGCTCAATATTGCACAAGCGGTGTTATTGTGCTGCTATGAAGTATTCCTGGCGGCGCGGGAGAGAACCCCCGCTCTTGAACGTTCCCTGGCGCTGGCGGAACAGCAGGAGCTAATGTACGAGAAGCTGAAGCGTGCGCTACTGCATATTGGCTTTCTGCATAAAGACAACCCTGAGCATATCATGTTTGCGCTCCGCCGTATTTTGGGGCGCGCGGGACTCGAAGAGCGTGACGTCCGCATCTTGCTAGGAATGGCGCGGCAGATCGAGTGGTACGCCAAGGAGGGTTGGCGTCATGCGCAGCCAAAGGCGGATGGAGAAAACGTCAAGATCTAGGCGACAGAGCGCTGTACTGGTTCATGGCCGAAGTGATTCATTTACATGCCGTGCTTCGCGCGCGCCGCAAACAGCGCGAGCAGGAGCATATTCAGCGTTGCATTGAAATTATTGGACAAAGTTTGCAAATGCATCTTGCTGAATTGTCCCATGCGCCTGAAGAGGAATGGGTCGTGCGGGCGAGTAAGATTCGCAAACTCAGCGAACTCTTAGAGTACACGACGGGCTTATTATAAAAAACCGCGCCGCACGTCCGCTGAGCAATCTGGCGGCGCGGGTGGGAAAAAGAAAAGAGGAATTTCATGCCAAAAGCTGCTTCTGCGACAGCAAAAGAGACGTCGTCGAGCAAAAAAACAGCGGCGAGCAAACCTCGCACACGAGCGGCTCACAACCTTGAGCTCGCGCCACTGGCGCCGGCCGCGCCTGAGGTGGACCTCCTGGCCCCGGTTCTGCACCGGCTTGAGTTGCTGGAGGAAAAAATCACAGCAGGTTTCACTACGCTGGCCGACGAATTGCGCGCGCTCAAAACCATGCCGGCGACAACCGAGGCGGAGGCGAGGTCGGAGTCGGTGGCCTCTCTCGTGAGAGATTTACTGCGGCAGAGCTTACCGGAGCACCTCAATCCCGTGTCAACGGCGCTCAAACGGTTAGAGGAGCGCGTCGGGTTTGTCGCTAATCGCCTCAAACACGGTGGAGGCGGTGGCGGCCAGGAACGCCAAAAACCCTGGCGGCAAGAACAAAATCGCCATGCTCGTCTGTCGCGTGGCCCCCAACAGAACGGACAACGACCTCCTCAAGGGCAACCGCAGCCATGGACCCCTCCCTCCGCTGCCTCAGTGCAGGGGCATTTTGCCCCACGGCCGCTTCCTGGTGGAGGTTTTGCAGAAGAGGAAGAGTAGATTTTCGTTTTTTCCAAAAACAAAAAAAGAAAACTGTGCAGTATAAAAGGCTGGCGCGCCTTCGTTGATCGCTTTGAGCTCTTCTCTGCTCGAAGGCTCCTTCCGTTTTGCTTTTGCGCTCTCTAGAATAACAATATATTGCTGTTCCCACAAAGAGGACGCCTATGGCCCGTATTACTGTGGAAGATTGTCTGAAGCGTATTCCTAACCGCTTTGAACTGGTCGTGGTGGCTGCGCGGCGAGCAAAAGAGTTATTGCAAGGGGCGCGGCCGTTGGTGAAGACGGACAACAAAGAAGTAGTGACTGCCCTGCGGGAAATCGCTGAAGGGAAAGTGTGGAAGATCGATTCTGAGCAGTCGCACTAAGAGGCCAAGAGATAGAGACGATGGCCAAAAGAGATCTGTATGCAGTACTTGGTGTAGCTCGTACGGCCTCAACGGAGGACATCAAGAAAGCGTACCGGAAGCTTGCCCGAAAGTATCACCCGGACATGAACCCTGGGAAGAAAGAAGCTGAGGAACGGTTCAAGGACATCTCTTTTGCGCATGATGTGCTGACCGACCCGGAAAAGCGCAGAATCTACGACGAGTTTGGCGAGGAGGGATTTCAACCCGGGTTCAATCCAGACCGGGCGCGAGCTTATCGCCAGTGGGGCAACACTGGCGGATTTGACTTCAGTGGACGCCCGGGCGCTGGGCGGTCTTCTTTTTCTTTCGAGGATTTCTTTGGCGACCTCTTTGGCGGCAGACGTCAAGGCTCCGCAAGCAGCGAACCTGGCGAAGATCTCGAATACACCATTGATTTAGACCTCATGGATGCAATTCGGGGCGCGAGTCAGACTGTTTCTATCCAACGTCCGGTCCCATGTCCTGTCTGCCGTGGCAGTGGTGGACAGAGAACCGGCTCCGTGCATATGTGTCCAGAGTGCGGTGGGCAAGGACAAGTACGGGTCGGCGCAGGGCTTCTTGGACAATCCCGTACGTGCGCGCGCTGCGGCGGCAGCGGGCGACTGCGCTTTGGCGGGTGCGCACGTTGCGGCGGCAGCGGGCGGATTACCACGGCTGAGCGTTTGGTGGCGCGCATTCCTGCAGGCGTTGATGAAGGCTCGCGTATCCGGTTAACTGGAAAGGGCGCTGCACGCACGCCTGGAGGGCCGGTGGGTGATCTCTATCTGGTCGTGCATATTCGCCCCCATGCGCATTTAAAGCGGAAAGGAAAAGATTTGTTCCTTGATGTGCCGATTACGGTGGGCGAGGCGTTGTCTGGCGCGACGATCACCGTGCCAACACCGACCGGCGAAGTCAAAGTAAAAATTCCTCCTGGCAGCCAAAGTGGTCAACAATTGCGGCTGAAGGGAAAAGGCGTGCCGGATGCGAAAAATCAGCAGGACGGAGACTTCTATGTCAAACTGCTGATCCAGATCCCTGCTGATCAGAGCGAGCGCGCTCGCCGTGCGGTTGATCTTTTAGAAACATGCTACGACGAAAACCCGCGCAAGCATCTGCGCCTGTGAGAGGGTTGAATCATTGAAGAATTGAGTGATTGAACGATTGAATCATTGAGCCATTGACGGAGTGGTCCAGAGAGTCAGCAAGGTGTGGAATGTCTCAATGGCCCGATGACGCGATGATGCAATGACTCAATCAGAAAATGACTCAATGGTTCAATGGTCTTCCATGGCTCGTTGCGACGAAGAATCTGCTTCCCTATACTGATCATCATGTCATCCATCGAGAAAAACGAAGCGGAAGAGCTTGAACTTGCCGTCGAGGAGGTGCTGGAGCCGCTGCCAGTAGACTTCCAGGCGTTGCCGTCAGAGCAGGGCAACGGGGATGTCGCTGCCGAGGTGCAGCCAAACACCGCCCTCGTTCCCTATGACTCTCTTCAACGCTATCTGGCCGAGATTCGCCGCTATCCATTGCTGACTCCGGCTGAGGAACACGAGCTGGCCGTGCGCTACAAGGAGTATGGAGATATTGAGGCTGCCTACCGCTTAGTAATGGGCAACCTGCGGTTAGTGGTGATGATTGCGCGTCAGTATCAGCGGGCGTTCCGCAACTTGCTTGATCTCATCCAGGAAGGCAACATTGGCTTAATGGAGGCCGTGCGGAATTTCGATCCATACCGCGGCGTCCGCTTTCCTTCGTATGCCGTCTGGTGGGTGCGCGCTTACATCATCCGCTACATTATGAACAACTGGCGCATGGTCAAAATCGGCACGACCCAGGCGCAACGCAAACTCTTCTTTAATCTGCAGAAAGAGCGGGAACGGTTAGAGGCGGAAGGATTTTCGCCCGAGCCAAAGTTGCTCGCACAAAATTTGGGGGTCAAAGAAGAAGAAGTCGTGGAGATGACGCAACGGTTAACGTCGCGGGACCTCTCGGTTGATGCGCCTCTTGATGGCGACGAGGAAGATTCCGCCACACTGTTGGACTTCATGGCGGATAAAAGGGGCACGGCTGAAGAAGAAGTCGCCTCCAATGAGTATCGAGAGCTCATTAGTGAAAAGATGGCGGAATTCGCCAAAACGCTCAAAGGCAAAGAACAAGTCATCTTTGCCAAACGGCTGCTTGCCGAAGAGCCGTTGACGTTGCAAGAAATTGGCGATCAATACGGCATC
>DATLYA010000161.1:0-7299 GCA_035575235.1 Candidatus Methylomirabilota bacterium
GTAGGGGCCGCGATAGCGCGCCAGATCTCCACGGCCAGGCTCTTCGACCTTAATCACTTCCGCGCCCATGTCCGCCATGAGTTTCGCGGCGTACGCCGCGGCGACATTGGTGCTGCACTCGATAACCCGAACGCCCGCAAGAGCGCTTTCACCCATACCTTTTGCTCCCTTACTCACAAACGGTCTGCCTCTCAACGTATACAGTTGTGTCCTACGAAGAAAGCGGATATGGGACCCCGTTTAGCAGGCGGATCGTTGAGGGTCTAGAGGCTGAGAACGAAAGGCTCACTGGAGGGCGCGCTCGGCGCGCCAATGAATGGCGCGAGAAACGCGCCCTGCGGTGCGTGAGGGCAGTGTGAGGGAACAGCCATGGGACTTCTTGCTCGTCACGGATTGATGCTGAGGTGTTGGGAGGGCGGTCTTTAATTTGTCAGTGTTGGCGTTAATCCCTCTACAATTGTAAGCGGCAGCGTCACGCGGAAGGTCGATCCTTTTCCAGGGGCGCTTTCTACGGTGATGGAGCCTTCAAGCAATTCTAGCATGCGACGTACGACATAGAGCCCTAAGCCGACCCCACCGTAGCGCCGGGTCATGGGGCTCTCGGCTTGCCGGAAGGGTTCAAAAATAATATGAAGCGCTTCCGGCTCCATGCCAACGCCTGTATCAGTGACGCTAATTTCCACACGCTCTTGACGCGGCGTGACAGCAAGGGTCACGCTGCCGGACTCAGTAAATTTCATCGCGTTGCTCAGCAGATTCTTGAGTACAACCTTCACTTTCACTGGATCGGTGAAAATCGGCGGAACCGTAGGCGGCACGCACCAGTAGAAAGTCAGCGGCGAATCGGCCCGTTCACTTTCAGTCTCTCGTTTCAGCTCTTCTATGAGCTCGGCCAGATTGGTCCTGGCGATAGTGAGCGGCAAACGCCCCGCGTCAAGGCGGCTCACGTCAAGCGTCGCATTGACAATTTCGCTCAACTCGCGAGCGCTGTGGTCTATACGTTGGAGAATGTCGCGCTGCTCCGCAGCCAGGTCGCCGAATTCTCCATCAAGCAGTAAATTGTTATACCCCATGATGATATGCAATGGCGTGCGCAGCTCGTGAGAGATCGTGGCGATGAAATCGGACTTCAGGCGATTTAAACTTTCCGCCTGTTCAAACAGACGGGCATTCTCCAGCGCAATGGAGGCGAGATAGGCAATGCCGCTGGCGATGCGTCGTTGCGTGGGCGATAAGGGCAGCGCGGGCGTGCGGTAACAGACGCTTTGGAGCCCCAGCAGGGCGCCGCCGCGGCGTAAGGCGATATGCACGCTGGCGGACGCGCCCAGAGTGCGCTGCAAGGCGGCGGGCAGCAAGTCGCTATCATCCCCTGCGATTTCCATAATGCCTTCACTGTCCAATCGTGTAAGCAGCGTCGGGATGGTGGAGCGGTTCAGATGAAGGACGCGTAACGATTCCCATTGGTCGGGCGTGTCGCCCCAGTGCGCAACGGGAAGGAAGGCATGCTGGTCCGGCCGCCACAGAAACGTATAACTACACGGGCTGCCGAGTTCCTGGGCCGCGAGCCGACAGAGTTGGTCAAGAATGGCAGGCGTATTTAAGATGGAGTTTAATTCCTCTCCGACCCGGACCAGCGCCGTGGAAACCTGCGCCTCTTCCTTCAGCGCTTCTTCGGCCTGTTTGCGCGCGGTGATGTCCCGCGACACCACCATCACACGGACTTCGCCCCCGGCGGTGCGAAAGGGCCGCCCGGTGCTCTCAAACCAGCGCCACTCGCCATTTTTATGACGATACCGGTACGTAGCCTGTCCGGAGGTAAACTGCAAGAGTCCCTGGCGGAACGCCTCGATGGTCTCACTGACATCGTCCGGATGAATCAACTCAAAGATGTTTCTCCCTAACAGTTCGTCCGGCTCATATCCCAGCGCTTCTTTGTAATCAGAACTCAGATAAAGAAAGCGGCCATCGACCGACGCCTCAATGATGAAGTCGAAGGTATGCTCGACCAGGGTGCGATAGCGTTCTTCACTCTCCCGCCGCGCCTCCTCCGCCCGTTGGTGAGCCAGAGTCAAATTTTGCAACCCTTCTGTCACCTGACGACGTAGTTCTTCGATCATGGAGAGGAGCTGCGCCTTAGTTTGCCGGCTCATACTCATCGCTTCTCCCTGCTTTATTGCGCCCGTGCGGTGTCATCTTACTCTGTTTATTAAAGGATAGTCAAAAACCACCCGACCTAATTCGTACAGCCCTGGTGTCGTCAAAACCTTGACGCAGGGGACGAACCGGCGCCAGGACAGCAGTACACTCCCCCTTCATTCATATAGAAGGAAGGGAAAAACAACAAGTTATACCGTGCGGGGGTTGGCAAAGGGTTTGCATTCAGGACAGACGGGGCGGCAGTCGGGACGCCACTCTTTCCCGCTGCCGCGAGAGACAAGACATGAATGAAGTCGACAGCGTATTTTCCTCCTCCGAGAAGAGCATCTTCCAGATGATGACGGGCTTCTTCACTTCCAAGCTGCTGGCCGTGGGCGTGGAGTTGGATCTGTTTACCTGGCTTTCTACACAACCCCGGACGTTCGCCGAGATTCAGGCGCGTTTTCAATTCGCCGAGCGGCCCTGTCGGATTTTTCTCGATACGCTGGTCAACCTCGGCCTCTTGTGTGTTGACCATGGCGCTTACCGCAACGCGCCGCTGGCGGACACCTTGCTGGTGCGCGGCCGCCCTGATTTTCAGGGGCCTCACGTTCAGTTATTCGACCATCTCTATCTCGCTTGCGCCAAATTAAAAACCGCTCTCTTTGAAAACCGACCGATCAGTCAAGATTACAGCTATTTCTTCGACTCTGGCGAGAAGGAGGTCGCACAGTACTGCGGTTTAATGCATGAGTCGAGTCTCGTCCCTGCTCTCGTGTTGCCGCAATACTGGGATTTCTCCGAAAGCCGCGGCGTGCTGGACGTCGGCGGCGGATATGGTCGGCTTTGTCTGACGTTAGCGTCGCAATTCCCCGCCTTAGACCTCACGTTGTTTGATCTTCCTGAAGTGTGCGAAAAAGCCCGAGAGTTTTTCCGGGCGTATCCTCAGTACTTGACCTCGCGCATTCGTCTGCACGCGGGAAATTTCTTTCATGACGAACTGCCGACCGGGGCCGATACGGTAGTGATGATGCGCGTGACCCACGACTGGCCGCGAGAGCAAGTGAAAATGCTGGCGGCGAAGGCGTTTGCCGCCTTGCCGTCTGGCGGGCATCTGTTGATTTACGAGACCTTTAAAGATCAAGGCCCCTGTCCTGGAGACGCCGCCCTGATCTCTTTATTGCTTTTGTTGATCAGTCCCGGCGGCGAATGCCGGACGTTCGCCGAAATGGCTTCGCTCATGAGGGAAGTCGGGTTCACTGCGATTGAACTGATCCCGACTGTGTATTTTTACAGTGTATTAGCGGCGCGGAAACCGTAGAGGTGTATGATATGGCGGCGTGCAAGACCATATTCCTAACTGGCGGGACGGGTTTTCTCGGCTCATTTCTTGTAGACTATTTGCTGCGCCAGGGTCACCGGGTCATTGCGCTGGTGCGCGGCCCTGAAGGCGCATCCCGCTTGTTGGACACGCTGCATGATATTGGCGCCGGAGCGGGTGAAGCGCTTCTCGCCAGCGAGCGTTTGTCTGTCTGCGCCGGGGACATCCGGCTGCCCGGCTTTGGCGTCAGCGAAGAGACACGGCAGGCGCTTGCCCAAACGGTTGAGGAAATCTGGCACTGTGCGGCGAGCTTTAAATTTCAAGAGCGTTGCCGCGAGGAAGTCGCCGCGCATAACATTACCGGCACACGCCACGTGCTTGAGTTCGCCCAGCTGTGCAATCAGAGGCGGCCCACGCCGCTGTTCCACGTCAGTACGGCCTACGCCGCGCCGCTGCGTGACGGTCTTGTTCGGGAGGAGTTGCCGTCTCTCGATACCCCCTTTCGCAACCGCTATGAGTGGTCAAAGCAAGAGGCGGAGCGGCTCATTGGCGAGTTCCGCCGTCACTCTGATCTGCCTGCGTACATCTTCCGTCCGTCCATCGTGCTCGGGCATTCACGCACAGGCAAGGCTGTGCGCTTTACCGGCTACTATGACGTCATCCGGACGATCTACGTGTTGACGCATGGACTGGAAATAAACTTAGGCGACAGCTTTGATCGAGATCTGCGTTTACGCATCCTTGCGGGAAAACAGGTGCGATTGAATGTCGCGCCGGTTGATTTTGTTGTGGAAGCAATGGGGCGCCTCGCTCAAATGCAACCGCGCGAGGCCTGGATTTTCAACCTCACCAATGATCACCCGCCATTGCTCGATTTTCTCTTCGCGCAAGCCTGCGCGCCGTTAGGGGTGCGAGGCATTACACTTGTTGAGGCGGCGGCGTTCCAGCAACAACCCATGACCGGGCTCGAACGCGTGTTCCATCGCAAGACGCAGTTTCAAGCGCCTTATCTGTTGGACGGCCCTGCTTTCGAGAACAGGAATTTCCGCGCTCTGATTTCCGAAGCCGAGCTGCCCTGTCCCCACACCGATGAAGCGCTCATGCGGCGCGTCAACGAATATTACTATCGTGAAGTGCTCGATCGGCAATTCGGCGCGCCAGGCGCGTGGACGCTGACGCCTGCTTTCACTCCGCCGGCGGCGGAAACGGCGCGCGACGCGCAGTGCCGCCCCTACGCGTAACTGGATGCCTTATGCAACACTATGATCCGCGGACCTGGAGTATTCAGCATCCTCTGGCGGCCATGTTCGTCTTTTTCGCGCTTTCCGGGCTGTTCCTTTGGGGTAATGTCCGGGTGCAAAAGGCCGGCATCCTCGACAGTGATGTCATTTTGCGTGAAGACGATCCTTTTCAACAGATGAACCGCTACGTGCAAGACAAGGTGCATGAAGGGTTCGAGGGCAGGGAAATCATTCCCTTTGTGATCAATACCGGCGTTCATGCTCTGAAAGATGCGGAAAAGATCCTCCAGGTTACGCGCGCGGCACAGCAGGCGTTCGGCGAGACCGTGGTGAGTCTGGCGACCACGCCTGCGTATCACGACACCGGAGAAACGTTGCTTGACGAGCCGTATATCACAAAGGCTCGTCTGGCCGCGCCGCAGTTTCATATAGAAGAATGGCGCGCTCAGGTTGCGAACGACGCCGGGGTGTTTGGCTTGTTGGTGGGGCGGGAGTTTTCCTGGGCGTCGGTCGTGCGCTATTTGCCCCCCGGTTATGACGAAATTGCAGAGTTTCGCCGCACGGTGGAGTTTCTCGAAGGACGGCCCATCCCTTGGTGGGAATGGTTGTGGAAGAAAGACATTACGCCACAGGAGCCGTGGCTGGGCGTGAGCGGCTGGACGATGGGTCGAGGACTCATCGATCAAGGATTGAACGTCGATATTCTCTCGTTAGTCTTTCTGGGCGTGTGGCTGACGCTGCCTGTCTTTTGGGTGACTCTGGGTTCAGGGCGCGCCGCCCTCGTCGGCGTTGGCGTCATGGTGATTGGCGGGTTTGTGTGGACCCGCGGGGCCATGGGGTTGATCGGAGTTCCAGAACGAGTGTTTTCCTTGCTGGCGTACGCCAGCGTGATTGTCCAAGGAACCAGCTTCGCCCTACACAAGTTCTCCGCCTTGGCGGAGAGCAACGCCGACGACCGTGTGCAGGGCTGGCTCCACGCGCGGGCGGTGGATGGACTGCTGGCGACGACCGCGCTCATTTCCGCTTTTGGGTTTGCGACGTTGTGGTCATTTGGCCTCAAACCCATTCGCGAACTGGGCGTAGGCGCCTCTCTCGGCGTTGTCTGGTTGTTGTTCATGGCCACCTGTGTTCTGCCCGCCTGCGATGTGCTGACAGCGCCTTCTTCCCTGCGGCAGAAGCCACTCTCTCTGCAAACGCAGAACCGCTTGAAAGGGCTCAAGAGATTCTCCACCGTGATTGACCGTCTGGCCGTCAGCTGCCGACATGGCGCCGCGTGGCTCGCCGCCGGATATCGTCCGTGGGCGGTGACGGTAGGAGTCTGCGGGGCGTTCATCGTTGCGGCTGTGGTGTTTTTGCAGGGGGATATTCCAAGCTATACCCGTGCACTAGAGTTTATCCGCGGCACCCTCGTGGAGCGTGAAGCGCGCATTCTGAACCGACCCGGTAACGTCGGGTTTGAGTTTCTTGATCTCTTAGTCGAATCGCGGCGAGGCGACACCCTGGCGTCGCCACACTTTTTGGCGCGCGCCTGGGAGTTTCAAACCGCCGTGAAAACTCTCCCAGGCAGCCGCGAAACCTCGTCCATTATCGGCACGGTGCGGCAGATTGCGAGGGAATCGTTCAGGAAGCCGCTGCCAGAGACTCCAGAGGAAGTGGCGGCGGCGTTTTTTCTCATCGAGAATCGGCTCGCGCCTGCCGTGCAACGGCAACTCTATTTCCCCAAAGGACTGCGCATTGCTGTTTCGTATGGGACTGATGATAGTGTGGAATTAGGACGTTTTCGGGATGCGATCTTGACGCTGGCTCAGCACGCGTTCCCTGATTTACAAGTCACTCCCTTCAACAAGGTGCCGCTCTATCCCCAGGTGGATAAGTATGTGCGCGAAGGAAAAGTGAGCAACATCTTTACCTCACAAATCGGCGTGGCCTGCCTGTGTGGTCTCTTGTTGTGGCGCAACAACCGGCGGTTACGTCGGGCGCGGTTATCGCCAGTCTGGGGCGGGGTAGTCATGTCATTGCCGCTCTTCTTCGCCACGGCGATCATGGGGCTGACAATGTGGCTGTTCCACATTCCGTTGGATATGGCGACCGCCCCGATTGGCGCGTTGGCGATCAACGCCGCCACGGATTTTAGCCTGTATATGGCCTTGGCTTACCAGAAACTGATTGACAAATTCTCTCCGTTGGAAGCGCTCCAGCGAACGCTGGACGCCGAGGGCAGAGTGATTCTGACTGATTGTCTCCTGAATACGTGTTGTTTTTTGCCGCTGATCAGCTCGCACTTTCTGCCGGTGCGGCAATTAGGGTGGATGATGGGCCTGATGTTAACAGCGTGCGCGATGGGCTCCCTGCTGTTCATGGCCGCGTTGTTACCGAGGTGCGTGATGCAAAGAGAGGGGCGTTATGAGAAGGATGTTGTTCTGGTGCATACTGGGGTTGAGCGTTTTTTCCCCGTGGTCACTCGGTATCGCAGCGCCGACCGCGCGCGACATCATCACCCTGGCGCGCCGGCAACTTCTTCTTCCTGCTGAACTGACCCAAGGTGAGATGACCGTCTATCGCGGCGACTCGGTCAAGCGCTCATGCGCGTTTGTGATGGGG
>DATLYA010000162.1:0-6243 GCA_035575235.1 Candidatus Methylomirabilota bacterium
TGGACTCACTGGGCTGCGCCATTGGAGCCTTGGAGGGCGAGCCGGTCCGTTTGCTCCGCGGCCAGGTTGACGATTTTGGAGGGAGGCCACTCGCCTCATGATCACTCAAGGGCAGAACGACCCGAGGGTACCTGCTGCGGAGGCCCGGCGTATGGTGGCGGCCGTCAAGAAGAGAGGCATACCGGTCTGGTTTCTTCTGGCAAAAGATGAAGGCCACGGCTGGACGAAGCGGAGCAACTGGGACTTCCAGCTATACGCGGTAGCGCTTTTTGGGTAGTAGCCTGAGATTATCTCAGGACGGTTGATAACCATCCGGTCTTGTTCCATTTGATTCCAAACCACGACGTTTAGAGGAAAAATGGAAGCAAGACCGGACCTTGGAAGTTTGTGCTGTATGCACCCCGATTGCAAACTCTTTAGCCAACGCGGAGCCGGCAATTTGAAAGTTCGCAAAGTCTATGGCCGCGACCGCATCCGCTACTTGCGCTGTCGCTCCTGCGCTGAGGAGTTCTCCGAGCGCAAGGGGACGGCCCTGTTTAACTCCAAAATCCCTGAAACCAAAGCGGCTGGTGTTATTGAGCATCTCGACAGCGGCTGTGGCGTGACGGCAACGGCGCAACTGGTCGGGGTCTCGAAAGATGCGGTCTCGCGCCTGGTGCGGGTCGCCGGTCGCGCCAGTAAAGCGCTGCACGACAAACTGGTTCGTAACCTCAGACCTCAGGCGCTGCAATTTGATGAGAAGTGGTCGTATACGACCAAGAAGCAGAAGCGCCTTGGCACAGAAGATGATCCTGATCAAGCCGGGGATCACTGGGACCTCAATTGCATCGACCCGCAAACGAAGCTGCTGCTGACGATCCTTCCCGGCAAGCGCACGGCGGAGATGATCCTGCAAGCGGTGCAAGACGCCGCCGCGCGGCTGGCGGTGGAGGGTAAGAGGCCGGCCATCTTCACCGATGGGGAGCCTGCCTACCTCGAGGCCATACGGGAAGTGTTTGGGGATCGCTCCAGAGTCCCGCATACTGGCCGCAGAGGCCGCCCACCCGCCGCCATCGTGCGCGTGCCGCACGACCTGGTCTATGCCCAAGTCATTAAGCATCGCCGGGGGGAGGGTGCATGCCGTAGAAATTCGCCCGATCTTTGGTAAAGGCAAACTCCGCAAGGTCGTCGCCGAGATGGGGTGGACGAAGGCCAACACCAGCGCCATTGAGCGATTTAACCTTACGGGCCGCATGCGCAATGGGCGCAAGGCGCGAAAAACTCTTGGCTTTTCGAGGCGGACCAGATGCCACGACTGGATGAGCTATATCACTGCCGTGTGCTATAACTTTCACCATCCACATCGCAGCTTGCGGCAGAAGAAAGCTACAGGCGGTTGGCAAAAACGCACGCCCGCGATGGCTGCGGCTTTGGCTGATCATATGTATTCGTCTATCGAGCTATTGCGGTTATGTCCGGTCGGGCTGAGATTATCTCAGCCTACGACCAGATGATGACCGTGAGTAGTTATTGAAATCCCCAATTCCGTCTGCTCCCAGATAGCCGAACACAATGCGGCCAACCCTCCGTAAAGGGTTGGCTCGCCGCCGCCGAGCGCCGCTTCCAGTGTGCCGAGGGCATCCAACTCTTTACACCACCCAAGTACCTCGTCGAATTCTAAGTGATGGGATGACTTGGGCGCGTAGCAAAACTCGCACGCAAGATCACAAACGTTCGTCAAGGCTATGCTGACGAGAGAGGGTGCTTTGCTCCATTTTCGCTCGCCTACCTGACATTCGTCCAGAAGCATGTGGCAGCCGGGTGCATGAAGCCAAAGTTGCAAAGCTCATGCAGCCCTCGCCCAGTCTATAACCACCTGGGGGCTTGGGCGTAACTCATCCAAACGCTCATTGAGGATCCAACATCTCAGGGCCAGGATGTCTTTGACCCCTTGCGGCGGCCAGCGCATGCCTGCTTGTTTACAGCGTGCCGTTACCAAATACTTGCAACTTCCCTCTATGGCGCCGCCCCCTATCGGCAGGCTCTCCTCTTTATACTCGTCATAGGCCATCCCGCTCTTGTGGTCCTTTACGTACCTCACCGCTTCGGCGCGGACGGCTTCTTGTCCCGCCTTTTCCATCTTGAGTTGATTCAGGGCGCGGATGACTCGCTCGACTTCGCCGCCCTTCAACGCGGTTAGCTTTTTGTGCGCCCACTCCTTGCAGGGGTTGCTCCCCTCGCCAAAGCGCGCCCCGGCCACCGCCCAGATGCGCGCTGCCGTATGGGAGAAATCCATGATCGGCGTCGCCTGGTACAACAGCAGGTCTACGGGCGGCTCGATCCACTCGGCCCCGTCACCGATGACGACCAGACGACCTTGTTCGGCCACGCCCATCCTGACCGACATCGCCCACAGCTTTTTACGGAAATCGCCCACCCCGTCCCTACTCGCACCGCGCTGCTTTTCGGGCCATTCCCATCGGCCTTTACTAATCGCCACGCGCTTTTCTAACTCATAGATAACGCCCACTTTCACCTCATCGGAGCCGCCACCTTGCATCCCCACCATCACGCCATCCATTTCGATCACCCAGACCCGCGGCGTGCTTGCGCCAACGCGCGGGGTGCGGGCCGGTTGGCGTCCCTGGCGGCTGGCCTGATCCACCTCGGCGACTGCTTTCTGTTCCGCTTCCGCGCCGATGGCTTCTGCCACGGTTGCCATCTGCCGGGCGCTGATCTCGACTCCGGCGATCTCTCGCAACACCTGCGCCCCCCCGCAAATGGGAGATGGGCACTTAACAAGGCAAGGTGGCGCTCCATCCCGGCAGCGAGTTCGCGGGCGCTTTGCCCGAGCGCTGCATCCAGAGGGCGCTTGCTGGCACCACAGACGCGACAGTAATAATAGGCGCGCTGGTAGGTGATGTCGCCGACCAGGGTGCTCACGGTGCGCGCCTGCGACCGCTGGTACTGCAAACGCCCACGCCCACACGCACAGGCGAGGGCACGGCCCACATGGCCGCTGCCGACTTCATCAAGGGAATGCTGCAAAACCAGTTGCGCAATCTGCCATCCTAGTTGTGGCGCGGCTTCTTCCCTATGAGCCAGGAGACGCGCCTGCTCAGGGCACGTTTGCGGAAATTGCTCAAGCTGTTGTTTCCAGTGCCGGGTCGCTCCTATAAGCGTTTCTAGTAAGGTCATTGAGGGTTAGACTTCCTTTCTGAGTAGGTTTTTAGTTTTGTAGCTGCGAAGTCTAACCTCTTTGACCATGTTCTTACAACTTTGCCTTCATGCACCCGTGGCAGCCAGTGACCCGATCATAAATGTGCAGGCCCCTGCTTTCATATCGGACTTTCATGGGCCTGTTTTCCCGTGACCTTAATTTCTGTCGGGTCTTTCATCAGCATGAGCTTAATGATCCCGCCGATTTCCGCAGTCCGGATGCGAGAAACCTCAACCCGTGTCCCGCTCCTCGCGACGTCAGCAGAGTTGTCGATCCCCATTTGGAATTCTGACTGGTTCGGCCCAAGCATTTCTACGCCGCGTAATCGAGAACTCCAAGCTTTAATGAATGCTCTGACGTCGGGATACCTCCCTTCCCACTCGGCGTTTACGAAATCTTCCACAACCTGCTCTATCAGCGAGGCGTCTTCTACAGTAGTAAACTCACCGACAACCGTAAGGCGAGCGGAGTGACCCGATCCGTAGCTTCTCCAGATTTTCATAGGCGTTTCCTTCCTCGCTCAGAATGCAAAATACAGTGCGCCACCAATTTAACCGTTTTTCACTGTGGCGCTGAGAAAAGCGCTGTAGCCAGTTTAGATAACCGCTGCTTTCCAACGCACTGGTCCCATCTCTATGGGCAACGCTCTAATACTACAACGAAGGATCGCCACGTTTCTTATAAACAGCGATGTGGCGCTTGCGGTGTGAGATGTACGCGGCGTGGTTTCGTTGCTGCGTGTATCTTAACCGGCCTATCAATCTTCTCGCCTCTGCCTCTCGTCTCGGCAGGATTGCGCTCAAGAGGATTACCACTTGCGGCAATGTCAAGGCCGCCGCTTTTTTTTAACTTCAGCTTCATCCTCACCAGAAACATGTGTGCCAGGATCACCATTGTCATATGGTGATGCCATCCTCGCCACGACCTCACTTCGTAGTCTCCCATCCCAAGCAACTGCTTCCCATCTTCAAAACAGGTCTCGATGGGCCAGCGCATCCCGCTCAAGCGCGCCAACCTCTCTAGCGGGACGTCGGCTCCGGCGTTGCTCACATAGGCTTTCAACTCCCCTGTCTCGATGTTGCGTCTCAGCACCAGCCATACATCAGGACCAGGCAGATGATCGCGTACCGCAACCACCCGCAAGGCAGCAAATTCCGCTTTCTGTGGCCCCTTGCTCCCCTCTTTAATCGTTAAGAGTTGCCACTGGTGGCTAGCGAGTTGGTCAGCTACGACCGTCACCGTCTGCGCCTTTGCCTCTCCCGGTGCCAGATGCGGACGCGTCTGTTTGGGGCCTGGCTTTTTGCCTCGCCCTTCCCAATTCGGAGCCACTACCTTGGGGCGGTTCAGCCACACCCGGTCGCTGTGCTGCACTTCGGCCAGATACCACAATCCTATCGAATCAATCCTTTCGAGGAATTTCGTGTCGTGGCCAAAGGCTGCGTCACCCAACACCCAGCGGCAGCGCAGCCGGCCCGAAGCGTGTACCGCCTCCACCATTTCAGCGCCTAGCTCCGGCTTCGTTTTAAAGCTCATCGCCTCGGGCACACCACAGCGCCGCCGCCTCCGAGCAAACTCTTCATCAGTGGCCCAGTCCTCAGGCAGGTATAACCGGCTGTCAAGCAGGGTGTAGCCTTTCGTCGAGCAGTAAGCCAGAAAGACGCCCGCCTGACAATTTGCCTTCTTCCCCAACTCGCCGCAGTGCTGGCGCTTGACGCCGACCGAAGCCTTGCCTTGCTTGGGGAAATCACTGCCGTCAACGATCAGGGCGGCATCCTCTTCGCCCAGCAGAGAATCGACCTCCGACCAATGGCGTTGCAGGATGGGGCGATCCTCCCAGGCTCCGATAGAGATGAACTGTTGCAAGGTACGGACATGGGTGGTTCGGGGTCCGATCAATTCCAAAGCCATCGGCTCAATAGACTTCCGCGGAAGATCTGAGAGGAGCCCCTGGAGGTAGAGCTTCGCCCAATGGCGCTGCTCGCGACGAGCGAACAAGGGGCTGTAGATAGAGTGATAACGCTCTAACTCATCGGCCAGTCCCTGGATGTCGCGCGAATTAAGCTTCAGTTCGGGCACTGTTTCAACGGTGGAAGCCATGTCAGCAGCCTTTCTTTCAAGTAATTAAGGCTGATACTATAACTTCTTCCGATCCTTCGTTGTAGTACTAACTAGCTCGTTAAACCCTTCAAGATCGTTCGCCACATCCTTATAGATGTATGGAATCAAAAGCCCAGGAACCGGCGCGGCGTTAGTGTAGCGCAGGGTGATGATGGCAAACTTCTTATCCTTCTTGCGCTTCTGCAGGACTGCATAATCGACTTCGGTCGCCAGATACCGTTCATCCTTGAAGTTCTCTGTGATGAAGAAGACTGCCGCACAGGATTCTTCGAATCCGCGCAGCACTTCCCGCTCCAGGTTGGCGCCGGCAGGCATGTCGGACTCGTCCAGCCATGGGTCAAACCCGAGCGCTTTCAGCGCGTTGTAGTAGCGATAGACTAGCGGCTTATCCACTGATTTGTGGCTGAGGAAGATTTTCACCTCTTTGGGGCTGGGTATTCTGCTCAGCGGCACTGCCTGCATGGCGCGAGCTTCCGGCGTCGCCAAGTCCGCCGCTTCCCCGAGCCGGTGTGAAAGGTCCTCTACAAAAGGCCGCACAATGAGTGTGCGAAAAATGGTAATACGGCCATCGTGTTTGTGCTGCCCTTGCACGACGCCGAAGCGAAAGACGAGTTCTGTATTCTCTGCCGCTTTTTCGATGATATGGTAGCGCAGGATCATCTCTTCGTCCGGGTTCGACGGGAAGGCGAGCTTCGAGTCGCGCTTTTGCGCGGCGTTCCACCATGCGTCAACGTCTATGTTAAATGAAGCTTGTGCATAAATCAGGCAGCTAATCGCCAGCGAGTGCAATCGATGGCATCCTTGATTTGAGCCACTGATTTGCCCAGGCGGTAATTTGACAAGAAGATGATTTGATATAGCCATACGCTGACTATGACGAATGCTCCGTTGCGATTGAGTCCTTTCACCGGACACGCTTTTAAATC
>DATLYA010000163.1:0-27154 GCA_035575235.1 Candidatus Methylomirabilota bacterium
GCTGCGGGACGTCTTTGTCTGGATACCGACCAAACTTAATCATGCCTACGCCGAGCACATATACATCTCTCATAGTCGCCTCCTTTGCGGTTCGCTGAGACAGCGTTAATTCTGGCTTGGCTTGAAAAAGAAAGCAATGATGTCGACAGGCTCCTCAACCCCTTCCGCATTTTTCTCCTTGCGCTCGCGCACCTTGCGAGTGACCATCTCGACCGGCATCCCGAATTGCAGTTTCGCCGGGTCTGGCTCAACATCAATGAGATTACAACGAACGCTGACTCCCTCAGGCAGGTCAACAATAGCCGACACATACGGAACTGGCACGCCAGGAACAGATTGATGGACGATGGAATAGACATACAAAGAGCCACGATCACTCAAGCGGACTTCCTTGAGCGGCTCGGTTGAGGTGCATTTGCTGCAACCGACTCGATCTCGGCCTAAATACGTAGCGCCACACGCCTGGCAACGAGAGCCTACGAGATAAGCTTTCTCTCCTGGGGCTGTTGGCAGGCGTAAAAACTCAATGATGGGGCGTTGCTTTCTTCCCTCGACGCTTCCCTCAGCGGCCATGACCAGCTCCTTTCTCTCCCCCAGCGCGCCCTTGCAAACAGTGCCGCGCCAAAGAGAGGATGACAACGGACACTGAGAGAGGCAGTCTTGGCTTACCCCATGCAGGAATGAACGATCGTTATCACCGCAGCGGAGAAAACCACTGCTGCATACCCTGGAGAAAGCCAGCGCTGTGGTTGAGGTACCAATACATGAGCAAACTACCCAACACAAGTCCTTGAAAAAACTGTTTCATACAAGAAGTATCGGCAAAAACGATCCCAATCTTCACCAGGCAAGAGTGAATTGCGAGCGATAGAGCGGACCGTTATATAAAGCGTGTGCATGCTCTTCTCACAGCTGCGCTCACGGTTTTATACCCTCACCGTTGTCTCGGATGCGGTGTGTACGACACACTCCATCTGCACTTCTGTACGACCTGCCAACGGTTTCTGCGCCGTGTTCAAGCGCCGTTGTGTACGAGTTGTGGCCTTCCCTTTGCAGAGAATGTTGGCCCTGATCACCTGTGCGTTCGCTGTCGCACACAACGGCCCGCGTTCCGCAAAGCACGGGCCTGGGCACTCTATCATACTGGCGGGGCAACACCCCAACCTTTAAGCGAGGCGATTCAGCACTTTAAATATCAACGCCGACTCAGCACGGGCAGAGCGTTGGCCGATCTCGCAGCGGCATTTTTTCCTTTGGCAGAGGAACACTATGACCTTGCCGTTCCTGTTCCCCTCCATCTCGACCGTTTGCGCTGGCGCGGGTTCAATCAATCGCTCTTGCTCGCTCAAGCGATCGGACACGCGCGGCAAATTCCAGTTGATCCCTTTCTGCTAGAGCGCATACGTCCTACCGCACCTCAGACTCAGCTGAATGAAAGGGAACGAAGCGCGAATGTACGAGGGGCTTTTGCGGTGCAAAACACAGCGCGACTGAAAGAGAAAACCGTGCTGCTCATTGATGATGTATACACGTCTGGCTCAACCGTTAATGAATGCGCCCGAGTGTTACGGCGCGCTGGAGCTGCGGCAGTCGACGTGTTCACCCTGGCCCGCGCCGTTCCGCATTGAAGCCTAAAACAATCGAATAGTTAGACAGTCCAATCGCTGGACAGCCTTGCGGAAGCGTCAGAGTGCTGGAGAAGAGGTAAATGTCTCCCGTTTCCCATCCTCCGGTTTCCATGGTACATCTTTCCTCCATGACCTCTCCTCTTCCTATCGGCGTGCTCATTTCCGGCAGCGGCACGAATCTGCAAGCGATCATTGATGCCATTGCGTGTAACACGTTGCATGCGACCATTAACGTGGTCATCAGCAATCGCGCCGACGCCTACGGACTCGAACGCGCTCGCCGCCATGGAATACCAACTCAGGTAATTTCGCATAAAGATTATACGTCACGCGAAGCCTTTGAAACGGAACTCGTCCGAGTTTTACAGGCCAAGAAAGTGGAACTGGTTGTGCTTGCCGGGTTTATGCGACTGCTTTCACCAACATTTATCCGTGCGTTCCCACAGCGAATCATGAATATCCATCCCAGCCTGTTACCCGCGTTCCCTGGCATGCACGCGCAACGGCAAGCGTTGACACATGGAGTGCGTGTTGCGGGAGCTACGGTTCATTTCGTAGACGAAGAGGTGGACCATGGTCCCATCATCATCCAGGCGGCTGTCCCTGTATATCCGGATGATACGGAAGAGAGTTTAAGCGCACGCATCCTTGCACAGGAACATACCATCTATCCGCAAGCGCTTCAGTTGTATGCCGAAAGTCGACTCACGATTCAAAACAACAGAGTCGTCGTCCTCAACGAATCACGCTCACCGGCTTCAGCGCTGCGCTCGCCTGAATCAACATGATAAACAAACAAACTAGCCAGATCGGACAGAGCGGCCAGAGCGGGCAGATTGGCGTTGATGAATCAGGAAAAGGCGATTATTTTGGACCGCTGGTGATCGCGGGCGTCTATGTGCCACGCGACCAAGAGGACATGCTGCGTCAGCTCGGAGCACGCGACAGTAAAGCTGTTTCCGACAAAAAGGCCGCCGAACTCGCCAGGCACATTCGCGAACTCTGCCCCTTTACCATCGTGACCATTGGCCCCGAGCGGTACAATAGCCTGCACGCCTCCTTCAAGAATCTGAACAAATTGTTAGCCTGGGGGCATGCGCGAGCGATTGAAAACCTGTTGGAAAAAGTCTCGTGCGACCGGGTCGTGGCCGATCAATTCGGCGACGAGCGCTTCCTGGCAAGCGCGCTCATGGCCAAAGGACGGGCAATTACGCTCATCCAGAAACCGCGCGCGGAAGAAGAAGTCGCCGTAGCCGCCGCCTCAATTATCGCCCGCGCCGAATTTCTGCGTCGCCTGCAAGAGCTCAGCACCCGCTTTGGCGTCACGCTTCCCAAAGGCGCCAGCGATCTTGTCATCACCGCCGGGAAAGAATTCGTCAAACGCCATGGCGTAGAAGCGCTCGGCCAGGTAGCAAAATTGCATTTTCGTACGACAACGAGCGTGCTGAGATCAGTAATTGAGGGATGAACCCCAGGCTGCCAGGTTTCCTCATCGTCAAGCAATCTGCTATGACTTTTTTATGTCACAACATCCGCATGCTGCGTTTTCCCGCCTTGTAGAAATCATGGCCACCTTGCGCGGTCCTACGGGTTGTCCGTGGGATCGCGAACAGACGCCTGACACATTGAAGCCTTATCTAATTGAAGAAACCTATGAAGTCCTTGAAGCCCTGGAAGCAAAGGACTTGCAGGCGTTCAAAGAGGAACTTGGTGATCTGCTGTTACAGATTGTTTTTCATGCGCAGTTAATGGCTGAGGCCGGGGTTTTCACCATTGACGATGTTGCACAGGCTATTGGCGATAAATTGGTGCGGCGGCACCCGCACGTGTTCGGCGACGTAAAGGTCAAAGATGCGGATGAGGTAGTACAGAATTGGGCGAAGATCAAAGCGCAGGAAAAGAAAGGCAAAGCGGACCGTTCCGTGCTTGCCGGCGTGCCGCACGGCGCGCCGGCTCTGATCCAGGCGCAACGGTTAGGCGAAAAAGCCTCGCGGGTGGGATTCGACTGGACCTCAGCGAGAGAAGTATTGAAGAAGGTTGAAGAAGAAACGCATGAGCTGGCCGACACGCTTACCACGCAGCATGCCGAGCAACAAGAACACGAACTCGGCGACCTGCTGTTCGCACTCACCAGTTTAGCCCGTCATCTCAACCTAGACGCGGAAACCGCTCTACGCAAAGCCAGCAAACGCTTCAGCGACCGCGTCCGTTATATCGAGACTAAGCTCGAAGAAGCAGCGGCAGATATTCATCACACCTCACGCGCGCGGTTGGAGGAATTGTGGGAGGAAGCGAAGCGCACATTGGGGTAACGTGCCGGCGAGGGCGCGAAACTCATTGCTTCCTCCTTGCCAGGCCACGACAAGGTAGCTAACGCCGCCAAGCAGGATTGCGGCTGTCAACACGATACATCGCTCGACAAACGGAGTTCCAGCGTCTACCCAGGCGATCTGCGCTGCGACCCACCGCAGGAGTATGGCCATGACGCTACAGCCCGCGAGACTCCACATCAACGATGAGCGCCATGCAGCCCAAGGAAAACCGCCACACCGCCGAATCACCACGCTCGCCTGCACGAGCAGATTCACGAAAGCCGATAGGGAGGCCGCTACAGCGAGACCGGTGACGCCCCAGCGTACAACAGTGCAAGCAGCTGTCAGCCACGCCACAAAACGCGCAGCGCTGTGCGCCCCAGCGGTAAGCACGACCTCTCCCATCAACATCACACTGAAGGCGACTTTCACCACAAAGGCGATAGCGCTGCCAATGACCGGCGTGCGCGTATCTTGTAATGCATACAGACAGGCGGAAAGAAGCCGCGTGGCTGCGATCGCCCAAAGCCCGACGGCATATCCTTGTAGAGCGGCCGCAGTTTTCTGAACGTCGCCAGCGCCAAAAGCGCCATGGAAGAACAGTACGGAGGAGAGTGGTTCGGCCAGAAGAAATAAGCCGACCGACGCCGGCAACGCCACGAAATTCACCAGCCGCAGGGCGAATCCGAGACTCGCACACAATGGGATCAATTCTCCCTGTTGCGCTTGCGCCGCGAGACTGGGCAGCGCCGCCGTACTCAGCGCCGTCACGAAAACGCCGACAGGGAATTCAAAGAGCCGCATCGCATACCACAATGCCGACACACTGCCTGCGGCCAGAAGGGAGGCAAGCAAGGTGCTCACAATCTGATTCACCTGATAGATGCCTGTACCGCAGAGTAATGGAAGCAAGAGTACGGATATGCGCTTGATGGCTGGATGTCCAGGCTGCCAACGCGGCCAGAGCGGGACATTGAACCAGCGTAGCACTGGGATTTGCAGCGTCAGCTGGCACACTCCGCCAATCACCACGCCATAAGCGAGGCTGAGAATAGGATTGGATAACACGCCGGACAACCAGAGGGCGCAGGAAATGATGGCGAAGTTGAACAGCACTGGCGCAAAGGCTGGCGCGGCAAAGTGGCGTAATGCGTGCATCACGCCCATCGATAACGCGACTCCGCCGATGCAGAACAGATAGAAAAACATGATGCGAGTGAGCGTCACGGTGAGTGCGAACGCATCGCCAACAAATCCTGGAGCCACGAGGCGCACGAGTGGGGCAGCGAACACCACCCCAGCCGCGGTTAGAAGGGTTAAGACGACGAAGCCGATTCCCCATAAGGCTCGCACCAGAGCCATCGCTTCAGCGCGTGACCTCTGCACCAGGTACTCAGTGATGACTGGCGCTAACACCGCCGTAGATGTTCCTTCTCCGACAAGACGGCGGAGGAGATTCGGAATACGAAAAGCGACAAAAAATGCGTCCGTCTGCACGCCGGCGCCGAAGACGGAGCCAATCACCACGTCACGCCATAGACCGGTGATCCGGCTTAGCAAGGTAAAAAAGCCAATTTGCCCGGCGGCTTTAATAATGGCATGCTCCTCACCCTCCAAGGCGGCTACAGAACGAGCGTGCTCAAGCCGACGTTGATCGCCTTGAGTCACCATGCTACGAAAAGGAAGAGCGAAAGGAGAATAGTGAGTGGCATCGTCTGCAGATAAACGGTATAGGCAAAACCTCAAGCGGCACGCCCGCAACCAATCAGTGAAATCACGTCTGAAGACCTTAATGAAAAAAGTGCAAATTGCAGCTGCGGCTGGGGACGCAACGGGGATGGACTTGCAGCTGCGAGCCGCCGTCAGCGCACTCCACAAAGCAGGGCGGAAGCGAGTGATCCATCCTAATACCGCCGCTCGCCGGGTTGCACGCCTTGCCCGCTTAGTTCACAAAAGCAAAACCGCCGCATCTTCTGCTTAAATCCTTGAGTCATCGGGTCGTTGCTTCATCGGGTCATCGGGTCATTGACAGCCTCACTATCCTGATCACACAGCGGTTTACTCTTTCAATGGCTCAGTCCTGCACTGACTCAATCGCCCAATGACTCAATCTCTCAACGATTCAATTTCTGCGTCCAGTCTTTTTTCACTGACAATTCAAAAATTTTCCCCTAACCGGGAATACACTTCCCGCGCCGCGGCGGCGAACAGGCGCTCCACCGCCATGCGATGCTGGGCCTCGGAGAACTGCATATCGGTGATTCCGCGCAAGTCTTCTGGATTCAGCGTCCCTCGTTGAAATTCCGGTGCCGTCGTCACCACGACTTGGGGAATAGCGCTATAATCGTACGTCACACGCAGACCATTAGCCTGCCATAACACCTGGCCTGAGCTACGCTGCATCAAACTGACGTCAAAGACCATAGCTACTTCATACTCGAGCACCTGATCTTTCGAGTCGACGGACAACGGACGCAGGTCAAAGCGGCGCACTACACCAGACACAACACCATCCCCGTCTTCCGCTACCAGGGCGGTGCTGTGACGGCGGAACTCTCGCTCCAAGGCCCATTGGAATTCTTTCTCGATGCCAACTTCCAGTGTTTCATTGTCGAATTCAGCAATACTGACCCGTTGCACGTTTTGCGGCAGGTTCGCGGCTCCAGAGAAGTGATAGCCACAGCCGGCAGACAGAAAGACAAAAGTGAAAAGTGGAAAGTGGAAAGTGGAAAGTGAAAAAACAAGAAAAAAGCGGATGAACTGCCAAAAATCCCGACTTTCAACTTTCGACGTTCGACGTGCCACTTTCCACTTCGTCATCACGCCACCACAAAGTTGACCAGCTTGCCAGGAACGACGATTTCCCGGCGCAGCGTCTTTCCCTCAAGATAGCTTTGCACTTTCTCATGCGCGCGCGCCGCCGCCAGTATGGCGGCCTGGTCCGCCTCCGCAGGCGCCTTGATCGTCGCGCGCAGTTTACCGTTGACCTGCACGGCAACTGTCATCATGTCGTCTCTGACAAGTTCTGGATCGTACGCCGGCCACGGTTCATACGCAAGCGTTTTCGCATGTCCAAGCCGCTGCCACAATTCTTCCGCGAGATGCGGTGCGAACGGCGATAACGCCAAGACCAGCCCCTCCACTAATGCACGCGGCAAGCGCTCCGCCTTGTGCGCCTCGTTGACTAATTCCATCAACGCGCTCAGGGCGGTGTTGAAGCGCATGCCTTCAAGATCTTCCGTCACTTTTTTGATCTTCTTGTGATACTGGCGGGTCAGGGGCGCTTTCGCGTCGGCAGGTTCATTAACGATAGTCGCACGCACCTCTCCATCATCACCGATAATCAGCGACCAGACACGCGACAGAAACCGTGAGACGCCGGCGACCGACCGGGTGTTCCATGGCTTCACCTGTTCCAACGGTCCCATGAACATTTCATAGCAGCGCAACGCATCAGCGCCATATTCCGCCACGACAGCGTCGGGGTTCACCACATTGCCCCGCGATTTGGACATTTTGTCCTGCTGTGGTTCGAGTTCGAGCTCAGTATCTTCCGGATGATAGGGCTTCTCGTCTTGCCACTGCACCTTATCAACCGGCACATATTGCACCGTAAGCGTCACGCCGGGATTGGCGGTCAGCACATACGTCGGCTCTTCCACTCCATCCTGAAAAATCTTTTGCACCTCGTGGAAGGAATACCGCTTGCCGCGTGCATCCTCGTAATAACGATAGCTAAAGCCGAGGATCATGCCCTGGTTCACCAGACGTTGGAACGGTTCAGGCGTAGACACGAGCCCACAGTCATAGAGCACTTGATGCCAAAACCGTGCATATAATAAATGCAGCACGGCATGCTCAACCCCGCCGACATACAGATCCACCGGCATCCAGTAGCGTTCTTTCGCCGGGTCCCATGGACGCTCGGCGTTATGCGGATCAACGAACCGCAAGAAATACCAACAACTCCCTGCCCATTGCGGCATGGTGTTGGTCTCGCGCAACGCAGGCTTGCCTGTCTTCGGGTCTGTTGTCTCTACCCAACTACGCACGGCAGCAAGCGGCGGCTCACCGGTGCCGGTTGGCCGAAAGCTCTCCACCTCGGGTAATAATACAGGCAGGTCGTCTGGATCAAGCGGTTGCGGTTGACCATCGACATGAATAATTGGGAACGGCTCTCCCCAATACCGTTGGCGGCTAAACAGCCAATCACGCAGTTTGTACGTCACCGTGCCTTCGCCATGCCCATGTTGCTCAAGCCAGGCAACCATTTTCTTTTTCGCGTCGGCAACGTTCAGGCCATCAAGGAAACCGGAGTTCACGTGCGGTCCATCACCAACGTAGGCTTCCTTCTCGATGTCTCCGCCTTTAACCACCTCGATAATCGGCAGATTGAATCGACGAGCAAACTCCCAGTCGCGTTGATCCCCCCCGGGTACGGCCATGATCGCGCCCGTGCCATAGGTAATCAGTACATAGTCCGCCACCCAGATAGGGACAGGTTTTCCAGTTGCCGGATTGAGCGCGAAACCGCCAGTGTCAACTCCGGTTTTCTCCTTTACCAGGTCCGTGCGCGCCAGGTCTGATTTCCGGGCGGCTTCTTGGCGATACGCTTCTACCACCTTGCGCCGCGCCGAGGTGGTCACGCGATCAACCAACGGGTGTTCTGGGGCCAGCACGCAGTAAGTCGCGCCGAAGAGCGTATCGGGGCGAGTAGTAAAGACCTCAAAGAACGCGTCTTCCTCAGGCAGCGGCGTTCCATCTGGAGAGCACAAGCGAAAACGAATCCGCGCGCCTTCACTGCGGCCGATCCAGTTGCGCTGCATCTCCTTAACATTTTCCGGCCAATCGAGCTGCTCCAACCCAGCGAGCAAACGCTCCGCATACGCCGTGATACGCAACATCCATTGCCGCATTGGTTTGCGAATGACTTCATACCCGCCGCGTTCGCTTTTCCCATCAATGACTTCTTCGTTGGCCAACACCGTGCCGAGCGCGGGACACCAGTTCACCGGCACTTCGGCCATATAGGCGAGGCCACGCTCGTACAGTTTGAGAAAGATCCATTGCGTCCATCGGTAGTAACTGGGATCACAAGTTGAGATCTCCCGGTCCCAATCGTACGAAAAGCCAAGCGACTGGATTTGCCGGCGGAATGTGGCGATATTACGCGCCGTGGTCTCGCGTGGATGCGTGCCGGTTTCGATAGCGTACTGTTCAGCAGGCAAGCCGAACGCATCCCAGCCCATGGGATGCAAGACATTAAAACCGCGCATCCGCTTGTAGCGGGCAAGAATGTCCGTGGCCGTATACCCTTCAGGATGCCCGACATGCAGCCCGGCGGCGCTCGGGTACGGAAACATGTCGAGGATGTAGTACTTCGGTTTCGTCGGATCGACATCGACGCGAAACGTTTTGTTTTCAAGCCAGAAACGTTGCCACTTCGGTTCGATGTCTTGTGGCCGGTAGCGGGCGCGTCCGCTCTGGCTGTCGTATTTTTCTTCCGTGGAGTTATGCGGTTGGCTCATGCGGTCGTGCTTTCTTTCCTATGACGCTCGCAATATGATCCAGAATGCCATTGATAAATGTGGGCGCATCCTCACTGCAATACCGGCGCGCAATCTCGATCGCCTCGTTGATGGTCACGCCAGGGGACAGGTAAGGATACGCAAGCAGCTCATAGGCGCCGAGGCGTAACAAATTTAAATCGACTCGCGGTAAACGGCCCAAACGCCAGTTCTCGGCTGCTTCGGCAATGAGCTTATCTATACGTTCCCGCTCCCGCCACGCCCCCTCAACCAGCTCAGTCGTGAACTCGCGGTTTGTGACGGTCGGTTCAAAATTTTGCCAAAACAATCCCAGTGCTTGGCGAGGCTCGCTGCCAAACATATCCATCAGGTAGAGCACTTGCAGGGCGAACTCGCGCCCTTGTCGTCGTGTAATTTTCGTTGCCATATCAGTACTGAGTACTGAGTCCTGAGTGCTGAGTGAAGAACAGTTTCTCTCTCAGGACTCATTACTCAGGACTTTCTTTCTTCTAACGCTTTCAGCGTATTGACCATTTCAATAGCGGTCAGTGCAGCGTCAAATCCCTTGTTTCCAGCTTTTGCCCCAGCCCGGTCCAGCGCCTGTTCCACGGTGTCGGTGGTAAGCACGCCAAAGGTTACTGGCAGACCGTGCATCATCATGACTTCGCGAATGCCTTGCGTCATCGCCGCCGATACATAATCGAAATGCGGCGTATCGCCCCTAATCACGGCGCCAAGACAAATCAGCGCATCGAAGCGGCCGCTCGCCGCCATTTTTTTCGCAAACAGGGGAATATCAAATGCGCCAGGCACGAGGACGACTTCAAGATCCTCTTCCCGCGCACCGTGACGGAAAAGGGCGTCCAGCGCCCCAGCTTGCAGACGTTCGGTCACCAGGCTGTTAAACTGCGAGACCACCACACCGAAGCGAAGTCCCGTCGCATCGAGTTTGCCGCGAATAATGCGCACCATGTCGTTCTCTCGCTTTACAACAGCGGTTTCAGCTCGGAGAAGAGATGTCCGAGCTTTTCTTTCTTCACGCGCAAATACTGAATATTGCCCTCATGCGGAGGAATCTCAATCGGCTTCCGCTCCGCCACCTTGACCCCGTATCCTTCCAGACCCGTAATTTTCTGTGGGTTATTGGTCAGTAAGCGGACCCGCGCCACTCGCAAGTCCCGCAAGATTTGCGCGCCAATGCCATAGTCCCGCAAATCTTCCTTGAACCCTAAATGAAGATTCGCCTCGACGGTATCAAACCCTTGATCCTGCAGTGCATACGCACGAATCTTGTTGGCGAGACCAATACCGCGGCCCTCCTGGTTCAAGTAGATCAGTACGCCTTTGCCTTCCTCGGCGATCAATTGCATGGCGTGCCTGAGCTGGTCGCCACAATCACAACGCTCGGAGCCAAATACATCTCCAGTTAAACATTGGGAATGCAGCCTGACCGTTATGGTATCACGCGCCCCGATTCGACCTTTTACGAGGGCAATATGTTCGTGACTATCAACATCGCTCCGGTAAATAATTGCATGAAATTTCCCTCCAAAAGGGCTCACAATGTCCCCCTCGCTCACCCGATGCACCAGAGTTTCCGTGCGTAAGCGATGGGTCATGAGACTGGAGAGGCTCACGATCTTCAAGCTATGTTGACGAGCAAACTCCTCAATGTCTTCTCCCTGCGCAACCTCTCCATCGTCCCTGAGAATCGTGCAGAGCGTCGCAGCCGGTTTCAGTCCGGCCAACCGCATAAGATCCACCGCGCCTTCAGATAAACCAGAGCGGGCTACCACGCCGCCACGATGAGCAACCAGCGGATGGATATGACCAGGCATCACAATGTCATCGGGCCCAGCGTCATCCCGCACTGCTACAGTAATAGTGACAGCCCGGTCGTAAGCGGAAATCCCCGTCGTGACGCCACGGCGGGCTTCGATAGAGGCGCCGAACACTCGTTGGTGTGGCGGCATATGGCCGTGTCCAAGCAACGGAATGCCAAGTTCCCGGAGCTTTTCCTCAGTCATCGCTAAACAGATCAGACCACGACCATGCGTCGCCATGAAATTCACGCTTGCAGGCGTGGTAAGCTCAGCGGCAAGACACAGATCCGCTTCACCTTGTTTGCTTTGGTCGTCCACCAGGATGACCATCTTTCCTTCACGCAGCTCTTGTAACGCATCCTCAACGGGAGCCCCTGCGATTGACATGGCTGTTCTCTTTCCCTCCAATGTACCCTGTCACCAGCACATCGTCCTCGAGTCGATGCAGCTCTATTGTATGAAGTTTCAGACCAGCGGCAACCCGGTCTATGCCAAGCGGACCGATCATAGGACGGCCCTCTCCGCCGAGCAGTGTTGGCCCGTAAAAGAAAAAAACCTTATCCACGACGCCTTCTTGAAGAGCCGCTGCCGCCACCTGACCGCCTCCTTCAATCATGACAGACTTTATCCCCCGCCGCCCCAATTCTTGGAGAAGCGGCGTTAGCCGTATGCGTCCCTGCTTAGCAGGGAAACCGAGCACCTCCACCCCCTGCTGCTCCAGCGCTGCGCGCTTGTGGTCTGCTCCGCCATTTTCTGCTGTGACTACAACAGTTTTTGCCGCTGAGGATTGGGTGCATACCCGTGCGGTCGGGGAGATCGTCAGCCGACCATCAAGAATGATACGCAAAGGATCGCGTCCACCGCGTATACGACAGGTCAACTGCGGATCATCAAGGCGCACAGTCTCCGCGCCCACGAGAATTGCGTCAACACGGTTGCGCAGTTCATGCACCAGACGGCGCGAGAGTGCTCCGCTGATCCAGTGAGAATCCCCGTTCGCCGTAGCGATCCGCCCGTCGAGCGACGCGGCGAGTTTCAGTATAACCATCGGTCTCCCGGTCTGAATGAACGTCACGAAATCTTCATTCAGCCGTTGGCACTGTTCGCGCAGGACCCCCACTGTCACCTCAATGCCAGCGCGGCGCAGACGGCGAATGCCGCTCCCCTGCACGAGCGGATTCGGGTCCACCATGCCAATCACGACTCGCTTGAAGCCAGCATGAATCACGGCGTCCACACATGGAGGCGTGCGTCCATGATGGGAGCAGGGTTCAAGATTGACGTAGAGCGTCGCGCCTTTGGCCGAACCTTTTATTTTGCGCAACGCTTCAATCTCGGCGTGGGGCAACCCAGCTCGACGATGAAATCCTTCGCCGATGATCCGACCGCCGCGCACGACCACTGCGCCAACCGCTGGATTCGGGCTGGTGCGGCCAAGCGCCTTAGCGGCCAGATCCAGCGCACGTTGCATGTAGATTTCATCTTGTTGAGGCTTGTTCATGGCGCTTTCTTACGCCCGGCGGCCTGCGCGACGACGCAGCCGGCGCTCGTCTCCTCCGCTCCGTTCGCCGATGAGATCTTTGAGCTCTTGCATGAACGCATCGAGATCTTGAAACGAGCGATACACCGAGGCAAACCGCACGTAGGCGACCTTGTCAATCTCATAAAGCTGGCGCATCACTTCTTCGCCGATAACGGAACTCGGCGCCTCCTTATCGCCCAGACTCTGGAGCACGCGTTCGATGCGATCAGCCACTTCTTCAATTGTCGTGATGCTGATCGGCCGCTTCTCACAGGCTTTCTTCAGGCCAGCAATGATTTTGCGACGATCGTAAGTTTCTCTCCTGCCGTCTTTTTTGACAATCAACGGAAGAATTTCTTCCACGCGCTCATAGGTCGTGAATCGGCGCTCGCACCGGGCGCACTCTCGCCGCCGCCGCGTCACATCACCGTCGCGGCTCAGCCGGGAGTCAATCACCCGGTTTTCCATATGCGAGCAAAAAGGACATTTCATACTTTTAGGGGTTAGGGATTAGAGACCAGGGGTTGGTCCCCATCCCACTTCCCATTTTGAGTGTTGAACCGTAAACCGCGAACGTCGAATCTTCTACAGTCGCGCAAGGGGGAATCGGGAGCATAGATCCCGCACCTCGGCTCCGATCGCCGACAGCGCCTTCTCGTCCCCGACCTTCTGCAAGGCGCGGAAGATCAAATCAGCAATGATCGCCATCTCCGGCTCCTTCATGCCGCGGCTTGTCACAGCCGGTGTGCCGATGCGCACGCCACTTGTCACAAAGGGAGAACGCGTATCAAAGGGGATAGCGTTCTTATTGACTGTAATGCGCGCCTTATCCAATGTCTCCTGCGCGACTTTTCCGGTTAACTCTGTCTCCCGTAAATCCAACAACATGAGGTGATTATCCGTCCCGCCAGACACCAGCCGGAAGCCGCGCTGCAACAGGGCGTCTGCTAAGGCTTTGGCGTTCGCGACAATTTGTTGCTGGTACGTTTTGAATTCAGGCGAAAGAGCCTCCTTGAGCGCCACTGCTTTTGCCGCAATCACATGCATGAGCGGTCCACCCTGGTTTCCAGGGAATACCGATGAATCGATACTTTTCGCCAAACCTCGTTGGCAGAGAATCATGCCGCCCCGCGGTCCCCGTAAAGTCTTATGTGTCGTCGTCGTCACGATTTCCGCATAGGGTACGGGCGAGGGATGCAGACCAGCCGCGATAAGCCCGGCAAAATGCGCGATATCGACCATCACCATGGCGCCGATTTCATCCGCAATTTTCCGGAATGGCGCGGCATCGATCTGGCGCGGATAAGCGCTGTGGCCAGCCACGATCATTTTCGGGCGATGTTGCCGCGCCAATGCGGCGACTTCGTCGTAGTCAATGCGCTGATCGGACTCGCGCACGCCGTAGGGAATGACATGGAAAAATTTGCCAGAGAAATTTACTGGACTGCCGTGCGTCAGATGGCCGCCGTGGGACAGGTTCATACTGAGGATGGCGTCGCCGGGCTGCAATTGCGAGAAGTAGGCGGCCATATTGGCCTGAGCGCCGGAATGTGGTTGCACATTGGCGTGTTCAGCGCCAAAAAGCTCCTTCGCGCGGTCAATGGCCAGCTGCTCAACAATATCGACGTATTCACACCCGCCGTAATACCGTCTCCCCGGATATCCCTCCGCGTATTTGTTCGTCAGTATGGAGCCTTGCGCCTCCAACACCGCCTGGCTCACGACGTTTTCCGAGGCAATCAGTTCGAGGTTATACTCTTGTCGGTCAAGTTCTTTCTGGATGGCAGCGTAGATCTCGGGATCGCGCTGAGCGAGTGCGGTCATCATGTCGATTCTCCACAACACACAATATAACTGCAGAAGGATAGCCCACAAACGGAGAATCGCAGGGCCTCGGACGTGAAGCCGCTGCGATTCTCCAGGAGGGAAAGAATAATACCCGCAAGAGCGGACGGCTTAGGCTTTATGACTCTCGATATAATTGAGCACATCTTGGACCGTGCGAATTTTTTCCGCATCCTCGTCCGAGATTTCCATGTCGTATTCTTCTTCCAGGGCCATTACCAACTCCACCAAGTCTAAGGAGTCGGCCCCGAGATCCTCAATGAAGGACGCGCTTGGGGTTACTTCTTCTTCACTCACTCCCAATTGCTCACAAATGATCTCTTTTACTCGGCCCTCGACCGACGACGCTGCCATAACTGTGTCCTCCTCTCTCAATTGCCCAGGCCTTACTCCACACTAGCCTGGAACCTATCACGAGGCTCCGCTCTCTGTCTTACGTGTACATGCCGCCATTAATATTGATGACCTGTCCAGTGATATATCCAGCTAAAGGACCAGCCAGAAACGCCACCACCTCGGCAACTTCTGCAGCAGTCCCCCAACGGCCAGCGGGAATAAGGCTCAGATATCCTGATTTGACCTGATCTGGCAAGGACCCGGTCATATCGGTTTCAATAAATCCAGGCGCCACAGCGTTCACCGTAATCGCTCGGGAGGCAAGTTCCTTCGCCATTGTTTTCGTGAAACCAATGACGCCTGCTTTCGCCGCGGTATAGGCCGCTTGACCGGCATTGCCCGTTTGCGCCACTACCGACGTTAAATTGATGATCCGTCCACTTTTTTGTTTCAACATGGAGCGGACGACGGCTTTCGTACACAGAAACACGCCTTTGAGATTGACATCAATGACGCGGTCCCATTCGTCTTCTTTGAGCCGCATCAGCAAATTGTCAATGGATAAGCCGGCATTGTTCACCAGGATATCGATCTTGCTGTACCGTTCGAGCGCCGCTTGAATTGCCGCCGTTACGTCTACGCTATTGGCGACATCAAACTGGCACAGTTCCGCTTGCCCCCCGTCTGCAATAATAGCCGCGCGAGTTTCCTCTGCTGCAGCTTGTTGGTGTACGTAATTGATCAGCACGAACGCCCCTTCACGGGCAAGCCGTTGCGCAATGGCGCGGCCAATACCGCGTGAGGCGCCAGTCACTAGCGCCACCTGCTCTTGCAGTCCGCCGCTCACGCGATCACTCCTTTTACATCAGCAAGGCCAGCCGGCTCACCAAAGGAAGCGCAGGGCAGGTCTGGTGCAATACGCTTGAGGAGCCCAGCCAGCACCTTACCGGGTCCCACTTCAACAGCAGCGGTACATCCGAGCGTTTGCAGCCTGCGCATGCTCTCTTCCCACCGCACGGGGGCCGTAACTTGCCGGATAAGCAGATCTTTAATGCAGGCAGGATCAGTATTCACCTCAGCTGTCACGTTCGCAATCACGCCAACTTGCGGCGGCGCTACTGTCACTGCCGCCAGCACCCGAGCGAGCCCGTCAGCAACTGGAGCCATCAGTTGACAATGGAACGGGGCGCTGACAGCGAGTTCAACCGCGCGTTTCGCGCCGCGGGTTTTCGCTAACGCTATCGCGCGCCGCACAGCCTCAGTATGTCCAGCAATAACTACCTGCCCTCCGCCATTGAGATTTGCCGGAGACACTACCTGTCCTTGCGCCGCTTCACGACAGACCTGGACGACCTCCTCAGTCGATAGATTAAACAGCGCCGCCATTGAGCCAACGCCAACAGGCACGGCCTCTTGCATTAACCGACCGCGTTCACGCACCACGCGGAGCGCATCAGCCAGCGAAAGAGCGCCAGCAGCAACTAAGGCCGCATATTCACCAAGACTGTGACCCGCCACGTACGAGGGACGCGCTCCAGTTTCTTGTTCAAGCACACAGAGCGCCGCCACGCTCGTCGCCACGATGGCAGGCTGGGCATTTGCCGTCAGTTTCAACTCGTCGTCCGGTCCCTCAAAGCATAACGTTGAAAGTTTAAAACCAAGCGCCTCATCCGCCTCGGCAAAGACCTGCGCAGCGACAGGAAATTGTTGCGCCAGGGCCTTGCCCATGCCGGCAGCCTGGGATCCCTGGCCTGGGAACAGAAACGCTAGTGTGCGGCTCATGATGGCTTCTCCTCTTCCGCCGTCGGTTCTGTCGCCGGCGGCGGAGTCTCATGCGTGTCGCGGGCATGGCGAAAGCGTTCACGGATCTGCGCCCAAAATTTGCGACCGCGTTTCAGCTCCGCCGGCGCAAGTGTCGCCTCCGGCAGCGCGTGTATGCTTTCAACGATCTGTCGATTAATGTTGCTGCGAACAGACTGATCAGCAACACGGATCGCGTTCTTGATTGCCTTGGGTGAAGAAGCGCCATGAGCAATAATGGCCAACCCCTCAGCGCCAAGGAGCGGCGCGCCGCCAACTTCTGAGGGATCGAGCGTAGCCCGCAAGTCATCAAAAGCACTGCGAACGAGCAGATACGCCAATTTATTCCGCCAATTCGCCGTGAACACGGCGCGCAGACGTCCGGTTAAGAAGCCGGCAAACCCCTCCATCGTCTTCAATGCCACATTGCCGGTGAACCCATCTGTGACAACGACATCAACTTTCCCGTTGTTCAGGTCGCGCCCTTCGACGTACCCAATGTAATGAAGCGGCAGCTTCTTTAATATCTCATGGGCGGCGCGCGTCACGTCCGTGCCTTTTGAATCTTCCTCACCATTACTGAGCACCCCCACTCGAGGTGCAGCGATAGCCCGCACAACGCGCGCGTAGATTTCTCCCATGACTGCAAATTGTACAAGATGAAGCGGTTTACACTCGATGTTGGCTCCAGCGTCAAGCAAATAGGTATAACCATGCACGGCGGGGATGGCGGTGATAATCGCGGGCCGGTCAACTCCAGAAAGATTGCCAAGCACGGTAACGGCGAGCGCCAGCACCGCGCCCGTGTTGCCCGCGCTGACGACCGCGCCAGCTTCTCCTGTCTTGACAGCCTGAAAAGCTACTTGCAGTGAGGAGTTCGGCTTGCGTCTGAGGGCGGACACCGGAGACTCTCCCATTTCGATAGTCTCAGCGGCGTGCCGAATGGCGACGAGAGATGATTCTGCTCCTCCCACACGCGTCAGTTCGGGCAGGAGCCGCCCGCGGTCTCCGACTAGCAGCACAGCAATGCCATGCTCCTGGGCGGCCAAAAATGCCCCTTCCACCACTGCCTGAGGGGCATGATCCCCCCCCATGGCGTCAACAGCGATATACATGATGAGGCGATAAAACTCGCGTCAGAAAGAACGATCAAAAGAGCGCCAGGACACGAGAGGACTTTGCTCATCCACTAAAGTGCAATGTTATTCTTCTTCCCCAACCTCGATGACTTGCCTGCCGCGGTAGTATCCACAATGCCCACACACACGATGCGGGAGGACTGCCTCGCCGCAGTTTGTGCACGTCGACCACTGCGGCGCACGTAGCGCATCGTGCGCGCGACGTTGATTTCGTTTCGATTGTGATGTTTTCCGTTTAGGAAGTCCCATGGAAGTTCCCTACCCACTCCTATTAGTAGCTTACTAACAAAAATCACGCATTCGGCGTTATTTGTCCGCTTCAGAAGACGACCCGCGTAGAGAAGAAAGAATGGCCAAACGCGGATCTCGCCATGTTGGCTGGCACGTACAGGTTTCAACGTTGCGGTTTACCCCGCACTGTGGACACAGCCCTTTGCAATCTTCTCGGCACAACGGCGGATTTGGCAGGGCCAGTTGCGTTTGCTCGTAGACGAGCGCCGACACGTCAATTGTCTCTCCGCTATAAAAGCTTGCAGACAGTTCGTCGTAACTTAACTCGGTTTCTCGCCCAAGCGGCGGCTGGGGCGCTAACACCACAGAGAATTCACGCTCCAAGGAAAATGAGTATTCCTCAAGACACCGGCCACATTGTCCAATGGCTTCACCATGAATCACGCCGTTAAAAAACAACTCATCGCCAGAACGGAAGTGCGTCATGTCAACCTGCAACGGCGCCGCGACCTGGTAATCCGCTTCGCCGTCTTGCGCGAGGAGCCGGTTGAGCTCCTGCACCTCTTCGGTGAAGTGCACTGCAGTCAAAATTGGTTTAATATCTTCTGTTGCGATACGCACGGTTTTACCCTGCTTGAGTGAGGGGGCATGATAGTATGAAGCCGCGGAGAATGCAACGCGGCTTTTTCTCAAGAAAAACAAAGAAGATTATTACTCTTGACCCAAAGACCGAGATCAGGTACCAGCTGTGTAAAGATATGGCAAAAGAGGGCATCGAAGTCACAGGTACGGTGTTGGAAACATTGCCGAATGCGATGTTTCGCGTCCAATTAGAGAACAAAATGACAGTCCTGGCGCACGCCTCGGGAAAGATGCGGAAATTCTATATCAAAATTCTCCCTGGGGATACCGTCACCGTCGAACTGTCTCCCTACGACCTGACCCGCGGACGCATCACATTTCGTCATCGGTAATGTCCCGTCTGCTATCTCCTCGCCCCTCTTGCTTGGGAAAGGATACGATGGCAGTCGTCGCACTTTCACTTTTTATCCTGTGGATCTTTAGTCTCTGGCTGCTCGTCGCCGAACAGCGGCGTCCACACAACCTCCGCTTATTTGCACCGCTGGCCATTACCAGCGGCGCGTTGCTCTTTTGTATGCTCAGCATTGCTAGCCTGCTTTTTTTGCGTCTGCTCTTTACTCAGTGAGGCGCGAGCCGATTTTTTCTTCATGCGCGTGCATCGTTGGTTGTCCATTCTCTTCTTCAGTTTTTTTACATTATCCGCAAGAGCGAACGCCCAGCAATTCTTCCGCTGGGAAGAGGCTGTGGGCGCAGTTCATTACAGCCAACCGCCGGCGCTGCGCGCAGCAGATCAGCCGCGCAACGAGATTCCAGGCGACGAAAAAGCGACGCCGGACCTTCAGAACGCTTCGCCTCCCCTCTCCTCATCCTTTTCACATGGACTCTTGTGGAAGATCGAAGCGCCGGCTGCACTACACCCGCCCCCACCGCCAAGCTATCTGTTCGGCACGATTCATTCCGGAGATCAACGCGTCATGCAACTTCCCGCCGCCGTGCAACATGCGTTAATCGCAAGTCAGTCATTTTGCATGGAACTCCTTCCGGATCTTGCCACCACCGTAACCCTGACGAAGAGCATGCTTTACGCTGACGGACACACCTTGCAAGACACAGTCGGCCAGGAGCTCTTCGCACAGCTTGTGTCGCTCATGCAACAGCGAGGCGTTCCTGCGCTTGCATTAACAAAGTTTAAACCATGGGCGGTGTACATGACGCTCAGCATGCCGCAAGCGCAAACAGGCCAGTTTCTTGACCTGCTGCTCTACGAACAGGCTCAACAACATGGCAAAACAGTCTGCGGCATTGAAACGGCGGCAGAGCAGGTTGCGGTGTTCGAGCACACACCGCTAGCAGACCAGCTGTCTCTACTGAGAGAAATTGTCAATCATCCGCACGCTACGGACCTGCTGTTGCAGAAAATGATTCCCCTGTATCTGCAACGCGATATCGGTGGATTGTACGCGCTGAGCACTGACGCCGCTGACGCCACGGCTGAGGAACGTCAGAGCCTGGAAGCATTCCTCAAGCGTCTTATTGACGAGAGAAATCAGCGTATAGCTGAGCGGCTTCTGGCGCGATTTGCGCGTGAATCCACTTTTGCCGCCGTCGGCGCGCTCCATTTGCCAGGCCCCACCGGTGTACTGCAACTGCTGGCGAACCGTGGGTGCACAGTCGTGCGGGTCTTCTAACAGCTTAGCGCCTGCTCAAAATCCGCAAGCAGATCCTCGCTCGCCTCAATGCCAACGGACACGCGGATCAAGCTGTCCGAGATTCCTAAGCGCTTGCGGTCCTCAACCGCCATACCGGCATGAGAGGTCGTCGCGGGGCGCGTCACCAATGTTTCCACGCCGCCGAGACTTGGCGCTACAGTCGCCAACCGCGTTTTTTTGAGGAACCGCTCAGCCGCTTCCACTCCACCGCGCGGCTCAAAACTGAGCACGCCGCCAAACCCATCAAACAATTCACGGGCGCGCGCATACTGTGGGTGATTCTCTAACCCTGGATAATTGACGCTCGCCACCGCGGCATGCTGCGCGAGAAAACGCGCCATCCTCAACGCGCTTTCGTTTTGCTGTCGCACTCGTACCCCAAGGGTCTTGAGACCGCGATGCAGAAGAAAGGCGGCATGGGGGTCCAGCGAACCGCCAAGATGGTTCAACTTATGGGTGATGCGAGTGACTAACTCGCCACGGCCAATCACCACGCCTGCAACAATATCAGAGTGTCCATTCAGATATTTCGTGGCGCTGTGCAGCGAGAGATCATAGCCCCACTCCACCGGACGAAAATTCACGGGACTGGCGAAGGTATTGTCAATAATGGACACGAGATCATTTTCCCGGGCGAAATAGGCTACCGCCTGTAAATCGCCAACCTGCAACAGTGGGTTCGACATGGTCTCTACATAGATAGCTTTCGTGTTTGGTCGGAGTTTCCGTTTCCATGAGGTTGGATCATCCGGATCGATAAAATCGTACGAGAGTCCAAAGGCGGCGAAATCCTTGGTGAGCAAATCATGCGTGCCGCCGTACAGACAATCCTGCACCAGAAGATGATCTCCAGCGGAGAGAACAGTAAGCAGCGTCGTGCAGATAGCCGCCATGCCGCTGGTGGTCACTAACGCCGCCTCAGCGCTCTCCAGAGCAGCCAACTTGACGTGCAGCGCCACATGATTCGGCGTATTATTGAGGCGGATGTAGCGAATATCGTGATAATTTGCCTCACCTAAAGTTTCATACATAGCGGTCTGAAAGATGGGCATGATCACCGCGCCGGCAATACGAGGTTCGGGCTCCCCAGCATGAATCAGTTTGGTGTCAAAATGTCTGTATAGCCTGCTCATCTTTGCCCTCCTGGTTTTTAGTCTGTCGATAAAGTGCAATCGAGAGGATGGAACTTTTTTCCTCGCCGCCTGTTTGTAGCGGAGAGGAGAACAGGAACATGCCAAAGCCGGCAACCACCCGCCACATGAAATCACCCCCTCGTCCAGCGTTATCACCATTTCTCTACGACCTGAGCGCCGCAATGAACGATCTTCCCCCAGCAGCAGTATTGCCTGAACAATTTTACGGATCTCCGGTCAACACTGCCCGCGCACGAGGTGAGGTCGCGCTGATGCGGGCCGTATTGGAAGATGCAATTGACTGCCTGCGAAAGCAATCACGAAAGAGCGGACGTCGCGCCCAGCGGCTCGCCCAAGAGGCTGAGGAGTGGTTGTTTGATAATGACCAGCGCTGGCCGTTTTCTTTTGTGAATATCTGTCATGTACTGGGAATTGATCCAGAGTACATCCGTCGGGGCTTGAAACAAAGGCGGCAGGAACCAGCAACCCCAGGGCTGCTGCCTATCGCTGCGTGATGGGAAAGAAGCGAAGCAACGGAGCGCGGGAGTCTCGGAGAAGGAAAAAACCTCGTGTGCTCTCACCGATTCTTCGTTTTCCCAGTTCTCCAATTCTTCGCCAGGGTCTTCAGTTCTCCGATTCAGTCAGGCGCCACTCGCCACAAGAGAATAATCTCCTAGTGCAGAGCACAAATCAGCCGCGCGACGGCAGCGCGGCGCGGAAACTGCCCTGAATCGCCACTTCTCCATTCTGATTGAGCGCTTGCACTTCCCCTTCGATAAGGTGTTCGCCGTCTTCCACTATCTTCCTGGTCACTTTTCCCTTGCAGGTTACGGAGTCACCCGGCCACACCCGCGTGGCGAAGCGCACCTTATATTTTCGGAGATTCTCTACTCCGACATAGTCCGTCACTAGGCGGCTCAGGATGCCGGCATTCATCATGCCCATCGCGAACACAGTAGGGTTGCCGGAAGCTTCGGCGAAGGTCTGATCATGATGGATAGGATTAAAGTCGCCAGAGGCGCCCGCGTACTTCACAAAATCTGTCCGAGTGAGATTCTCAACCGTAAATGACGGCAGCTCGTCGCCCTCTTTAACATCCTCGAAGTACAATTTGGTGCGCACCATAATCTTCCCTCTTATCTCGCCACTACTTGACCAGTCTCGATCGTTACGCTGCGAGAGATCGCCACTTTTTCACCCTTTTGATTGGTAAATTCCGTATCCATCACAACGAAGGTCATTTTTCCGCCTCGGCCGCCGCTCTTCTCATACACATCAGCGACTTTGGTAACGGCGGTCAGCACATCGCCAGCATAGATGGGCTTCAAGTACTCGAACTCTTGCTCCCCATGCAACACGCGTTTCAGATCCATTTGCACCTGCGGTCGCCCTTCCCCGTCATCCCAATGCGCCAGGGTCATTAAAAACGTCGGCGGCGGCATGATGCCGCCGATTTCCGCGTTCGCGAGGTTCTCATCATAATACAGCGGATTTGGATCCTTAATTGACCTGGCGAACTCGCGAATCTTGCCCGCCTCGATCCGTATCGGAATCGGCTTGCCAACCTTACCGATATCGTGTTTGTCTGCCATATTTCCTCCTGCTTCTCCGGCAGTTCGCAACTGTCAAACGATAAGACAATTAAGTCATCGGGTCATCGGGCGATTGAGTCATTGTTCAATGAAGACGCTTTCTCCAGCAATTCTTCAATGACTCAATCGCTCAATGGCTCAATCCGATTACGCCGCCGGCGCCACATCAAGCGTGTACTGCGCGACCAATTCACGATTCCAGGTCGCATCACCAAAGGTGACTTCAGACCCTTTGGCGCGTTTGAAGTAAATATGCATATCGTGTTCCCAGGTGAAGCCGATGCCGCCATGCACCTGAATCCCTTCAGCCGACACTTGCCGATAGGCGTCACTACAATAGGCTTTCGCCATCGCCGCCGCTAAAGGCGCCTCAGGCGCATCATTCGCCACTGCCCACGCCGCATAATACGTCGCAGATTTTGCGCTCTCGACCTGCACCAGCATGTTGGCGCACTTATGTTGAATGGCCTGGAAGGAGCCGATCGGCCGGCCAAATTGCTCGCGCATCTTGGCGTACTCAACGCTCATGTCGAGCACTTTTTGGGCGCCGCCGCACATCTCCGCGCACAGCGCCACTTTGCTGCGATCCAAAATGCGCCTCAGCGCGTCCCATCCTTTGCCCGGCGCGGTAAGAACGGCATCAGCGCCAATTGGCGTTTTCTCGAAGCGCACTTCACACAGTTTACGCGTTTGATCCATGGTCTTCAGCGGGGTCACCGTCACGCCTGCAGCGTGGCGATCCACCAAAAACAGCGTTGGACCTTCCGCCGTGCACGCGGCGCAAACAATGACATCCGCTACGTGCGCATCCGGCACAAAGAGCTTCACACCGTTTAGTGAATACCCCCCCTTCTTGCCCTTCCGCGCCTTCAGCGTAATGCCCTTCTCATCCCAACGGGCATCCTCTTCTAACACTGCCAGGGTCGCCTTTATGTTGCCAGAAGCAATGCCAGGCAAATACCGCTGTTTTTGCTCGTGACTCCCTGCCTCGAAAATCGCCAGCCCGCCCATACAGACAGTTGAAAAAAATGGCCCCGGCAACACAACCCGACCCATTTCTTCCAGTACGACGACAAGATCAACCATGCTCAGCCCAGAACCGCCAAACTCCTCTGGATAGATCAGGCCCATCCAGCCCAGCTCCGCCATCTTCTTCCACAACTCCTCGGAGTATCCGCGTTCGTCTTCCATCATCTGACGAACATAGGTCATCGGACATTCTTTATTGAGAAAATCCGCCGCCGACTGCCGCAACAGCTCTTGTTCCTCACTAAACCCAAAATCCATACACGCACCTCACCAAGCTCTTAGCCATGAGCTTTTAGCTATTAGCCACATAGAACACGAAAGATTTTTTCTGAAGAAATCTAATAACGGGAGGAAGGAGCCGGAGGATGAATTACACTCCATCCTCCAGAGTATCCGCGACCGCTCATAGCTAAGAGCCAAAAGCTGAAAGCCAACAGCTATTGATTTGCCAGAATGGTCACACAGCCCACGGAGCCTGGACCGCCCAGGTTGTGCGCGAGGCCCACTTCTGCATTTTTCACCTGGCGAGCGCCAGCTTTGTTCCACAGATGCTGCGACACCTCGTAAATCATACGGATGCCCGTGGCGCCAATAGGATGCCCGAAGGATTTCAGACCGCCGGAAGGATTGACCGGAATCTCACCGCCAATCGCCGCCCGGCCCTCTTCGACATAGCGCCACCCTTCGCCACGCTTGGCCAAACCAAGATCCTCAATATTGAGAATTTCCGTAATCGTGAAGCAATCGTGGCATTCCACGAGATCGATATCTTTGACCGTCATCCCAGCCTGTTCGTACGCCGACTGCGCCGCCTGGGCAGTAGCAGGAAACCCTGTATACGCGAAACCCGGCTTCAGATACGGCTCACCCGATGTGACCGCGAGTCCGATACCCTTCACCAAGAGCGCATCGGGACGGAAAGATTTGGCCAGATCTGCCCGGCAAATGATCACCGCTGCGGCCCCGTCCGTCGTCGGGCAACAGTCAAACAGACCGAGCGGGCTACAAATCATCGGCGCATTGATTACTTGTTCCTCGGTCACTTCCATCTGGAAATGCGCCTTTGGGCTCATGGTGCCGTTGTGGTGGTTCTTCATCGCCACTTTGGCAAGGGCGCGTTTGTCAATGCCATAGGTCGAGAAATAACGGTTCGCCGCCATCGCAAACAAAGAAGGAGCGGTCGTCCCATAGCCAACGACAGGATGGTTGCCGAAGGCGCCGAGACCGCGCTGGCCGGAGTCGCGGAGTTTTTCAAAACCCAGGGCAAGCACGACATCATACATCCCTGCAGCCACTGCCATACAGGCGTTGCGGAAGGCGTCCATGCCGGAGGCGCAATAGTTTTCCACGCGGGTGATGGGAATGTTAAACAGCTTGAGCGGATCAGCCAGCGCGTTGCCGGCATTTGCAGAGCTGAGCGTACCGACCCACGCCGCCTGAATCTGGCTCGGATCAATCTTCGCATCCGCATACGCCTCGAATGCGGCGGTTACGATCATGTCCTCGGCGCTCATGTCATAATTCTCGCCGAATTTACTGCACCCGGCGCCAATGACTGCTACCTTATCCCGGATATTCATTACGACACCTCCTTTATCGGAAGCTGTTAGCTATAAGCTTATAGGTTTTGTTCAACTACAGAAATACCAGAAAGCCCTTACAACGCCAAATAATGCATCCCTGTTTTTTGTCTGGCTAGAAGCTCACAGCCGATAGCTAATAGCCTCTCTATTATTTATTCACCGGCCGTGCTTTCCAGAAGTAATTTTTGATGCCATAGCCTTCGTGATACTTGCGAAATGTGAGTTCCAACGGCATGCCAATTTCCACCCGCTCCGGCTCACAATCCGTCATTTGTACATAGACCCGGCCACCGTTGTCGAGGTCGACCACTGCATGCGTGGTCGGCGGATCAGGGGTTTCGGTGAGGTAATCATGAGTGAACGTAAAGAGCTTTCCCTTGCGAGAAAGTTTCACCTCTTCAAGACCGTCACGATAACCGCACTCGATGCAAATACGATGAATGGGGAATTGGGTCGTGCCGCACTTCGGACACTTGCCACCATGCAGCGGCAGAATTTCTTTTTGGTCGCGTAAGAGCACGACCGGCGTGGACATATCCGTCGTCGTATAGTCCTTTCGCATTAACTTGCGGAAGCGCGCGTATTTGCCATAGGACGGCATCGTACGCTTCACTTCGATCTGCGAGAAAACGCTGCGCACTACCCTGAAACTAGCCATGGCCTCGGTGGCGCGGAAAATGGCGGCGTCACCGCCATCGCCATAGCCTACGACCAAGATCAAATCGCCCGGTTTGGAACGCTCTAACACCGCTGCCAGCAGCACAAGCGGCTGCGCGGTTCCGGCATCACCAACGGTGTTCCAGAACGTATCCTGTACCTGTGATTTCGCATCCAGCCCAACGCCTCGCAGCGCGGCTTGGAGTGTACGCTGAGCAGGCGCGGCAATCGCGGCATGGGTAATATCCTTTGGGGTGAGATGGCATTTTTGCAAAACTCCTTGCACCGTAGCGGCAATGAAGCGGTTGTATCCAAATCTGGTCTCGAACGCTCCAGGAAACGATCGCAGGTAATCCTGTTCTTCCGTACGCCACGTGCCAAGAAATTCCTGGCTCACTGAGTAGGAGCCTACGAGTTCGGCGATGACATTCTCGGTGCCAACAAGGACAGCAGCGCCAGCATCGCCATAATTCTGTTCTTGTTGTGAATCCGGCTCGCCCATACGTGAATCGCCCGCGCAGACCAAAATATTTTTTCCAGGCTGAACAAGATCGAGTGCGGTCAACAACGCTGAGGTGCCGGCGCGCAATGAGTCAGTAAAATCCATGGTGCGAATTTCGGGATGAGCCTCCAGCACCGTCGCCACGGTCACTGCTGCTTGTTTCTCCCGATACGGAGACGTGGTGGAGGCAAAGAACACTCCCG